>JANPJJ010000019.1:0-51143 GCA_031425455.1 Sandaracinobacter sp. | reverse complement strand
GGTGAGCTTGCCGCGCTTCAGGTCGTCCAGCATGTTGGAGAGGCCGGCGACCAGGCTTTCGCCGTTGCTGGCCTGGGCCTCTGCGATGACTTCGGGGTTGAGCGCGGCGAAATTGGCCGGGCTCATCGCGTCGACCAGCTGTTTTGCCTGGAACTTCATTCGGCCGCGGTCCTCGTCGGACAGGCCCTCGAACGCGCCGACCGATTCGGTGAGATAGTGGCTGGCGAGCAGGTAGCTCCGCTTCACCATGTCGAACACCGGGTTTTCGCTCCAGGCCTGGTGGCGGAAGCGCTTGTCGTCGGTGGAGGTGCTGGCCGGGAGGGTGGCGGTGTCGCCGGTGAGTATTCCGGACCAGAGCTTCATGGCGTCCGTCCAGTAGTCGCCGGTGAGGCGCACCAGCTTCGCGGGATCGGCGCCGGACCAGGCGCGGGCCCAATCGGCCCACATGTCGGCCATGCGGGCGGCGGATTCCATACCCTCTGGAGGGCGGGAGGCGAGCTTGGCGCCTTCGCCGGTCCAGAATTCGAGCATCATCTGCTGGGCGCGGCCGGCGACTTCGGTCATGCGCTCGAAGCTTTCGACGGCGTCGGGTGCGGGTGGTTGCGGATTGTTCGGGCCGCCATTCTGGCTTTTGGGCATCGCGTCTTCTCCCCGGGGGTGGTTCTGCACCAAAGCGCGGGAGCCAACAAGGCGCGACAGCGGCGGGTTGGCGGGGCCGGAATGCTGCGTTAATGTGGCGTGCCGGGCGCATGGGACTCGGCGCAGACGGGAGCAGGTTTCATGAAGACGGTTCTTCTTGCGATCGGGGCAGCAGCGGTTCTGGCTATGCCGGCGTTGGCGCAGACGCCAGCAGCGGAAACCATGGCACCGGCGGCGCCTGCCGGCCCGGCGCATGCCGAGAGCGGCCTGCCCTTCTGCTCGGCCAAGGTGACCGACCGCTGCATCCAGCGTTCGGACCTGCGGCGCGAAGGCAAGTCCACCGCGACGAAGGCACCGGCAGCCTAGCCGCCCTTTCCGGGGCGGCCCGCCCCGGATGCCGGTCTTCGAAGGACGGGCGGCCCGGGGTTCCGGGCTCGCCTTTTCCTGACGCTTGGGCCATGGCGCGATTGTCGCCAGACGTGCCCTGGAAACTGGCCCGAAGACTGGACCTTTTCGATGAACGACGATTTCTATCGCATCCGCCGCCTGCCGCCCTATGTGATCGCGGAGGTGAACGACATGCGGGCCCGCGCGCGCGCCGGTGGCGAGGACATCATCGACCTGGGAATGGGCAACCCGGACCTGCCGCCGCCGCCGCATGTGATCGCCAAGCTGGCCGAAGTGGCGGCGAAGCCGGACGCGCATGGCTATTCGGCATCGAAGGGGATTCCGGGGCTGCGGAAGGCGCAGGCCGGATACTATGCGCGGCGGTTCGGGGTGGAGGTGGACCCTGACGGCGAAGTCGTGGTGACGATGGGATCGAAGGAGGGGCTGGCGAGCCTGGCGACGGCGATCACGGCGCCCGGCGACGTGGTGCTGGCGCCCAACCCGAGCTACCCGATTCACACCTTCGGCTTCATCATCGCCGGCGCCACCATCCGCGCGGTGCCGACGACGCCCGACGAGCAGTATTTCGAGAGCCTGGACCGGGCGATGAAGTTCACCGTGCCAAGGCCCTCGGTGCTGGTGGTGAACTATCCGTCGAACCCGACCGCCGAGACGGTGGAGCTGCCCTTCTATGAGCGGCTGGTGGACTGGGCGCGGGCGAACCAGCTGTGGGTGATCTCCGACCTCGCCTATTCCGAGCTTTATTTCGACGGCAAGCCGACGGTTTCGATTTTGCAGGTGCCCGGCGCCAAGGACGTGGCGATCGAGTTCACGTCGCTGTCCAAGACCTATTCGATGGCCGGCTGGCGGGTGGGCTTTGCGGTGGGCAACAAGCGGCTGATCGCGGCGATGACGCGGGTGAAAAGCTATCTGGATTACGGCGCCTTCACGCCGGTGCAGGCGGCGGTGTGCGCGGCGCTGAACGGGCCGCAGGACATCGTGGAAGCGAACCGCGCGCTCTATCACAAGCGCCGCGACGTGCTGGTGGAAAGCTTCGGCCGCGCCGGGTGGGATATCCCGCCGCCGCGCGCCAGCATGTTCGCCTGGGCGCCGCTGCCGCCGGCGCTGACGCATTTGGGGAGTCTGGAGTTTTCCAAGCAGCTGCTGACCCACGCCGGCGTCGCTGTCGCTCCGGGCGTGGGTTACGGCGAGGAAGGCGAGGGGTTCGTCCGGATCGCGATGGTGGAGAATGAGCAAAGGCTGCGGCAGGCGGCGCGGAACGTGCGGCGGTATCTGCAGAGCATGGGGGTGAATACGCCGAGTCAGGCTAGCTTCTGAGCTGACGTTCGGAGGGGCGCTGCCCGTTGGCCCGGTGGGCCGCCTGGCGGCTCACCTTGGCAGGGGACTGTGTCCCCTGCACCCCGATAGTTGACCTTTCGAGAGCCTCTAGGGTTGCTGTCCTGAATGTGGTGGATCGCTTCCTTCTTGTTCGCGCGGCTTTGTAGCCAATAGAAGGCTGAGGCTCGCTGCAGAGAGGAGGGCGAGCGCGTATATACTCCCTTCCGGCCCTTCCCCAGCACCATTGAGATAGGCCGGCCCTACAGGCATCAAGTCTACGACCAGTGCAGGTACATAGGTCTCGAGACCCGTAATCTGCACATCGAAGCCGGTGCCCGCAAACCAGTTCCAGCCCGTATGCCAGCCCATCACGCCCCAGATACTATTTGAACGATAGGCCCAAGCGCAGGCGAAAATTGAAAAGGCGAATGTCATGGCCGTCATCAACAGCGGTTGTCGGGGAGAGAAGTGAAGAAAGGTAAAAGTGGCGGATGTCAGTGCGAATGCGGCGGTCGTGTTCCAGCGCCGCATGATCGTTGAAAACAACCAGCCGCGAAAAACGAACTCCTCCACGCTCGATTGCAAAGCAAAGCAGACGAGGAACAGGGCGATCCAGCCCAGTGCGACCGGGCTGGCAAAGGCTGGGGCGAAACCACCTGCACGGTATCCGCCGGAAAGCGTTATCACAGCCACGATTGCACCCATCATGGCTATGCCTATAGCCAGCCCGATAAGGAATTTTCTGAACCGTTGCGATCCGCCAAGTCCAACGCTTGTGAGGCTTCGTTTTTCGATCCAGTGCACCCAGGCAAATACCATAAGTCCATTGGCGATGAACGAAGCCAGAAAGAGGCAGAGGGCCAGCGGCCCCGCCGGCGCTCCCTTGGCGTCAGCCAAGCCCAGATATTCAAATAGAAAATCAAATGGCAAGCTGCTGACGGCGACGAGGAAAATGCAAATAAAGGGGGCGGCGATACTCGGCGGTAGCCAACCCTTCGGCGTTTCTTCGGAAAAGATGATCTGTGTCATGTCGCATGGGCTACCCGCTCTCTGAAGAGCGCTATAGAATGATCGTGCGGAACAAGTCCGAACGAAGCCACTCCTTCGGCGTCAGTCCAATTGTGTTGCGGAACGTTCGACCAAAATGGCTCTGATCCGCAAAGCCAGCGCCATGAGCAGCATCGGCCAGCTTTGCGCCTTCCCGCAAGAGGCGCTTGGCGAGATCGACCCGCCTGTGCTGCAGATAGCGATAGGGGCTGGTACCAAGCAATGCCCGGAAATCTCGCGAAAGCTGCCACCGGTCACAGCCAGAAGCTTTTTCAAGTTCATCCAGTCGCGCACCGAGGACGACGGTGGATTCGAGAAATTCGCGCGCCCGCATCACGGCTGGTCGGTCGGCGGTCCTTACCGTTGCAGCCTTGCCCGCCACGTGGTTCATCGCTTGCGCCAGATCGTAGAGCGCATCTTCATAAAAAGCACCGGAATCCTCTTCGTCGGTGCCGTTATTGACCATATTCACGGCCGCCGTGATCAAGACGGGATTCGTCGATACACCATTGACGACAAACGGCAATTCCGCGCTTCCAAGCGCTGCTCGGAGATGAGCGGGCGGAACATAGGCTGCTCTGTAGCTGAAACCAGCCTCATCGCAGCAGTGTCCATCGTGTATTTCTTCGGGATGGAGGACTAGCACCTGCCCCGGCAGCGAATATCGCAACGCCCCACGATAGTTGAACGCTTGCACCCCGGACGTAGTCAACGCGACGGTGTAAGTATCGTGCCGATGCGGCGAAAACGCTGCCCCAACCAGCCGGTTTGTGACGCGCTCGATCGGCTCGAACGGGTTGGTCGAATGCGATGGGTTCGAGGAGCGCGCCGCAGATGTCATCGATTGTAAATCGGGCGTAAAGAACAGGAGGGCAAACTTGCACACTCTGGTAGAGTTGTCAGAACGCCTGCATGGTTTTCAGGTCCATACTGGCTTTCTCTGCAAAAGCGGCGTGACTTGAGCCTCGGGGATCCGTCGGCTTGGCCTCTTCCCGGTCTGAAAACCACGAAAACCTTCCGTTGGCAATTGATCTGAATAGACGGCAGCTAACAATGGGTGCGTCGCAAGTCTCGAGCGGCAGCAATGAAGGGTGTTAGCGGACATCGCGCCGAAGGCGCAATGAAGCTCATCTATAGGACAACGCGCCGGGCGAGGTGCCGAAGAATGTGGGTGCAGGGGCCACAGGCTCCTGCGGAGTGCAGGGCAGAGCCCTGCCCGCCGGAGGCTTCGTCTCCTTCAAACCTAGCCCCCCTTTCGCCGGACAAGGTGCGTCGCTAAGGCAGCCTCATGTCTCAGACGTTGCGGATTGGGCTGGCTGGCCTTGGCACTGTGGGTGCGGGGGTGGTGAAGCTGTTGGATGCCAATGCGGCGTTGATAGCGCGGCGGGCGGGGCGGCCGATTGTGGTGACGGCGGTTTCGGCGCGGGATCGGGCTCGGGCTCGGGGGGTGGAGCTGGGGCGGTTTCACTGGGTGGACGATGCGACCGAGTTGGCGGCGCGGGACGATGTGGATGTAGTGGTCGAGCTGGTGGGGGGGGCGGATGGGCCTGCCTTGACCTTGGCCAAGGCGGCGTTGACGGCGCGCAAACCCTTTGTGACGGCGAACAAGGCGATGCTGGCGCATCATGGGTTGCTGCTGGCGGAGATGGCGGAGCTGGCGGGGACTCCGTTGAAGTTCGAGGCGGCGGTGGCGGGGGGGATTCCCGTCATCAAGGGTCTGCGCGAGGGGGCGGCGGCGAACGAGCTGAGCCGGGTTTACGGGATCTTGAACGGCACCTGCAATTACATCCTGACCCGGATGGAGAAGGGTGGCCACGAGTTCGCCGATGTGCTGGCGGAAGCGCAGAGATTGGGCTTTGCCGAGGCCGATCCCAGTTTCGACATCGACGGGGTGGATGCGGCGCACAAGCTGTCGATCCTGGCGAGCCTGTCGTTCGGGTCGCGGCCGGATTTCGATGCGGTGGAGGTGGCGGGCATTCGCGATATCCGGCTGGCCGATCTGCGGCAGGCGGCGGCCTTGGGATTCAAGGTGCGGCTGGTGGGGCTGGCCGAGATTTCGGGCGAGACGTTGTTGCAGCGTGTGCATCCGTGCCTGGTGCCGTGCGCGCATCCGCTGGCCTCGATCGAGGGGCCGTTGAACGCGGTGGTGGCCGAGGGCAATTTCATGGGACGGCTGCTGTTTTCCGGACGCGGGGCGGGCGAGGGGCCGACCGCGAGCGCGGTGGTGGCCGATCTGATCGACATCGCGCGGGGCGAGGCGGGGCCGGCGTTTGCGATGCCGGCGTTGCAGCTGGCGCGGCTGGAGCCGGCCGGGCGGGCGCAACGCGTAGGGCGCTATTATCTGCGGCTGACGGTGGACGACCGGCCGGGGGTGCTGGCGGACCTGACGGCGGCGTTGCGCGATGCCGGGGTCTCGATCGAGAGCCTGATCCAGCCGGCGGGGGATGCCGACGGGGTTGCACTGGTGGTGATGGTGACGCACGAGACGGCGGAAGCCTCCGTGCGGGCGGCGCTGGGGGCGATGGCGGCGCTGCCTTCGGCGCGGAGTGCGCCGTTGTTCATGCCGATTTTGTCGGAAGACAGCTGAGTTTAAGGGACCACAATGACAGACCGTTCGTTGCCGACGCCCAGCCCCGCCGGCGCTTATCGCGCCGGCCTCACACCAAGCCAGGTGCTGGACCGGGTGCTCGTGCTGGAGATGGTGCGGGTGACGGAATATGCCGCGATCGCCGCGAGCCGGATGGTGGGCCGCGGCGACGAGAAGGCGGCCGATGCGGCCGCGGTGTCGGCGATGCGCGATGCCTTGAACAAGCTGGCGTTCGACGGGACGGTGGTGATCGGGGAGGGCGAGCGCGACGAGGCGCCGATGCTGTTCATCGGCGAGAAGGTGGGGTCCGCCATCGGGACCGGCCCGAAGATCGACATCGCGCTGGACCCGCTGGAGGGGACGACGATCACGGCGAAAGCCGGGCCGAATGCGCTGGCCGTGCTGGCGATCGCCGAGGAGGGCGGGCTGCTGCACGCGCCCGACACCTATATGGACAAGCTGGCGATCGGCCCGGGCTATCCCGACGGGATCGTGAGCCTGACGAAGACCGCGACGCAGAATGTGACGGCGCTGGCCGAGGCGAAGGGCGTGCGCGCGGGCGACATCATCGCCTGCGTGCTGGACCGGCCGCGGCACGAGGGGCTGATCCGCGAGCTGCGCGGGCTGGGCTGCGGCATCCACCTGATCCCTGACGGCGACGTGGCGGGCGTGATCGCGGTGACCAACCCGGAGACGACGATCGACATCTATCTGGGATCGGGCGGGGCGCCGGAAGGCGTGCTGGCGGCGGCCGCGCTCAGGTGCGTGGGCGGACAGTTCCAGGGGCGGCTGATCTTCCGCAACGAGGACGAGAAGGGCCGGGCGCGCAAGATCGGGATCACCGACCTGGACCGCATCTACAGCCTGGAGGATCTGGCCAAGGGCGACGTGATCTTTGCCGCGACCGGGGTGACGGATGGATCGCTGCTGGAAGGGGTGCGGCGATACAAGACGGGGCGGATCACGACGGAGAGCATCGTGATGCGGGCGAGCAGCGGCACGGTGCGCCGGGTGAAGAGCGACCGGAGCAGCGATCCTGCTTAGTTCGGCGCGATGAGGAAGGCCCCAGGCGCGCGTGGGGCCAAGGGGGCGGGCCCGGCCCTGCGCCGCTGCCGGCGTAGCGGGGGCCGCGCTAACCCCGTCGGCTGCGGGCCGTTGCCCTGCCCTGGATAGGCCGGGGTTGCGCGTGTGCCACCAGGATCGGCCGGTGTTGGAGGAAGCGATGGGCCCGGCCTTGACAGGGGTTGCGCCGGCGCCGACCTGATCGGCGCCGATGATCGAGCCCGTCTTCAACATATCGAACTCGGCGACCGGCCGGGCCTGGGTCTGGCGCTCTGCCCCGCTGGCGCTGGGGGTGGCGGACCGGCTGGGGGTGGACGATCTGGCGGCGCAGCTGCTGCTGAGCCGGGGCTGTGCGCCTTCAGATGTGGTGCGGACGCTGCGGCCGGTCCTGAAGGACTGGTTGCCCGATCCTTCGATCTTTCGCGACATGGACGTGGTGGCGGGGCGGCTGGCCGATGCGGTGGTCGCGGGCGAGCGGATCGTGCTGTTCGCGGATTACGACGTGGACGGGGCGACCTCTGCGGCGTTCCTGTGGCGGCACCTGCGGGCGCTGGGGGCGGATGCCATGCCCTATATCCCGGACCGCATCCTGGAAGGCTATGGCCCGTCGGCAGCCGCGCTGCTGGAGTTGCAGAAGGCGGGTGCGCAGCTGGTGGTGTTGCTGGATTGCGGGACGCAGGCGTTCGGGCCGTTGCAGGCGGCGCGCGATGCCGGGCTGGACCTGGTGGTGGTGGACCATCACAAGGCCTCGACCGAGCTGCCCCCGGCCTTGGGGATCGTGAACCCGAACCGGCTGGACGAGGCGGCGGACGCGGCGGTGTTCGGATCGCTGTGCACGGCGGGGCTGGCGTTCCTGGTGGGCGTGGCGCTGAACCGCGAGCTGCGCGGGCGGGGGTGGTTCGCAGGCCGGGCCGAGCCGAACCTGGCGCCGTGGCTGGATATCGTGGCGCTGGGCACCGTGGCGGACGTGGTGCCGCTGACCGGGCTGAACCGGGCGTTCGTGGCGCTGGGGCTGCGGCGCATGGCGCTGCGCCAGTCGGTCGGGCTGACGGCGCTGGCCGATATCGCGCGGCTGGGGCAGGCACCGCGCTGCGACGACCTGGGGTTTCAGTTCGGGCCCCGGATCAATGCAGGGGGCCGGGTGGGGCAGGCCGATCTGGGCGTGCGGCTGCTGGCAAGCGAGTGCGTGGACGAGGCGGGCGGGATTGCCGCCGAACTGGACCGGCTGAACCAGGAACGGCGCTCGATCGAGGCAGCGGTGACGACCGAGGCGCTGGCGCTGGCCACGGCGACGCAGGGCAACAGCCCGGTTGCGGTGGTGGCGGGTGTTGGTTGGCATCCGGGCGTGGTGGGGATTGTGGCAGCGCGGGTGAAGGAGCGGCTGGGCCGGCCGGCGCTGGTGCTGGCGCTGGGCGAGGACGGGGTGGCGAAGGGATCCGGGCGATCGGTGGCGGGCGTCGATCTGGGCGCGGCGGTGCTGGCGGCGAAGGCGCTGGGGCTGGTGAGCGAAGGCGGCGGGCATGCGATGGCGTGCGGCGTGACGGTGCCGGCGGGCGGGGTGGACGCATTCGCAGCCTGGCTTTCGGAGCGGCTGGCCGGGGCCGTCGCGGCGGCGGGCACGGAGCGCAGCCTGAGTGTCGACCTGGCGGTGGCGCCGGGGGCGGTGACGCCCGATCTGGCGGCGGCGCTGGCGGCGTGCGGGCCCTATGGACAGGGCTGGCCGAGCCCGCGGGTGGCGGTGGGCCCGGTGCGGCTGTTGAAATGCGAGCCGGTGGGCCGGACCGAGCCGAAGACGCATCTGCGCTTCGTGGCGGCGGGGCCCGACGGCGGACGGGTGGAAGGGATTGCGTTCCGGGCGCTGGAGGGCGAGCTGGGGCAGATGATGATGGCGGCGGGCAGCGCGCCGATGTACCTGGCGGGGCGGGTGAGCGCCGACGAATGGCAGGGGCGGGTGCGGGCGCAGCTGCAACTTGACGACGCGGCGCTCGCCGGGTAATCCGCCGCCTCCGCAACGCCGCCCGCGCCTCGATTGCGCAACGGGGGGCCCCTTCGTCTAGCGGTCTAGGACGTCGCCCTTTCACGGCGAAAACACGGGTTCGAGTCCCGTAGGGGTCACCAAGCGCTTTCGATGATTTAGCTGGCGGACTTTCGGAATTGACAGGCTTTCGAAAGCCGCCGAGCTTCAGCGGCCGGATGCTTCGATCACCGCCTTTTCGCGTTCGAGGATCGCCCGCATTTCGCGGTTGTGCTCGTCGATCGTGGCGCGCATGCGTCGCGCCACTTCGTTCCGGTCAAGCGTGCGGCCCACCTCCGGTTTGACCGGCCAGAGCGTCTGCACGATCGACTGATAGCGGGACGCCGCGGCACCATCGGGCAGCACCTGGTGAATTACGTGGATCGGCGCTGGATTTTCCAGATCGATGACGAGCGCGAGCAGCATGGCGCCTTCGTCGATCGAAGCAACCCGGGTTCGCACCTGCGGGCGTTCCGTCTTGGAGGGCTGTTGGGCGAGGGTGCCTCCGAAGGGCGCATCAGCAGCATTATTCAGCGGGCTGACGGCATAGCCATATTGGCGGGAACGCTCACCGTCGACGTAAAGCCGCTTCAGATGCGCCCATACGACGGCTGCAGGCTGTTCGATCTTCAGCTCTACGTGATCTGCAAAAGGCGCCATGATCGGGGTTGCCCCGTTGACAGGTTCTGGCACCACAGCGTGACCTGGCGTGGCTGCAAGAAGCGCAAGGAGCATGCCGGCCGAGGCAATGCGGCACCAGACGCGCGAGCGCACAATTTCCATGGCGATCCTCCTCAACTTTTAAGCCGGAATACACAGATGTATTCCACCTGAAGCTTCGGGTAAAGCCGTCTCGCTTGGTGACAAACCGGCGATCCCGCCGCGTCCGATCGGCCGAAGATGATGGATATTTTTCAGCCTTCGCGATACACAAATGTATCTTGAATTGCCGCCACCGAGGTGCCACACTCCTTGATGCAAAGGGGAGGATCGCGATGCGGCCAAATGCAGATATGTCTTTTCGCCTGGGAATCGCCAGTTGGGCAATGCTGGCGGCACCAGCCCTGGCGGGCCAGGTGGACAGCGCGGCGACCGCAAACCCCGGCGATATCGTGGTAACGGCCCAACGCCGCGAACAGCGTCTGCTAGACGTGCCACTGGCCGTGTCGGCCGTCTCCGGCGAACAACTCCAGGACCGCGGCGTGCAACGTCTTTCCGACTTGCAGACATCGATCCCGGGCCTCTGGATCGTGGAGACGACGACCGGTTCGGAGCGTCTGCAGCTGCGCGGTGTGTCGCAGCAGGTCGGCCTGCCGACGGTCGCGGTCTACATCGACGAAGTGAATGTGAACCCCGGCGCGGTGGGTTCGGGCATCAGCGTCCGGGCGATCGATCTGGAGCGAATCGAGGTTCTGCGTGGGCCGCAGGCAACGCTTTACGGCGAAGGCTCGATGGGGGGCACCGTGCGGTACATCACCGCCAAGCCCGACCTCGACAATGCGACGGGTCGTGTCAATGCGCAGGTTGGCGACGTTCAGCGCAACGGTGGCACCGCATGGCTGGTGGAGGGAGCGGCCAGCGTTCCGCTGGTGCCCGGCAAGCTGGCGGCACGGATCGCCGGCGCCTATGAGGAAAACGGGGGCTGGGTGACGACCGGTCTGGGCAACGCGGCCAACAACGGCCGATTCAAGACCTTGCGCGGCTCCCTGCTTTACGACAGCGGGGAAGTCTTCGACGGCTCGCTGGTCTATCTCTATCAGGACAGCCGGCAGGACGACGGCAACTACGCCCGGGACGACGGCAGCTATTTCTATCCGGATGCGATCCCGATGCCGGCGCGCAACACCTATCACTTCGGCAATGCGGTGATCAATTTCGATCTGGACTTCGCTACGCTCACAAGCTCGACCGGCTTTCTCGACATCGATAACAGCTCCGACAATTTCTTTCCTTTCGCATTCCCCCTTCCCGGCGGCGCCTTGCTGCCGCTTTCAAGCAAAAGCCGCAGCGTGGGACAGGTCCGCCGCTGGACCCAAGAGTTCCGGCTTGTGTCGCAGGGCGAGGGCCCGTTTAACTGGCTCCTTGGCGGCCTTTACACGGATGACCGTATCCGCAGCGGCTTTTCCACCGCGCCGTTCCCCGACAGCACGCCGTTTACCGATCTTGCCACGTCGCGCGTCTGGTCTTTTTATGGCGAGGGCAGTTATCGTTTTGCCGAGCGCTTCACGCTGCTCGCGGGGGGCCGCTATTTTCAGAACCGGCGGAGCAACAACAACAATACCGAATTCCGAACCTTCCGCACCTTCAACCCGAGGTTCAATATCTCCTACGACACGGGCGCAGGCAACATCTATGCCAACGTCGCAAAGGGCTTCCGCTCCGGGGGTTTCAACGACCCGGATCTGGTGTTGCCGGGCGAGGAATTTTTTGAACCCGAGAAGCTGTGGAGCTATGAGGTCGGTGCCAAGCAGGAGCTGCTCGGTCGCACGCTGACCGTTGATTTCGCCGTCTATTACAACGATTATCAGGACATCCAGAGCATCCTGCTGCCCACGAACAACCAACCCCAGCAGGGCCGGACGATCAATTCCGGCCGGGCGCAGGGGTTCGGTGTGGATCTTGGCCTGACGGTCACGCCGATCGAGAATTTCGTCGGTGCGATCACCATTGGATTCAATGATGTCAAATACAAGACCGAGAGCCTTGCGGTTCTGCCCGGCGATCCGCTGGACAACCGGCCACGGTGGACGATCTCGACCTCGCTCGACTATCGGCGGCCGATTTCCGACACGGCGACCATGTTCGGTCGGGTGGATCTGGGCTTCAGCGACAGCTTCGTCAGCACTCTGCGGCTGCTGGACACCTTGCCCATCGTGCAGCGCGACGGCCGGGCCTTTCCGGGGCAGATCCGCGTCAACTCCCGCGAGACTGTGAATGCGCGACTGGGCGTGGAATTCGGCGGCCTGCAGATCTACGCCTTCGGGCAGAATCTGACCGACAATTTCGAGGCGGTCTATGCCGGCGGCGTGATCCAGACGGCAGAAGGCGCACGCCCGCGTCCGCGGACGCTGGGGGTGGGAGCCGCGTTCCGCTTCTGAAGACCGCGCGGCAGTTGCCGGCGGAGTCTGGCCGGCAAAGCGCGGCTGCCTTATCTGGCAGCCTCCATCCGCGCCTTTTCGCCTTCCCAATATTGCGCCAGTTCGCGATGATGCCCCTGGAGGACCGCCTCGACCTTGTCTGCAATCGCCTCGCGGCTGGCGCTTTCGCGCGCGTTCAAGACAATGTCCTGTTCCATGTGCGCGATCAGCTGGAAATCGGATCCCCTGCCGGCCGGCCTTGCCTGATAGCTGACATTGCCGACGATCCCTTCGGAATAGCTGACCTGGAGGGCAAGGAAGCGTTCCCCGTCGTCGATGCGGGTGAAGCGAGCCACCCGCTCCTCGACCTTTCCATTGGGAAGTGTGCGGACGATGCGGGTCCCGCCGAGGATAGCGCCCGGGTCGTCCAGGGGCTTTACCGTGAAGCCCTGCGCGGTGAATTTGTCACCCTTCACATACATGGCCTTGAGCTCCGCCCACAGGACTTCGGGCGGGACGTTGAAGTGCAGCGTGTAATTGTCGACGAGCGGCGCTCGAATTCGCACCGGCTGCTGTGCCACCGATACGTCGGCGCACAGCAGGAGGGCGGAAGTCGCCGCAAACATTGCCGATCGCATGTGGCGCTTCTTCATGCGTTCGAGACATGCCACGGCCTCGGCCGCCATCGCCTCCGGGGGCAGTTCGCACCAGTTCGTCAGCGGTACCAGGTCATGCGGTTTCACAGGCCGTCCGTTACGTTCATGAAGCGGGGCCGATCAGGCCGAAGCGCCGCAGCAGCGCACCCTCGTCCGGCTGGCGCCCCAGGAAGGCGCGGACGGCGTCTTCGACCGGCACCACGGCGCCGCGCGACAGGATGAGCGCGTGATAGCGGCCGCCGATGGCGGGGTCGTGAAAGCCGGCTTCCGCCCTTTCGAACGATTGTGCGAGGTCAGCGGCAAGCATGTCCGACCAGAGATAGGTGTGAACCCCGGCGCCATAATGCGAGAATGTATGGACGGCATGGGTCGCCCGCATCATCGGGTCGATGGAGCCGGGCATGCCGTAGCGGGCAAGCGTCTCCCGCTCCACCGCCACGACATCGACCGGACCCCTGGCAGCTGCGAGATGCAGATGCTGGTCGACAAGCGCGGTCGCGAGATACTCGGCATTCACGCTGAAGACGCGCTCTTCGCGCCGCCACGCGCGGAGCTTCTCGCGCAGCGCCACTGGCATCGCCTGGCCCGTCCGGTGGTGTGGCAGTCGATCGAGCGTGCGGTCGGTCAGCAGCCAGCGCTCGTTCAGCAGAGACGGCACCTCGACGAAGTCCCAGGGCACGGCGAGGCTGCCGGTCCCACGAAACCGCGCCTTGCTCGCAAGCATATGCAGCACATGGCCGAATTCATGAAACAGCACATTGGCATAGTCGTACGGCAACAGCATGGCCTGCCCCGGGGGCCCGGCCGGAGGGCTGGAGTACATGCCCACCACCGGCAGTTCGCCGGCTTCGCCGTCGGCGGCGCGGCGAAATTCTGCCGTCCAGGAGCCGGGCTGCTTGCCCGGCCGCGGCTTCAGGTCGAGATAGACAATCCCGGCCGGCTGCTTGTCGAGCCGGACAAGATAGACTGCGACATCGGGATCGAGGGTGGGGACGCCCGGCATCGGCTCGAAGCTGTAGCCGTAGCTGTCGTTCGCGGCGGCGAACATCGCGTCCCGAATGCCTTCGAGCGGGAAATAGTCGGCGAGTTCGGCCGGCTCGAAGCCGAACCGCGCCTTTGCAAGCTTGTCGAGATAATAGAGGCGATCCCAGGGCTTGAGCGCGTCGATGCCGTCGGCTGCCGCGAGCCGTTCCAGGTCCACCGATCGGCCGGGCTCGGCGTCAAGCACCGCGCGCCAGACGCTCTCCGTCAAAGCCTGCGCGCGCGCCGGGGTCGATATCATCCGGGCCGCGAGCACTCGATGCCCATGGCTGGGGTATCCCAGCAGGGCGGCCTTTTCCTGGCGGGCAGCGAGGATGGCCGCCGTCACCGGGCGGTTGTCGAAGGGGCCCGGATTTGCACCCCGGCCCATCCACATCGACCAGAGTTCGCGGCGTAGCGCCCGGTCTTGCGCATGGGTGAGGATGGTCCAGACGACCGGGCGCGCAACCGGGAAGGCGTGGGCGCCGGGATGGCCACGTGCTGTTGCAGTTTCGGCGGCTGTCGCGCGCGCGCTTTCGGGCAGCCCGGCGAGGCGAGCGATGTCGCGCACGACCAGCAGCTGCACCGCGTCCTCGCGTTGCAGATTCTGGCCGAATTCCGCCTCCAGACGCGCCAGTCTTGCGTCGATCGCGGCCAGTCTGCTGCGGCTCGCATCATCGAGGCCGGCGCCGGCGTGCTGCATCGTGCGATGGGTCAGTTCGACCAGGCGGGCGGCTTCTGCATCGGGAGCGCTGGCGGGCAACGCAGCCTTCACACGGTTTACCCGCGCAAACAGGTCCGGATCGGTCTGCGCCCGAGCGACCAGCGCGTCGCGGCGCGGCGCGAGATCCCGTTGCAGCGCCCGCCAGCGATCGTCGGCACGCGCGGTCGCGAACATCTGCAGGATGGCATCGAGCCGGCGCAGGTCGCGTCCGGCCCGGTCGAGCGCTTGCACGCTGTTGCTGAAATCCGGCACTGCCGGGTTGCGGGCAATGCCGTCCAGCTCTCGACCATAGACCTCGATCGCTTCGGAATAGGCAGTGGCAAAAGTCTCCGGCCGGGCCCGGTCGACCGGCGGCAGGCCGCCGTGCGGACCCGGCCACCGCGCCAGATCGCTGGCGTTGGCCCCGGCTGCCATGAAAAGCAGCGCCGCGATCCAAGGCAGCTGTTTCAACGCGCTGCAGCCCTGATGGCTTCAAGCGTGAAGCCCGGGTCTTCGTAGATGAAATTGTGGCCGGTCTCGGGAGGAGCGACGACGCGCGTCGAACGGTTGGACATGGCCATCGCACGCTCGCGGACCACAGCGAAGAAGCGCTGCATCCGCAGCGCCTCGCCCTGGCCGGCGTTCTGCACCTCCGCCAGCAATTCTATTCCCACCTGGGTCTGCGGCGCCACCAGATAAACCGGGGTGCCATCGAGTTCTCCGTCGAAGAGAGCCGTGTCCCACCCGGCTTCGGCCATGCCAACGGGGGACAGTTCCCGGTAGATGGACGCCGCCGCCATGTGCGAGCGGGGCAGGTCGGCCTGGGCCTTCATCACGGTGCCGGCCTCTCCGAGGTGGCCGGCGACGATCCTGTCGATCCGCTGATAGGCTGGCGGCACCGGGTCAGGTGGAAATAGCGTGTCATGGTCGACACCGAAGAGCGCCAGAAGTCCCCGCCGGAAGGGCTCCCGGCGAAGCGACGACAAGTCTCCCAGCAAGGGGCCGTAGACGATTGCGTCGGGAGGCGTCGGGTCGAGCAGAACCAGCGCGTGCACGCTGGCAGGACGGCGCCTGGCCATGTTGGCGGCGAGCAGGCCGCCGAAGGAATGTCCCGCCAGAACGAACGGTCCCTTTTCGCCCGCCTTGTCCAGCACGGCCCACATCAGATCGGCTTCCAGCGCGGTCGACAGCGGGAACCGGGCAGGTCCGCTCCATCCGGTCGCGGGGCGATCGATCAGGATCGACCGATGGTCCGATCTAAGGGCGCGGTGAAGGTGCATCAGGGATGCCCCGGCTGCGTGGCCGCCGCCGAACATGATTATGGTGGGGCGGCCCTGTCCCTCCGCCAGCAAGTGGATGGTCATGCCCTGAACCTCCAGGATACGGCCGGGCGGGGGGTGGCGCTCGTGGAACTGCCGAACGGCAACCATGTGCGAGATTGCGCCGGCCGCGAGCACAAGCGCCACGCCGCTCAGCAGCAGGGCCGGGAGCCGGAGGTGACGGAGCAGAAGGATCGCGATACCCAGCAAGGAACCGGCAATTGCCAGGCCTGCCCAATCATGGCTTAAAAAGCGCAGGACAGTATCGGTCGGCCAGCCCATGCTACCGCATACGAAACATCTGTGTATCGCGCAATCCCGAGGCTGGGACATCCTGGTCGGCGCATGCCCGGGCAGCCGGCGCAGCGTTGCAGGGCACCAGCTTGCGCCGGCCGGATCGGCATCCTTGGCAAGATACGGCAGGTCGGGATAAGGTGGATGATGCATGTATGCATCGTCCGCGACGACCCGGCCCTTTGGCCGGATTTCCATTTGGTGTAGACCGAAGGCGCGCTGCGGGAACGATGCGCAAATAGGAGCGGTTTGTTGGCAGATGCAGGCGCTGTGACGTTGACGGCGGCAGGGGGAGGGCCAGCACCGGCGGGGGGTGGCAGGAACCGTCGCGTTCATGCGGCCGATACCGTGGGCCAGGGCGCTGTCGAAGCCGACTGGATCGCTGCGGCTCGGGAAATGCTGATCGCCGGCGGCATAGCGTCGGTCCAGATCAAGCCCCTGGCCGAACGTCTGGGGGTGACGAGGGGCGGTTTCTATTGGCGGTTTCGCAACCGGCAAGACCTGCTCGACCAACTGCTGGTCGACTGGGAGAAGCGCAACACGCGGCCGTTTCTGAAAGCAGCCGAGCGTGCCGGCACGCCGCGCGAGCGGTTTCGCCGGATGGTAAGGCTGTGGATGGACGAGAAGGATTTCGATCCCGTGCTGGACACGGCCGTTCGGCATTGGGCCAGCGTCGACCCGAAGGTCGCCGAGAAAGTCCATCAGGCGGACGATGCACGGATCGCGGCGCTGACGAGCCTGTTCCTGGCCACCGGCGAAGAGCCGACACGGGCAATGGTCCGGGCACGGGTCGTCTATTTTCACCAGATTGGCTATTATGCCCTCAATCTGCGGGAAACCCCCGCGCAACGGCGCAAGCTGCTTCCCATCTATGACGAGATCATGACCGACTTCCGGGACTGAGGTCCGGTGAGGGTGTCTTGAACGCTCGGGGTATTGCCGTGAAGTGAAGTGACGCCTTGCGACTCGTTCGGCAGGGCAGGGGTATTCCACGATCTGACCCGCTGGCCAAGGCAGTTGACGTGCTCTCAGCATACATTAGTGTATGGGATGAGGAGCGGAGGGGACAGACAAGTATGAAGCCTACCGCGACTGCATCCGTGGCGGGCAGCATCCCCGGCCGCCTCGCGCCCGCGATCTCGGGCCCGCAATATTTTGCGCTGGCATTCGGCTGCATCGTCGGCGTGGCCTGGATCGTTGTCCTTGGCAGTCTGGTCGCACGCGCGGGGCCAGGCGGCACTGCGATCGCCCTGAGCATCGGCGGAGTCGCGGTATTGCTGGTCGCCCTCTGTTATGCCGAAATGGCCGCGCGGCGGCCGGCGGCCGGCGGCGAACTGGTCTATGCCTTCGATCTGGGCGGGTCCGGCGCCGCCTATGCAACCGGGTGGACATTGGCGCTGATCTACACGGCGACCTGCGCTTTCGAGGCGATCTCGATCGGTCAACTGGTCGGGCTGCTGTTTCCCGCGCTGCAAGGGCCGGAACTGTATCGCCTGCTGGGCCATGAGGTGCGGCTTGGCGGCATCCTCATCGGGCTCGGCTGTGCGTTGGGTCTCTGGCTGCTCAATGTGCAGGGGGCGCGCGGCAGCGCCGCCGCCCAGCAGTGGACAACCTATGTTCGCCTTGGATTCATGCTGATCTTCCTGCTGGTCGCCCTTGCCTATGCGGATCCTGCCAATCTCGATCCGCCGATCCCGGGCGCGACTGCGTCGGCGAAATTCATTGCGGTGCTGGCCGTTCTGGGGACCGCGCCTTTCTGGTATGGAGGCTTCAACGTCGTTGCAACTGCGACCGAGGAAGCGGCCACCTCCATGGCGGTTGTCGGGCGTGCACTGGTGTTTGCGATCCTGGCGTCCGGTGTCTTCTACATCGCCCTGGTGCTCGCGGTGAGCGCCCTCGTGCCGCCGACGCAGCTGGCGGCGCTGGAGCTGCCCGCCGCCCAGGCGTTCGAAATAGCGATGGGCACGTCCGTGGTCGCCAAGCTGGTCCTCGTCACGGCCATCCTTGGAAATCTCACGGCGTGGAACGCCCTGCTGATGGCCGGCTCCCGGGTTTACTTTGCTCTTGGCCGGGCGCGGTTGTCGCCGGCCGCGCTCGGCCGGGTCAACGCGGGAACGGGGGTGCCGGGGGTGGCGCTTGCCCTTGTATCCTTGATATCGGTTCTCGGATTGCTGCTGGGCAAGGGGTTTGTCCTTCCGCTGGTCAATATCGCGTCCGCCTGTTTCGGTGTTACCTACATCGTCACCTGCCTGGCGCTCCTGAAACGCCGGCGCGACGAAAGCGACACGGTTCCCGCGTTCCGCGTTCCGGGCGGTCGGCCCGTCATTCTGGCAGCCTTGCTGGCGGCGATTGCGATCACGCTTGTGGCGCTGGTGCAGCCATGGCTCGTATCCGGCGGGTCTATCCCGGTCGAATGGCTGACCATCGCTGCCTGGGTCGTGCTCAGCGGGGTTTTGTGGTGGAACATGCGGCAAGCCATCACCGCCGTTCCTGAAGCGGAGCGCGCTGCACTGTTGGGCGGCGGGCGGACGCCGGTGCCTGAATGGCAAGGATCGTGCGCATGATCCCCATCCTCCGCCTCGTGGCTCCGGTCCTTCTTGCGGCGGCGCAGCCGGCCGTCGCCGCGGCAGACGATGCTGCCGCGCAACTGAAGGCCATCGCGGACCGCTATGGCGAGCGGCAGGCCGAGCGCGACGTTCATGCCCAACTTTCGCTGGGACGGGGGGTTCGCCGGATTCCCACGCTCAGTCTGGCCGATCTGGAAGCCGAGGCGGGCTTCGCGCGGGAGCTGCTGCGGGAGCTCGATGTGGTGCCGCTGCAATCGCTCGGCACCGAAGAGCGGCTGACAGCCGAAGCCCTGCGCTGGCTGTTGAACGACGCCCAGACGTTGCCGCAGACCTATCTCTTCGGTTTTCCGGCGCCCTACAGCCTGACGGAGCTTGGACCGATCGGAACTGCGCTTGCGAGCAATCCACTCAAGTCATCGGAAGATCGCAAGGCCTATCTCAGCCTGCTTGCATCCGTTGCGGCGCGATTCGAGGCCATGCGCGTGCGGGTGAGGGACCAGGAGGCGCGGGGAATCCGCATGACCAGGCGCCAGATTCCCCGAGGCCTCGCCGCCCTGCAGGGATTGCGCGCGCAGGTTGATGGCTGGGGCGCCGTGGCCGACAGCAGGCTTGCTGGACTTGCCCCCGAAGATCGCGCTGCCTTTCGGTCTCTGGCAAAGGAAGGCGCCGCCCGCATCCTTCCTGCCATCGACGCGCTGGTCGCTTCGTTCGACGATCGATATCAGGCGCAGGCGCCCGACACCGTCGGCCTTTGGCAATATCCCGGCGGGCTTGACCATTATCGCCTTCTCGCCCGCCGCTCGACGACGATGGATATCGAGCCTGCGGCGCTGCGCGATCTCGGCCAGCGGCTGCTGGACGAGAACAACCGGGAGCTCGACGCCCTTTCCGCCAGATTGCAGGTGCCGGGAGGTCGTGCGGGTCTTCGCAGCTATGCCAATGGCAATCCCCGGTTTCTGGCCAGGACACCCGAAGCGGTCATGGAGCGATATCGGGTCTGCCTCGCCGGAATCGAGCCGAAACTGCCGCAATTTTTTTCCAGGATGCCGAAGGCGCCGTACCGCGCGCGGCGTCTCGACCCGGCGAAGGAAGCCGGCCTGACCTTCGGTTTCTATCAACAGCCGACGCCGGCGGAACCTTACGGGGAATATCACTTCAACGGGTCCAAGCTGGAAAGCCGATCGCAGATTCCGGCCTGCGCCCTCATTTTCCACGAGCTTGTACCCGGGCATCATTTCCATCTGGCGCTGCAGACCGAAAACGAGGCGCTCCCCGCATTCCGCCGCACCGGCGGCTTCACCGCCTTTAACGAGGGCTGGGCGGAATATGCCTCGAATCTGGCGCGAGAGATGGGAGCGCTGAACGATCCGATCGACCTTCTGGGGCGGCTCATGAACAACAGTTTCATCTTCTCGAGGCTGGTCGTCGATGTCGGCCTGAACCAGGACGCATGGCCCATTGATCGGGCGCGGGCGTTCATGCGTGCCAACACTTTCTCCTCGGACGAGGAGATCGAGTCCGAGCTGCTGCGCTACTCGTCGGATATTCCGGCGCAAGCGCTCGCCTATGGCGCCGGATACGCGGCGATCGCTGATCTGCGCAGGGAGATCGAGACGGCCACGGGGCGCGGGTTCGACATCCGCCGATTTCACGACGAGGTTGTCGGACATGGCGCGCTGCCGATGGACGTCCTGCGTGCGCATGTGCGACGGTCGCTGACTGGCTCCGTCGAGCATCCGGCCCGCTGAATGCCCATGCCGAAGCATGCCGATGTCATTGTGATCGGCTTGGGTGCGATGGGTGCTGCGGCGGCTTGGCAGCTCCAGCGCGGCGGGATGAACGTCTTGGGATTTGACCGGTTCCGACCGCCGCATGCCATGGGCTCCAGTCACGGCGAAACCCGGATCACGCGTGAGGCTGTCGGGGAAGGCGATCATCTTGTGCCGCTGGTGCAGCGCAGCAATGCGATCTGGCGGGACCTGGAAGACCGGACGAAATCGGTCCTGTTCGATCGCTGCGGCGCCCTGATTATCGGGTCGGCCGAGGGCAGCGGCATCCACCACGGCCGGCGCGAATTCGTGAAGGGCACGGTCGCAGCTGCCCGCCGGTTCGGCATCGCGCACGAGGTCTTGTCGCCGGCCGAAACCCGCCACCGTTTCCCGCAGTTCCTGCTGCAAGGCGACGAACTCATCTACTACGAGCCCGGCGGCGGCATGCTGTTTCCCGAACGCTGCATCGAACTCCAGCTGGGTGAGGCAAAGGCGCTCGGTGCCACGCTGCGGTTCGACGAACCGGTGCACAAGATCGCCGCCGAGGGTGGCAGCGTTCAGGTGCATACGGCTGCCGGAACCTATGAAGCCGGCCAGCTGGTCGTCGCCGCGGGCGCCTGGAGCCCGGGGCTCCTGCCGGGCACGCTGGCAGCGGTCAGCATTGCGCGCCAGGTTCTGCATTGGCTGCCGCCCGACCGACCGCAGCAGTTCGACCGGAACCACTGCCCGGTTTTCATCTGGACGCATGGGGAGACTTCCGAGGACAGTATCTATGGGTTTCCGCTGGCGCCCGGCCTTGAGGCAGGCGGCGTCAAAGTGGCGGATGAGCAATATACCGCCATCCTCCCCGGGCCGGACCAGCTGCAGCGGGAGATCGCTCCATTCGAGACGGAAGCGCTCTTCCGCGACCATCTCGACGGCCGCTTGTCCGGCCTGGGCCGGACGGCGCTGAAGACGGCCGCCTGCCTGTATGCCAGCACAGACGACGGCCAGTTCATCGTCGACCGCCTGCCCGAAGCCCCGCAGGTGATCGCCGTATCCGCCTGTTCCGGACACGGCTTCAAGCATTCCGCCGGGCTCGGGGAGCTGGTGGCCGCGGTGGCAGCCGGACGTGTTCAGACACCACCGCCCGGATTCCGTGCCGTCGAGCCCCGGGCTTCGCTCGAGAGTCCAGGACGTGAACTCATGAACAGGAGCCTTTGGGACGGGTCAGGAAGGCCGCGGTGAGGGAGGGAGCGCAGACAGCTGGCTAACCCTACAGGATCGGTAGCGGTGTGCCGCTTTTCGCAGTCCGGATCACGAACGTGGATCGGATATCTCGAACGTCAGGCGCGGCCCACAAATATGTCGTCAGAAAATCTTCATAATCAGCGATGGAACCCGCCACGACTTCCATCAGGAAATCATACTCCCCCGATACCAGATGGCAGGACAGGATCTGCGGCTGCTCTGTCGCCCACGTTTCGAACCGCGTGGCTTGCGCATCGCCATGCCGCTCCACCTTGACGCCGACGAACACCGTGAGACCTAGCTCAATCCGGCGCCGATCAATCCTGGCCCCATAGCCCTCAATGACGCCGGACTTCTCGAGATTGCGCACCCGCCGTAGGCACGGTGACTCGGACAAGCCGATCGCTGATGCGAGATCGCTGTTCGAAACTCGGCCGTCGCGTTGAAGATGGCGCAGGATCCGGTAATCAATCTGATCCATCGTTATATCCACAAATTGGCATAATCTGCCGACATCCTGTAATTTGGCGCCAAAGAACGCAAGGACATACCTTGTTGATCGGGGCTATCCTGCCATAAAGGAGATGCTTATGATACGCGAAGCCGGCTTTTCCACGCGGGCGATCCACGAGGGTGCGACGCCCGACGCCCATGGTGCGCTCGTGCCGCCACTGTATCTCACTTCAACCTTCGCATTTCCGAACTCGCTGGCCGGCGCCGCCCGGTTTGCCGGAAAGGAAGACGGCTTCATCTACGGCAGGATCAGCAATCCGACGGCAATGCTGCTGGAAGCGCGAATGGCCTCGTTGGAGGGAGCGCAGGCCGGGCTTGCTACGGCGTCTGGAATGGGCGCGATCGCATCGCTCATGTGGACGCTGCTGCGGCCCGGCGATGAAATCATTACCGACATGACGCTATACGGTTGCACGTTCGCGCTTTTCCGGCGCGGCCTGGAACCGTTCGGCGTAACCGTGAAGCATGTCGACCTGACCGACCCGGTACTTCTGGAACAGGCGATTTCATCGCGCACCAAGCTTGTCTATTTCGAAACGCCGGCGAACCCCAACATGCGCATTGTCGATATCGCGGCTATCGCTGCCATCGCACATCGAAACGAGGCGCTTGTCGTGGTTGACAATACCTTCTGCACACCTGCGCTGCAGCGACCAATCGAGCTTGGCGCTGATCTGGTGGTTCATTCCGCAACCAAGTATCTGGGCGGTCATGGCGATCTGCTTGCGGGGATCGTCGTTGGCTCCACCGACCATATCTCCGCGATTCGCTTGCACGGGCTGAAAGACATGACAGGTGCCGTCATCAGCCCGTTCGATGCATTTCTGGTCTTGCGCGGTCTGAAGACGCTGGAACTGCGCATGGAGCGGCATTGCGCCAGCGCCCTGCGAATCGCCGCGCTGCTGGAAGCGCATGAGGCTGTGGAGACCGTGCTCTACACCGGCTTGCCGCACTCGCCCTTCCATGCGCTGGCATCTCGCCAGATGAACGGACGCCATGGCGGCATGATCGCTTTTTCCCTGGCTGGCGGGGCCCATGCCGCCCACGCCTTCCTTGATGCCCTTAAACTGGTGCGCATTGCTGTCAGCCTGGGTGACGCCGAAACGCTTGCCCAGCATCCGGCCTCGATGACGCATTCGACGTACGATGCGCAAGAACGCGAACGCCATGGCATATCCGACGGGCTGGTCCGGCTATCGATCGGGCTGGAAGACGTTGACGACATATGGGCCGACATTTCCCAGGCTCTTGCCGCTGCGGTGGAACCAGACGCACAGATCCGCGCTGCGGCATGAGACGACGAGTCAGGCAACAGTTGCAGACTGGACCGAAGGATCAGATCAATCGGTGGGCCGCAAGAAACCGCGACACCGCGGCCGCAAAGGCTTTCGGCTGTTCCACGAAGGGGAAATGGCCAAGCTGGTCGAAGCGCTGCACTTCCGCGCCCGCCCGCGCCGCCAGCAGCCGCTCGGCATGCAGCTTCGCCGGCGCCACATAATTGGCATCATGGCTGGAGCCGACGATCAGGATCGGCAGGATCGGCAGGATCGGCAGGATCGGCAGGATCGGCAGGATCGGCCGCACGTCGGCCATGCGCTCGGCCAGGTCGTAAACAGCCATTGCCGATGACGGGTCGAACATACCGGCCCCCTTGTAGTGCGCATAGGCACGCAGGCGCCACGGCACACCCTCCATCCGATCCTTCCAGTTGGCCGGACAATCGGCGAACTGCGTGCGGATCATCCGGCCCCACCAGGGGTTCGCTTCCACCGTCTCCCATGCCGCATCCCCGACGCATGCGGCCAGGAAATCCGACCGAACACCCGCATTCCAGTCGTGCATCAGCAAGGGATCGGTGCGTTCCACCATGCGCATCTGCGCCCCGTCGTCCGATCCTGACGGATTGAAGGTGCACAGCGGGTTGACCAGCACGAGCGCCGCAACGTCGGCCGGTGCAGCAATTGCATACTCAACCGCCATCGCCGCACCCCAGCCATGGCCGAGTATTACCATGGGCCGTCCGCCCAAAGCCGCATGGGCCAGCTTCAGATCGCACGAGTAGCTCACCCAGCCATAGTCGAGGCCGACGTCCAGCGAAGCGTCGCCGCTTCCGGGAAGATCGATCCCCGCCACCCGGATATCGTGGCAAAGTGGCTTCAGCCAGGGCAGCAGCGTGTGCCGGCTAAACCCTGGACCCCCCGGAATTGCGAGCAGCGCGGGTGCATCGGTCCCGTGCCCGTCCGCCAGCATTTCGAGCACGGCAAATCGCTTGTCGTCCCCCAGCCGCATTACGATCTCAGGCGTTCTGCCACCCACGTATCGAGCGAGGCCCGCAGCGCGGCGAACGGCAGCGAGCCTTGCGCCAAAATGGCTTCGTGCCATTCGGCCAGGTCCCATCGTTCGCCGAGCGCCGCTTGCGCCTCCGACCGCAGGGCGCGGAACTTCAGATAGCCGAGGCGATAACATAGTGCCTGACCCGGCATGTCCGTTGCATAGCGCAGAAGCTCGCTTTCGACCTGCGGTGCGGCTTCCAGCGTGTTGGCGGCCATATAGGCGCGTGCCTGTTCCAGCGACCAGCCGAGCGCATTCAGGCCGGTGTCGACGACCAGTCGCTGCGCCACGAACCGCTGGTGCGCGAGCCAGCCATAATGGTCATACGGATCGGCAAAAAGCCCGAGTTCCTCGCCAAGCCCGGCGGCATATTCGGCCCAGCCTTCGTTGAACCCGCCGATCGGGAAGGTTTCGCGCCGGATCGCCGGCAAGGCCGGATTCTCTGTCTGCCGTGCGATATGGATATGATGCCCAGGTAGGATTTCGTGGAAGATGAGGGATGCCGCATTCAGCTGAATACGGTCCCCCAGATTTGCGCCGTTGTATCGGTAATAGCCGGCATCGCCTGATTGCTCGGGAGCCTGATAATAGCCGAAGGTCATTCCCGCCTCCATGGCGGGATCCACCCGCCGGACGTCGAATGGCGCGGCTGGCAGGCGGTCAATGACGCCGGGCAGTTTGGTCGCCATCGCCGCCAGATGCCGACGATAAATGGCTTCGAGGCATTCCGGCGTTTCGGCCTTGGCTCGGGGATCGGCGCGCAGGCGCGCGTGAAAGCTCGATTCATCGTCATTGTGGCCGAAGGCCTCGCGCCGAAGCGTCGACATGGCAGCCGCAAGCTGGGCAACTTCGGCGAGCCCCGTGCGATGGATTTCCGCCGGATCATCCTCGAAGCCCAGATGGACCCGCATCCATTCCCGATAGGCTGCGATACCGCCCGGCAGATGGCATAACCCCACGTCCTCGGGCGCGGCCGCAGCGTAGGTGTCGTTCAATCTGCCCGCCAGCATCTGGAATGCGGGAACGAGCGCGCTCTCGATCCGGTGGCGGATGCGGGCGTGGAGGGCCTCGTCGCCGCCACGCCCGCTCGCCGGCGTTAATTGTGCTGCAACCGCCTGCCCGATCCCAAGGATGGAAGCGCGCGTGCCCGCCAAGGCGGGCTTGGCGATCCGCCAGCCGGCTGCTGCCTGCACCTCCAGCCGGTCGGCATGCACGTGAAGCAACTGAACCAGATCCTCGAGGAGGGTCAGGTAGCGATCGGACTCCCCTTCGCGAGTGAGGTCGATGGATGCGAAAACGACGGACGGCAGCATCCCGATGGTGGAAAACATGTAGGGGGTGACGGCAAAGCCGTGCAGCCAGCGGAAGGGCTCGCCCGCTTCGAGGGCAAGCCCGTGTCGCAGGAACGCCAGCGTCGACTGCTCGGTCCGGTCGAGGGCGGCGCCATCCACCCCGTCCAGCCTTGCCAACCCTTCGGCTGCCTCTGCCGCAGCCGTTTGCGCTTCCGCCAACGTGCCGGCGGGCAGTCGCTCGACCCGCAGCCCGGCCTTTGCGGCAGTATACCAGTCGCGGCGGCACAGGCTCTGCCAGCAGGCATCCGCAACCGCAGCAATCGCTTCGCTATCGCTCATGTCGCTTACCCCGCCCGCATCACGTAGGTATCGAAATGGCGCAGCAATTTTTCGACGAAATAGGCTTCGAAAGCCGTGGTGTAGCCATGGTGCTGGTCCGGCAACGGCACGAAATCATGCGGTTTCCGGGCTTCGATCAAGGCATGCGACATCGCAACAGCGCTGTGCCAGACGCTCAGGTCGTTCATGCCGGCCGCGATCATCAGCGCGCCTTCGAGTTTTCCGGCATCTGGATACATCATGGCGGCTTGGTAGGCAGCCATGGTTTCGGGCCCCGGCACGCCCCCTAAATAAGGCTCGTAGATGAACATGCCGAACGGATCGAATCCTGGAGCGGAAGCAACCCCGGCCCGATACAGGTCGGGTGCATCGAACATGCAGGCGGCCGTGAAATAGCCGCCCCAGCTATGCCCCCAGATGCCGACCCGCCCGAGGTCGAGGAAGCTGTGCCTGGCCGCAAGGTTGCGGAGCACGGCGGCATGATCGGCCGTGACACTCGCGCGCCAGTTGCCATAGACTTCGTCTTGAAACAGTTTTGACCGACGCGGCGTTCCCCGGGCATCGACGACAACGACGACGTACCCTAATTGCGGCAGGGCATGGTTGAGAGACCCCATGGTCGACGGCAGCATCGGCATAAACCTGCGGTCAACCATCGACACTTGCGGCCCACCATAGATGTACTCGATCACCGGATAGGACTTACCCCCGTCGAAATCCGGCGGCAGGTACATCATCCCATGCAGATCGGTGATGCCGTCTGCGGCCTTTGCCACGAATTCACGGGGCGCAGTCCATCCCGCCGCCACCAGTTTCGACACGTCGGCTTCCGGAAATTCATGCCAGAGTTCGCCGTCCCGGCCGACAACCCGGCTGCGCGGTGGAAGATCGGGACGCTGCACGGTATCGATATGATAGCCGAACCCGGGCGCGAACTGCGCTTCGTGCAAGCCCTGCTCTGTCGTCAACCAAACAAGATCTGCGCCCGACAGCGCAACTTTTCCGGTCTGTACATCATATGGCCGCGCCGGATCAGGCGCCCCGGAGAGATAGATCCGGTCCGCCGAAGCCTCGAAGCCAAGGACGTCGGCAACCGGCCACTCCCCCTCGGTGAGCTGGCGAACAAGCGAGCCGTCGGCATCATAGTGGTAAAGATGCTTCCATCCGCTGCGCTCCGATTCCCAAAGGAAACCGCGCCCGCCCGGCAGCATCGTGCATCCGGTCCGCCCGCCCAGAACTTCATGCTGGATGCGGATGAAGGTGGCACCGGTTTCGCGCAGAAGCATGCGCGCCGATCCGGTTGCGGCGTCGGCTGCAAATACCTCGCCCACCTTCAAATCCCGGGAAAAGCGCACGATGAACACCGTGCTGCCATCGTCGCTCCACCCCAGGAACAGGATAAATGCATCGACCGGATCGACTGCGATCTTGACCCGTGCGCCGCTGTAGACATCGAACACATAGGGCTGCGTCGCAACGAGTGCGTCACCGCTGCGTGTTATGTGCGCGCTCTCCACCTCGTCGAAATGGCGGTGATAGCGGATCCGCGAGATCGGCCGGATGCCGCGCCGATCGTGTCGTGTGGCGTAGAGACGCGTGCTGTCGGGCGACCAGGGGTTTACCGTCAGGCTCATGATGGAACCCGACGAACTGATTCCGGCCCGCACGGATTCAATATCCCAGCTGTCCAGGGGTTCGGCGTCGTCGGTCAACCCGTCGTATCGCCCATCGCTGACCGAGCGGATGTGGATGTTGCCGTCCTTCAACGCGGCAAATCGGCGCCCGTCGGGCGAAAGCGGTTCCGGCACCTGCCCCTGATCCGAGAAGAAGGTGGGACGCGTCATCAAGCCGGGCCTGCCACGACTGGCAGGGTCCGCGCCGAAATGCTGATCCACCATCGAGGGTTCCGGCATTCGTGTCACGGCGTGTGATGCGGGCTCGTATTGATAATCATGCCCCTCGAAGCGGAACCGGACGGCGCCACCGGCGAGCGGCGCGAAGCTTTCGAACGGCAGCCCCTGATACGGCAGCGCGCGCCCGACGATCGCTGAAAGCGCCGATCGCAGCGCTGCCGTATCGAACAAGTCCGTCACCGCCTTCGTGGCAGGATCGAACACCCGGATGACGGTTTGATCCGGTGCGCCGGAAGCGAACCAGAAGCGACCGTCCAGCAACCAGTTGGCCGCCACGCGCCCGCCCGAAACCAGGCCGTGCATGCCGGCCATCGCTGCGAACCCCGCATGCTCGCCAAGGTTGGTCGCCGCCATATCCGTTTCTCCCCAGTGATCTGCGCAGCGCCGAAGATGGCAGGATTGACCTCGTGAGAAAAGAGCATATGCTCCTTTTTAAGACGGACATCGAAAAAACATGTCTTAAAGGGAGATTGGAATGCGTCGGAAAAGGCAGACTTCGGTTCGCGCGTTCGCTCTGGGCTGCACCATGCTGCTGCCCCATGCTGTATCGGCACAGACGGCGGCACAGGCGGGAGACCCTGCTGTTCCGACTTCCGCCGACACCATCGTCATTACTGCCCAGCGTTTCGAGCAGCGCATTCAGGATGTTCCGCTTTCGGTAACCGCGGTAACGGCAGAGGCTTTGCAGGCACGCGGCGTCTCCAGCCTGTCCGAGATGCAATATGCCGTCCCCGGTCTGTCGTCCTACCGCTATGGTCCGGGAACGGAAAATATCCAGCTGCGCGGTACGTCCACCAGCATCGGCGCTCCCACCGTCGGCATTTATCTGGACGAGCTTCCGGTGGCGCTGGACCAGCAGGGCACTGGAATCGACGTGCCGCTGCTGGATGTCGCGAGGGTGGAAGTGCTGCGCGGTCCCCAGGCCACTTTGTACGGCGAAGGATCGATGGGCGGCACCATCCGCTACATCACCGCCGAACCGGACATGAATGAGGTTTCCGGCTCAGCTTTTGGGGAAGCCTCGGGCACCAGGGATGGAGCCGCCAATTTTCGGGTCGAGGGCATCGTGAACGTGCCGATCGTCTCGGGCAAGCTCGCGGCCCGTTTTGCCGGCGGCTACGAGCGCATCGGGGGGTGGATCGACAATCCGGTACGCGGCATCGCCGATGCCAACCGGTCGACGCTCAAGACCTTCCGGGGCAAGATCCGCGCAGAGATGACGGACGACACGTCATTTTCGTTGATGGTGCAGCATCGGGACATCGACCAGGATGCGCTGGATTTCGGCAACGATCGCATAACATTCGCCATCCTTCCGGCTTTCAGCCGCAGCAACAACACGATCGTTCAAGGCGTGATCGTGCACGATTTCGCGGTCGCCAGCTTGTCGCTGATCGGAGGCTATGTAAAAAACAGCAGCAGTTCCCAATATGACGTTTCGGCCTTCTATGTGCCGTTCCTGACCGCACCTCCTCCGTTCGGTTTCGGACTTCCTGTGGGGTTCATCACCGGGGTCGGCATCGTTGGCGACAGCCGGACGACAATGTGGAGCGGAGAAGCGCGCCTGCAATCGCGGGGCGATTCCCCGCTGCGCTGGATCGTCGGGGCGGAGTATCGCGATCTTGATGGAGAGTCTGTCAGTTCCGCGCCGACATCGCCCAATCCGTCGCCGGTCGCGATCTTTACCAGCACCGGAGAGCGAAGTTCCAAAACATTCGCGGCCTATGGCGAAGCATCCTATGCCGTGACGCCGGAACTCACGCTGCTGGCCGGCCTGCGCTACTTCAACAATCTGAAGGCCCAGAATGTGAGCAGCGCCAGTTTCGGTTTCCCGACCACCGATATCGGGCGCGCACGTTTCACGTCAGTCAATCCGCGTTTCAACGCCACCTACGCCTTCAACGAAAATTCGATGGTCTATGCCAATGTGGCCAAAGGCTTCCGTAGTGGCGGCTTCAACAACACGTCGGCCGGCGGCGGTGTCTTCATCATCCCGCCGACCTATGCGCCGGACAGCATCTGGACCTATGAAGCCGGCACCAAGCATCAGCTTTTCGACAATCGCCTGTCGTTCGATGTCGCCGTCTACCGCAGCCAGTGGAAGGATGTGCAAAGCTACAGCTTTGCCCCGGGAAGTTCCCTTACGGTCGTGCTGAACAGCGGCCAAGTTGCCGGCTGGGGTGTCGATGCATCGATCAGCGCGCGCCCCGTCCAAGGGCTTACGTTGAGCGGAACCTTTGGGTGGAACAATCTGGCCTACACGGCCGACACCGCCGACAAGCTGAAGGGCGATCCTGTCGACGCCGCGGTGCGGAAAAGCTGGTCTGCGTCTGCCGACTATCGCACGAGCCTGTCGGACAAAATCGAAGGGTTCCTTCGTGCCGACTATCAGCATGCAGGTCGGGCCCAGATATCGCTTCGCAACTTCGGCAATCAGGTCATCGATCGCCCATCGCGAAATCTTGTCAATCTGCGAGCCGGCGTGAACATTTCCAATGTGGAGCTGGCGCTGTTCGCAACCAATGTCTTCGATGAGTCCGCCCCGAACATCGTCGGGCCGTTCGGCGTGCTGCTCGAGAATCTGGAACAGCGCCCCCGTCAGCTGGGGGGTAGCGTTCGGTTCATTTTCTAGGCGGTAGCGTGGCGCTGGCCGGCGACGTTCGGGTCCGCCGCTGCCAGCGCTGCGATCGTCGCGTCGAAACGCAGTTCGGCGGCGCGGGTCAGGAGGGCTGCAAGCACCCACGCCGGAAACGAGACGATCGCGATTGCCGACAGAAGGAACCCGTCCGACGCCGCCATGGACGATATTGCGCCCGTGAGCCAGATCGCCATTCCTGTCGTCAGCGTCACGGCAATCGAATAAAGTGAAAACATGCGGGTGCGCACATCGGCCGGCACCATGACCTGGAGGACGTTCGGCAGAATGGAACCATAGACGGTGCCCACGAACAGCTGAACGCCGACGATCATGTAGATTTGCCAGGCTGCAGTCACGAACGGAACCAGCAGTGCGAAGGGGGCGGCCAGCGCCATGGCGATCGAACCCACTCTGAGTGGCGCGCGCAGCCCGTAGCGCGGTGTTGCCACGCGCATTGCGACGATCCCGCCTGCCAGCCCGGAAAGGCCTGCGACCGCCAGCAATATTGCCATCGCTGCGCCATTCTCGGCCGGGCTCGTGCCGAACTGGCGGGCCGTCGCAACCGGCAGCCACGCGCCGTAGCCAGCAAACGCAGCGCTGAACAAGGTGGCCGACCCGATCACAAGCCCGACGCTGACGCCATGTGCCCGCAAATAGGCCTTCAACGATGCAGGCGGCTCGTCCACTGCCGCCACCGCGCGTGGCGGCAGCCGCATCAGACCCACGAGCAGTGCAAAGAAAGGAGCCGGCGCGGCCACCAGAAAAAACGCCAGGCGCCAGCTTTCGAACGCGGCAACGCTAGGGGGTAACGAGCCATGTGCGGCATCGAGCGCAGCGATCGCGATGCCACCAAGCGCAAATCCCGCCGAGGCGCCCATGAACGTGGCGGCATAGAAGATGAAATTCGCCTTGATGCGATCCGGCCCGGGAAACAGATCCGGAATGGTGGCCAGAATTATCGGTCCAAGGCCTGCTTCGCCTGCGGCCAGCAGCATGACGCCCAAAAAGAGCTGTGGAAAGTCCTGCGCGAGACCGCACAGGACCGTGCCTGTGGCCCACACGACGATACATCCACCGAGGACCCAGCGTCGATCCACCCGATCGGCCAGCCACCCCAATGGATAGAGAGCCATGACGGTGAAAAGTGCAAAGGCGCCTCCCTGCAGCAGGCCGAGCTGCTGGTCGCTGATGCCGAGGCTTGCCTGCAACGGCGCCGCGACGAGTGTCAGGACCTGACGATTGACGAACGCGAAGAGAAGCGTCGACACAAGAATTGCAAGCGAACCCCACGCCCACCTCCCCGCCGATGCCGTGACCGTCACGGAGGCAGGGTTTGGCGAAACTGAAATCTGGGTCATTGCTCGGCAGGCTGGCATTCGATCAAAAGGAGCGCAAGCTTTCTTTGTTCATCGGCAGACTTTCGCGCTATGCAGGCGACCGACCCATGTGCTGTTTTGGCGGCCGAGAAAGGATTTGGGGTAAATGCCCAAGCGCAAACCTGATTATATGGCGGCGCAACGCGAACAGATCGCCGAGGCCGTGCTTGGCGCCTTGATGCGCAAGGGTCTGCCGGATACCACGGTACGCGACATGTGCGTTGCTGCCGGCATCAGCATGGGTGCCTTTTATATTCATTTCGCATCCCGCCGCGACGCCATTATCGCAGCCTGCCGGTTGCGGATTCACGAGTTGGAAGAGTTTCCCGTTGCCCGGACCTGGGCGGACTATGAAGCGGCCTTCAGGGGCCTTTCGACTGATTGCGATCACGAACCAAGCCTCCGTCGGTTTCGGCTTTCGTTGCACGTGGTCGCCGAGTTCGCGCTGGATGCGGAAACCCCGCCAGGTCTGGTCGAAGCCTACGAAGTCTGGGAGGCCTGGTTTGAAAAGTCGCTCGTAGCGATGGCGGCGGCAGGCGAGATCGCCCCGCCGCTTGCGGTCGCCGACACCGCTCGCCTGCACGCCCGCTTGCTGATCGGCATGAGCTACGCGACGGTCGCCCGCAAGCAGCGAGCCGACCCGGCGCAGCAGCGCGCCATTCTCGACGGTCTGGCGATTCTGGCGGGTCGCAAGCCATAGCGGCTTGCAACGCCGCTGGTGAGGTAAGGACTTTCGCTGCCATCGGGCCGACGATCATGGCGTGTTGGACGTCGACTCGATTGCCCCTTATGGAAGGGCACCCTGCCTCGGGCACGACGGGCGGTCGGTATCAAGTCAAAGCGGAACATGGCCATGAGGGGCAGAAAACAACGGATCAGCGCGGAGCAATGGGTCACGACTGCCAGGCAAGCGTTGGTCGAAGAGGGCTTCTCTGGCGTCAAGGTGGACCGTCTGGCCCAACGGCTGGGTGTCACGCGAGGTGGTTTTTTTCACAACTTTCGCGATCGCGAGGCGCTGCTGGAGCGGCTGATCGAACATTGGCGGGAGACCTGCCGCTTCTTTCCGGCCGACCTCTCGGTCGCTGACAATTCGACCGCGAGGGAGTGGCTTCGCGACCTCGCAAACCACCTGATAGACGAGACGCACTATGACCACCGATTCGATATGGCCATGCGAGAATGGGCCCGCTCGGATCCCCGAGCCAGGATCGCCGTCGATCAAATGGACGCCGACCGTTTGAAGACGCTCGAAGACTTCTACAAAATTCTCGGCTATTCCAGCGAACAGTCCACTATCCGCGCACGAATTTTCTATTACCACCAGATAGGTTATTATGCGATCGAAGTCGAGGAAACGCGAGAGAGCCGGCGGGCAAGAGCGGAATTGTATCTCGACATACTATGCGGAGTATAACTCCCGAGATGAATTCACCGAAACTCGGAATTACGACCTTCCATAGGACAAGCGCTGCGTATTGATATGCCCGTCAGGTAAATACGACTGTTCTATCGCCGTTGGGCATAACGCGTCGCTCGGCGGTCCACCGCACCGCATTCGCCAGAACCCGAGCTTCGATGTCCTGGCCGATGCGCACCAGATCCTCTGGCGTCGAGGCATGGGACACCCGCTCCACGCCCTGCTCTATGATAGGGCCTTCGTCGAGGTCGCCTGTCACGAAATGCGCTGTGGCACCGATGATCTTCACGCCGCGGGCATGGGCCTGGTGATAGGGCCTGGCGCCCTTGAAGCTGGGCAGGAAGCTGTGGTGGATATTGATGCACCGCCAGCTCCACGCCTCACTCAGGCTGCTCGACAATATCTGCATGTAACGCGCCAGAACAATCAGGTCCGCGCTTTCGCCCAATTCGCGCAGCCGGGCCTCCTGGTCGGCGCGGGTCGCCGCAGTGATCGGCAGATGATGGAAAGGCAGGCCATGCCACTGCGTCAGTTCGCGCATGTCCTCGTGGTTGGAAAAAACGCCGACGATGTCGACGGGAAGGCTGCCGGTGCGCCAGCGGTGCAGCAGATCGTTCAGGCAATGCCCCAATTTCGAAACGCCGATCAGCAGCCTTGGTCGCTGCTGCGCATCGGTGACAGACCATTGCATGGCGAAACGGCCAGCGACTGCGGCAATCGCGGCCTCCAGCGCCGGCAGCTCGATGTCGCAGCGAAATCCGATGCGCTGAAAGAACCGGCCGGAATCGGGGTCGCTGTGCTGCTGGCTTTCCAGAATGAAACAGCCGGCTTCGGCAAGGCAAGTGGTGATCGCCGCACTGATCCCGTGGCGATCCTGGCAGATGGTGGTCAGCACATGGCGTCGGGTCATAGGGCACTTTCCAGATATGAGCGAAGATGTCGCGCGTTGCTGACGTCCAGGATGATTTGAAGCCGATCGTCGTCGCCCGTCGTGAACGTGACGGGCACGCCGGCCAATCGGGTGGTGGCAGCGTAGCCGCGGCCAAAGCGCGCCGCGTCGAGCCCGGTCAGGCGTGTGACTGTCGCCGGGTCGATGTTAGCCAAGAGGAAGACCAGCGCATCGCTTACGTCGACAGCATAGGCTGCTGATGCCGCTGCAAGCTGTTCCGACAGCGCCGTCCTGCGCCCTTCCGGTGCTATCAACAACCAATCCCCCGGACCCAGCGCAATTGCGGTGCTGGTTGCGCGACCCATCGGCGGCAGGTCTAGACCCGAAACCGGTCCGGCTGTCCGCCCCACGGTCTTCACTCGAAAGACGCAAAGATCTCTGCGGGGCGAGAGGCCCATGACCGCACCGCTCCAGTCGACCGCAGCCGAGCGATCGATGGCAATACTGCTCAAGTCATGCACGCAGTCGCTCGCCTGCCTTGTCGACGAAGACGGGATCGACGATCGTTGCCGTCATACGCTCGCCCATGTCGTAGAGGTGGACGGTCTCGCCGAACCGCGACCGGCCCCGTCGCACCATTGCAAGTGCGACTGGACGACCGAGCGTCGGGCTGTCGACCGACGACGTGACATGTCCGTCGCTCGGTCCGGGGCTCGCGCGGTCGGGACCGAGCACATGCGCCCCCACCGGCAGTTTGCGGCTGTCGCTTGCCAGCCCGACAAGCTGCAGCCTGTCGGTGCGCAGGGCCTCCGACCGCAGCAGGGATCGGCGCCCGATGAAATCGGACGCCTTGCCGGCAATCGCCCCGGCCATCCCAACATCGTCTGGGGTCGTTGTCCCGTCCGTGTCCACTCCGATATGCAGATAGCCTTTTTCCGTCCGCAGGATCATCAACGCCTCGATGCCGATCGGCAGTGCGCCCGCCGAATGGAGTATAGTTGCAAGCGCGGTCGCATGGCGGGCGCCCACGCTGATCTCGTAGCTCGCCTCACCGGTGAAACTGGCGCGCAGAACCCGGGCCTCGAACCCGGCAACCCGTCCCGTGCGCCAGGTCATGTGGCGAAAGTCGGCCAGATCGATGTCGATGCCGATCTCCGCTACCAGGTCGCGCGCTGCCGGGCCGCTCACCGTCAGGACCGCCCACTGGGTCGTTGATGGAAGAATGACGACGTCGAGATCGGTCCATTCGCACTGCAACCATTCGTCCATCATCGCAGCGATGCGGTCCGCCCCGCCGGAGGTCGTGTGCACCAGAAAACGGTCTTCGGCCAACCGGACGAACACCCCGTCATCGACGATGATACCATGCTCGTTCAACATCAGGCCGTAGCGAGCGCGCTTGACCTTGAGGGTGGATGCCGTGCCGACATAAATGCGGTCGAGGAACCTTGCTGCATCCGGGCCGCAAACCTCGATCTTGCCCAGCGGAGAGCTATCGAAAAGCACGGCACCCGATCGCGCCATAGCCGCCTCGCGGAGCGCCGCTGCTTCCCAACTCTCGCCGCCGAGCGGATAGGCTGTGGGCCGCACCCACGGCCCATGTTCCTCGAACCGGGCACCCCTGGCCACATGCCAGCCATGCGCGGGCAGATAGCGCATCGGACGTTGCAGGCGGCCGACCAGCGGACCCGCCAGCGCCCCGAAGCTGACCGGGCTGTAGGGCGGGCGAAACCGCGTTGTGCCCACCGCCTGCGGCCCCCGGCCTGTCAGCGCGCCCAGGATCGCCAGCCCGTTGACGTTCGAGGTTTTCCCCTGATCCGGCCCCATCCCGAGAGTCGTGTAGCGCTTCAGATGCTCGACCGAGACATAGTTTTCCGATGCGGCAATGGCGATGTCGCGCGCCGTCACATCATTGGCAAAATCGACGAACTTTTTGCCCCTACCCGGCACTTCCCAAACGGGCGCGATGGCAAGCGCCCCAAGGTCGCCGGCCGCGCCACCGACGACTGTCACCGGCTGCACGGCGCAGTCGGGAACGAAGGCATGGATGCTGTCATCATAGCGAAGCGACCCGCCGCTCTGCGAAAACAGGTGCGCTACCGGCGACCAGCCGCCCGACATCGCGATGAGATCGCAGGGCAAGGTCCGCCCGTCGCTGAGCCGCGCTGCCTTGACGCCGAGCGCACCCTTTGCCGCTGTGACGAAGATTCCGGCGCGGCTGTCGATCACCGTCACCTGCGCTCCGGCCGCTTCCAGCGCCGAGGCGGCCTCCATGGCGCCGTCATTGTTGGTGGCGACGACCACCCGCTTTCCAGCCAGCACCCCGAAGCGCCGCGCATAGGCCTGCGCTGCTGAGGCGAGCATCACGCCGGGACGATCGTTGCCGGCAAAGACCAGCGGCCGTTCAAGCGCGCCCGTCGCCAGGATAACCCGGCCGGCGCGCAGCTTCCACAACCGTTGGCGCGGACCCGCGCCTTCGAGCTGCTCGACCGCTGCAAGCGCATTATGATCATAATAGCCGAACACTTCGGTCCGCTTCAGGATCGTCACATTGGGCAAGGCGTCGAGCGCGACCTGCGCTGCGTCCGGATCGAAGCCATCACGCCACAGCGCCGATCCGCCGAGCCGGAAATCAGCCTCGACCAGCAATATCGTCTCTCCCGAAGCCGCAGCAGCCCGCGCTGCCTGCAAGCCAGCCGGCCCGGCGCCGATCACCACCACGTCATAGCGCGCATGGGCATGGACGTAGCGGTCGGGATCCGGCCCACCGGGCGCGATGCCAAGCCCCGCCGCCCGCCGGATCGGTCCCTCGAACAGATGCCAGGCGGGCCAGATGAAGGTCTTGTAGTAGAAACCCGCCGGGAACAGCGGTGACGCGATCTGGTGCGCTGCGCGCAGGTCGAACCGGGGGCTCGGCCAGCAGTTGACACTGGCTGCCACCAGACCATCGACGAGCGGCACCTGTGTCGCCTTCAGATTGGGCTCGGCGCGGGTGCCCTCGCCCAGCCGCATCAGCGCATTGGTTTCTTCGACGCCTGCCGCCATGATCCCGCGCGGGCGGTGATATTTGAAGCTGCGGCCAACCAGCCGCACGCCATTGGCAAGGAGCGCCGAGGCCAGCGTATCGCCGGGGTGACCGGCATAGTCACGCCCGTCGAACCGGAAGCGCAGCGTCCGGCTCCGGTCGATTCCGCCGCCGTGGCTCAACCGCATCATGGCAGAACCGGTCGCGGCTCGGTCATGCCATAGACCCCCTGAATCTCATGCGTTGCAGTGCAACGCGCGACGTTGAACCAGGCTCCGCAGCCAAAGCCATGCTGCCAGCGTTCGAACGTCAGGCCTTTGGGATTGTCCCGGATGAACAGATAGTCCGCCCAGTCTGCGTCGGACGCGACAATGTCTGGCCGCAAGATATGGCTCTCGCCGCCACAAACGAACTCGACCTCGTCACGCAGGCCACAATGCGGACAGTCGATCAACAGCATTCGGGGCTCCTCAATGTGCAATGCCCGATGCAGCGGCTTCATCGATCATGGCGCCGCTCGCAAACCGGTCCAGCCCGAATGCCGCTGTCAGGGGGTGCGCTTCCCCCTTTGCAATATTGTGGGCCAGGCACCAGCCGCCCGCCGGGATTGCCTTGAACCCGCCCGTGCCCCAGCCGCAATTCAGATAAACTCCCTTTACCGGCGACGCGCCGAACACCGGCGTCGAATCATGGACGACATCGACGGTGCCTGCCCATTGCCGCAGCATCCGCATCCGCGAACAGGCCGGGAACAAGGTCAACAGGCCGGCCGTCACCGCCTCCACCGTCGGCAGATTGCCGCGCTGGGCGTAGGAGGCATAATGATCGAGCCCGCCACCGATCACCAGCTCGCCCTTGTCCGACTGGCTGACATAGACGCCGATCGCGGGCGAAAGGATTACCGTGTCGAGCATCGGCTTCACCGGCTCCGACACGAAGGCCTGCAGGGCGTAAGAGGTGATCGGCAGCCGGAATCCCAGCTTGTTTGCCAGCAGCGTCGAGTTTCCGGCGACCGTCAGGCCGATGCGACCGGCCCCGATCCTGCCGCGGCTGGTCTGCACCGCCGTTACCCCGTCGGCCCCGACGTCGAAGCCGGTCACCTCGCAATTCTGGATAATGTCGACCCCCAGCGCATCGGCGGCGCGGGCATAGCCCCAGGCGACCGCATCGTGACGCGCGGTGCCACCCCGCCGCTGTATGAACCCGCCCATCACGGGAAAGCGCGCATCTTCCGAATAATCGAAGCCCGGCGCCAGCGCGCGCACGCCGTCACGGTCAAGCAGATCGCTGTCGATCCCGTTCATCCGCATTGAATTGGCCCAGCGGCGCTGGGCATCCAGATCATGGCGGCTGTGCGCCAGTGTCACCATGCCGCGCTGCGAGAACATGATGTTGAAATTCAGCTCCTTCGACAGCCCCTCGTACAGCCTGACCGAATGATCGTAGAAACGCGCGCTTTCGGGGAAGAGATAGTTGGAGCGCACGACTGTCGTGTTGCGCCCGGTATTGCCGCCGCCGATCCAACCCTTTTCGATGACAGCCACATCCCGGATGCCGTGGTTGCGGGCGAGATAATATGCCGTTGCCAGGCCATGCCCGCCGCCGCCGACAATGACGACGGCATAGCGCGGTTTCGGTTCGGGCGATCGCCACGCCTGCGGCCAATGGCGGTGGCCCGACAACGCATTGCGGGCAAGCGAGAACAACGAATAACGACTCATGTGCAGTCGGGTCGGCGGGATTGTTCAAACACCGGAACCGTCATTTCCAGCTTGCCCGAGCAACCCGCATCAGATTGCCGCCCAGGATGCCGCCGACGTCTGCATCGGAATAGCCGAGCCCCAGCATGCCATCGACGATCGCTGCGATCCGTTCCGGCTCCACCATCGGGAAATGCCCCGTCGTGTAGCCAAGTTCCTTCGGGAATGTCTGCGGATTGCGGGTGACGAACTCGATAAGTTCCGCCTCGTCGAACACATAGTCGAGCCCGATGGCGACGTGCTCCGGCCCGACGGTCTGGACGACATGATCGAGGTGGCGAAGATAGGCGCCGGTCGATGCCGCGCCATGTTCCAGAAACGGACCGATGCCGTTGATGCCCACAACCCCGCCGGTTCCTGCTATCGCGCGCAGCAGGTCATCGGGCAAGTTGCGCGGATGGTCATGCACCGCCCGCGCGTTCGAATGCGACGCGATGACCGGCAGCGGATGGTGCGCGCACACGTCGTGCGCCGTGCGATAGCCGGTGTGCGACACGCACGGCACCATGCCGACCCGCGCCATCTCATCGAGGACCTGGCGCCCGAAAGCGGTCAAGCCCCCATCGTCGTCCTGACAACCGCCGCCGATGCGGTTGTTGCGGTTGTAGGCCATCAGCATCCAGCGCACGCCGAGGTCGTAGTAGAGCCCGATCAGACTGGGCTGGTCGGCAATCGCATTGCCGCCCTCGATGTCGAAGCCGACCGCGAGCTGGCCGGCCGCGCGGGCCGTATCGATGTCGTCGACCGTCCGGACGATCCGATAGGCCTCCGGCCGCTGCGAAAGCCAGCTGCGCATCGCGCCGAGCATGCGCACATGCTCTTCGATCCCCTGCTCGCCGAAGCCGATGTTGAGGAACACGACATCGACCCCGGCGGCGCGATACCGGTCCAGCCGGGGCAGAAATCGATCGTCGAACGGGCGCAGCGGCATGCAGCCATGATTGTCCCACACCAGCGTGCGGTCTGTCAGCTCGCGGCCACGGGCCGTCCGGGTCGTCGCCATGATCATGCCTCTGCATCACTTTCGATGCTGCGCGCAGCCAGGCACAAGGCCAGTCCCGCCGGAAGCATCATCGTCATCGCCACCATCAGCGCATAGCGCAGGCCCACCGGCCCGAACGATGCCGTGAAAGCATCGCTCAAGGCACCGGTGATCACCGGGCCGATGCCCAGCCCGACCAGATTGGCAAAGAAGAACGCCACCGCCACTGCCATCGACCGCCGCGCCGAACCGCACACCAGATGGATGACCGAGAACATCGCCGGGACCGCAGCCCCCAGCGCCAGGCCACCGATGAAATTGAGCTGCAGGAAAAGCGCAATGTCATCCACCATTAGCATGGCCTGATAGATGGGCCAGACAGCAAGCAGCGTCAGCCCGGGAACGGTGGCCAGCGCCGAATTGCCGCGCCGGGCGATCCGGTCCGTCACCCAACCGCCAAGAAGCGTGCCGACCAGCGCTGCTGCCATCGAAGCGGCGCCGTAGGCTATGCTGATCCGCACCAGATCAACCTGCAATACCCGCGTGAGATAGGCCGGAATCCAGGTCAGCGCGCCGTAGGCGACCATGAAATACAGGATCATCGCGACCACCGTCAGCACATAGCTGCGCTTGCCGGCCAACAGTGTAAGGGCGAGCTTCAGCGGCTCCTGCGGCGTCGCCGCGACAGCTATCGCGGCATGCCGGCGCGGTTCGGCAAGGCCGAACCAGGTCAACAGGCAGAGCAGCAGCCCCGGCAGGCCCAGCACGATGAAGGCCCAGCGCCAACCATGCGCCGCCGCGATCGCTGCCCCGCCGACAAAAGCGGCCAGATAGCCGAACGAAGCCGAACTCATGAAGATCGCAAGCGCCCGCGTGCGCTGGTCGGGCGGGAAATAATCGACGATCAGCGACTGGGCCGGCGGGATGGCCCCGGCCTCGCCCACTCCAACGCCGAGGCGGGCGAGCACCAGCATCGGAAAACTCTTGGCAAAGCCGCAGGCAATGGTCGCAACGCTCCACACTGCAAGCGACGCCGTGATGACAAGACGCCGGTCGCCGCGATCGGCCAGACGCGCAACCGGAATCCCAAGGATCGCATAGGTCGCGGCAAAGGCGATTCCTGTCAGAAGGCCCATTGCGGTATCGGACACCTGAAATTCGGTCTTGATCGGCTCGATCAGCACCGAGACGACATGGCGATCGGCATAGTTGGACAAGGAAACCAGAAACAGGATCGCCAGAAACCCCCAGCGCTGGCGGGCGCTGTACAAGGTCCAGCGCGGCGCTTCATCGGGCAGAGCCGGGGTCTCGGGCCCTCGCATTACTGTTGCCCGGTTCAAGCGGCCATGGCCGGCATCTGCGCGGCGATCCAGGCATCGATCAGCGTGTCGAGCAGCGGCAAGGTCACCGGCCCCGCTGCCATCAGCGCATCGTGAAAATCGCGAAGCCTGAACCGGTCGCCGAGCGCTGCCTCGGCGCGCCGGCGCGCATCGCGAAAGGCGCGGTTGCCCAGCTGGTAGCCAAGCGCCTGTCCGGGCAGCCCGATGTAGCGATCCACTTCGGCCGCGACCGCGTCGGCCGACAGTGCAAGATGCTCGGCAAACAGCTCAAGCGCCCGGTCGCGAGTCCAGCCTCGGGTATGCAGCCCGGTGTCGACGACAAGGCGTACCGCCCGCCACATCTCCATTTCAAGCCGGCCGTATTGCTTTTCGGGCGTATCATAGAACCCCAGCTCTTCGCCCAAAGCCTCGCAGTAGAGCGCCCACCCCTCGAGACAGGCGGAATATGAAAGGGCACCATGGCGGCGGAAATCGGGCAGATGCTCCATTTCCTGGATCAGCGCGAGGTGCATCAGATGCCCCGGCCAGGCCTCGTGCAGCGCCAGCGGGACATGCATGTAACGCGGCAGCTTCGCCGGCAGGGAACTCACCCAATGAATGCCCGCCATGCTGTTGTCGGCCGGGTTGGGCTGGGCGTAGGCGGGCGGGGCCGACGCCGACATCGCCTCGGGGATGCTCATGACGCCATAGGTCGAACGCGGAATGCGTCCGAAATACTCGGGAATTCGCGCATCGATCCGCTTGGACAGACTTTCGATCTCTTGGCGCAAGGCCTCTGCGCTTGGCGCAAGTTGGCCGGGATCCGCCTTCAACTGGCTGCGGAAAGCCGCAAGATCGGCGGCGCCGGCGTCTGAGGCCACTGCCCGCATGGCCGCATCGATGCGATCGACTTCGGCAAGGCCGAAGCAGTGGATCGCGTCGGGATCGAGGTCGGTGGTGGTGTTGAAGGCCACCAGGTGCCGATAATGGGCCTCGCCATCGATATCGTCGACCGCCGCAATGCTGTCGCGGGCTGCCGGCAACAAAGCCGTTTGCAGGAGATCGGCGTATGCGGCGAGTGCGGGATACACATGCGCTTTGACGGCGTCGATTGCCGCCTCGCCAATCACACCCCAGCGCCCGCCATGCGCGGCCATCCGCCTGGCAGGCGCCGCGAAGGCGCTGTCCTCGGCCGGAATCGCCAATTGATCCCGGACTTGCCCGAGTGCTCGCAAAACGACGAGGCGCGGATAGACGATGCCCTGCGCAAGGCCCTCCGTCAGCGACGCCTCGATGCTTCTCAGGGCCTCGGGGATCGCGGCCAGGCGCGCCACGAAAAGCTCGGCATCGGCCAAGGAGGACGGCGCAACGGAACCCGCCCAATAGGCGAACGAGAACTCCGGCCCGAGCGGGAACAACGAGGGCCGCAGATGGGCGCGCACGGCAACCATCTCGATGAGCACGCCGAGTTCGCGCTCCAGCAGCATCGCGGTCGCCAGATCGTCAAGCGAAAGCACGCTCCGGTCAACGGCGGAAAGCTCGCCAGCCAGTGCTCTGGCAAAATCGGCGCGGCACCGGTGATCGTCGGGCCCCATCCGAAGGAGCACGACAGCGTCGGTTTCAAGCCCCGCCTGCAAGGCTTCGATCGGGAATTCCGCACAGCGGAATTGCCAGTAGCGATCGGCCAGGTCGTTCAGCACAGGGCTTCGAACCGCGCTGCCGCGGTTCGAGCCCGTGTCGTTGCTGACTCCAGCCGGCATCAATAGCCCGCTGCCACGGCACATCGCCGCGGATCGGCAACGGCCGTCAGGCTGCCGTCGTCGGCGCGCGCGATGACCGAGAAACTGCCCATGTGGTAATCATAGGCCGGCACCACCGAAACCCGAACGCCGAGCGCATGCAGGCCCTCGACTGCGCCGGGCGGCAGTCGGTCCTCGATTGTTACCCCGCGCGCCTCGCTCATCGGCAGCATGCGGGGCGCATCGACAGCCGCCTGGGGATCGAGCTTGAAATCGAGCAGATAGGCCAGCACCTGCGGCAGGGTGCAATGGATGTTGCCCGGCGATCCGGCGGAAAAGACCGGCCTGCCCTCCTTCAGCACCAGCGTGTTGCCGATGATGCAGCGCCCCTTGGCGCCGACGCCAAGCGTCGCATCCATCGGGCTCTGCAGATGCCCGAAGGTCGCATGGCTGCCGACCATCGGCACACCGCCGACCACCATCCCGGGAATGCCGGATCCCTGCAAGGTGTTCATCATCTGCACCCAGTTGCCCTGGGCGTCCACGCAGGCAATCTCGCAACTGCCGCTCGGCTGCGGCTCCTCGACATTGGCGAGCCGTGGCTTGCCGGCCCCGCCAAGAAACGGGTCGCTGCCTGCCGCGTCTCCGGCCAGGTGAATGTGCCTGGTCAAGTCCAGTTTCGGCCGCGACTTGCGGATCATCGCTGCCAGATGCGCAAGGTAGCTGTCGTCCAGCACCTCGTCGCGCGGCACGCCATAGACCGTATCGTCCTGCGCATATTCCCAGTGCCTTGCACCCTGCCGCAGCGCGTGGCCCATCGCCCACCAATGCTCGGCCGATCCCGCCTCTATCTCGCGGATGCCCAGGTGCCGCAGCACGCCCAGCGCGACGCCGGTGAAGAAGCCCTGCGCCTGCGGCGGCCCGAGTGTCACCACCTCATATTCATTGTGGCGGAAGCGCAGCGGCTCGACCCAGCGCGGCGGCACTTCGGTCATATGGTCCGGCGTGATCTTCCACCCCATGGCGTTTGCCTTTTGCACGAAGGCGCGCGCCCAGGGTCCGCTGATCATATGATCGGGGTCGTCGGCGACGCCGCGCATCGTCTCGGCCAGACCCGCCGGGACGAAAATTTCGCCGACATTCGGGAAATAGCCGTTCGGCTGATAGAAATCCCGGCCTTCAGGAAAATAGGTGATGAACTTTTCGCCGAACAGATGGACGCCATATTCGAATGACGACACGGCATGCCCGCTTTCGGCCCAGGACACCGCATCTGCACACAGGTCGCGCCAGGGCTTGGTCGCGAAGCGGCGGTGGATTTCCTTCAGCCCCGGCATGAACCCCGGGATGATCGCCGATGGCGGGATATAGGCATAAGGGCCCATGCCCGGCGGCACCGGACGGAACGGGGGGAGGCCCGACGGGTGACTCCCGAGGCTGTCCAGCTGGTGAATTGTGCCTGTCGCGGCCTCATAGTAGAGAAATGTGATCAGCCCGGCATGGTTTGTCATGAACGGTTCGACGGCAGCCTGCACCATCGCGCCGGCGATCCCGGCATCCGCTGCATTGCCGCCGGCCTTCAGCACATTCACCATCGTCTCGGTGACAATGGCGCTGTCGGTCGTCACTGCGGCACGAAGCCCCGTCACGGGCTGCTTGGGTCCAGGGTCCCGCAGATAGGAACCGAAATCGCGTGTCATCTGTGCCTCCTCGAACCAGCCGCGCCCGACGCTCGCGCGCGCCCCGCCGCTAGAATGCCGCGCCGAGCGCCAGCACGACGGTTCGCGGCCGGATCACGGCAGCCTGTGTCGGCACATTCTGCCTGGCGAACAAGCGGCTGGTGGAAGCCGAGGTGAACCCCAGCCGGTTGAACAGGTTCTCGCCCCGCACCTGCAGCGTGAAGCGACCAAAGGCCAACCCGGCCCGCAGATCCACCGTCTCGAACGAGGGCAGCTTGAGGCTCGGATTGAGGGCGTCGCCCGGATAATTGCTGGGCATGTCCGACTGGAAACGGAGTGTGCCACCCATTGTAAGCGTCATATCGCCAGAAAGGGGCGCCTCGTAGTCGCCGATGATCGACGTGGTGAACGCCGGTGTCAGCGGCAGCTTGTCTCCGGCCCGGGCGCCGATGCTTGCCGTGACGCCGGCGGGAACATCGGTCAGTCGGGCGTTGGTATAGCCAAGCGTCGCTGAAAAGCGCAGCCGTTCGCTAGGCCGAATGCCCACCGCCGCTTCAAATCCATCAACCTTGGCCTTGCCGCCGTTCCCCTGCAGGACGATCCCGCCGAACAGGCTGGGCAGCTGAATATCGCTCCAGTCGATATGAAAGACCGAGGCATCGATGGACAGCGTCCCGTCGAGGAAGCTGCCCTTCAACCCCGCCTCGTAATTCCACAGCGTGTCGGGATCGATACTGGTCTGCGCCCCGGGCGGCGGTGCCGGGTTGGTCTGCGGCCCGCCGGGGCGATAGCCACTGGCGGCGCGCAGATAGGTGCTGATCTGGTCGGTCGGGCGCCAGCGCAGTGTTGCAAGATAGGTGGTTGCGGTATCGGAAGACCTGAACTCGACCGCCGCTCTCGGCCGAAAGAAAACCGAGGCCGGGATTCCATCGACCGGGGCGCCGGTGGTCGACCGGTCGCGGTTCCGCGCCACCCGCAGGCCACCCGTCACGTCCAGCCTGTCCGAGAGGTAAAAGCTGATATTGCCGAACCCGGCGATCTCTGAATAATCCGAAAGCGTGCCGGTGCGGACCAGCGTATTGAAAGGCGGCGGAATGAGTGCGCCCGTGGTCGGGTTTACGAGCAGAATCGTGACGGGATAGACGGATTTTTCATCCGTGTAGAACAGGCCTGCTATGAACTCGAACCTGCCCAGACGCTCGGACGTCAGACGGCTTTCCACCGTCACCTTGTCGGTATTCGGGCTGAAGGATCCCAGCCCGGCCGTGCCGGCTGGAACCAGTCCAGCCACCAGAGGCACATAGATCGTTGTGGCATCGGAGTTCAGTTTGGTGTCGATCGTCGAGTAGCTCGCCGTCGTCAGCCAGGAAACCGGGCCAAAATCATAATCCACCGACCCGGACACCAGGCGATAGTCGATTTTCGACTGAAGATCGTCGAACGTGCTGTAGCTGTACCGACCATAGCGCGGCCGAAGCGTGTCGGGCAGGTTGTCCTGCAGGGTTGTTCCCGTCGAACGGATATTCTGCACGAAGCCGACAAGATCGATGGTCAGATCTTCGGTCGGCGTCGCACGGATCGCAAGGCGACCGCCGTAGATCTCGCTCTCGTTCACATTGTCGCGCCCGGTGCCCACATTGTCCATGAAGCCGCCGGTACGACGATAGCCGCCACTCGCCCGCACTGCGAGCTTGTCGGCAAGGATCGGCACGTTGACCGAGCCGCGCACCAGGTAACCCACGTCGCCGCCGTCCGTCGCGGACAGTTCGCCGAGCGCGCTGCCGGAAACAGCAGACGCATCCGGCGCCCGTGAAACGACCTTGATAAGCCCCCCCAAGCTGGTCGCGCCATAGAGCGTGCCCTGCGGGCCCTTCAAAACCTCGACGCGTTCCACGTCGCCGAGGTCGGGGCTAGGTGTGAGAAGGGCTGCGACGGACAGAAATCCGCTGGCGGAAAAAGGCGCTTCGTCCAGGTAGAATGCGGTCGTGTTGGTGGTCTGCTGAGCGCTCGTATTCAGGCCCCGCAGGATGATCGTCCCCTGTCCGGGCGCGCCAAGGTCGCGCTGGCTAAGGCCCGGTACCAGGCTTGCGTAGTCCCGGAAATCACGGATGCCCAGGCTTTCGATCGTATCGGCGGACACAGCGGTAATAGCCGCCGGGACGTCGCGCAGACGCTCCTCGCGTTTGCCTGCTGTAACGATGATATCGCCCAGCCCGTCAGCCCCGACAGCGGTCGTCGCAGCCGACGATACGGACTGCGCGGACGCCGGACCGGCTGCCATGACGATAATGGACACCGACAGCAACAAGGCGGCGATGTCCCGGCTCGACTTGTGCATTTCCATCTCCCGGCCAAACCCGTGCCGCTGAATAAAATGCACTACTGCATGTGTCAATATGGCCTAGGCTTGAACCCCCCAAGCCGGCGCCAAAGAATGAGCCGATTGTAGATTTGTCTTGTGGGGGCCGTAATCGACCAGGCGTCCCGCCAGCGCAGCCCGCTCCGGACGACAAATGCAGTCTCAGACATCACCCGCCGGTCCTCGACCCGAGGAATCCCGTGCGAAAGCAGACAATTAGTCTGGATCAGATGCTGTTGCGCCTCGGACAACCCCGGGGATCGCCATGTGCGCCGTCTCCCCGCTTCAGATGCGCGCCGTTCGCAGCCGGAGTGCATTTCCCACAACGCTGACGGAGGACAATGCCATCGCCGCCGCCGCGATGATGGGGGATAGCAGCAGCCCGAACGTCGGATACAGCACCCCGGCTGCGATCGGCACACCGATCGCGTTATAGCCGAAGGCGAACCACAGGTTCTGACGGATGTTGCGCATGGTGGCGCGGCTCAGGTTGCGGGCCCGAGCGATCCCCATCAGGTCCCCGCCGACCAGCGTGACGCCGGCGCTTTCGATGGCAACGTCGGTGCCATGCCCCATCGCGATCCCAACATCGGCCGCGGCCAGCGCCGGCGCGTCGTTCACCCCGTCGCCCGCCATCGCGACCACCCGGCCTTGCGCCTTCAGCCGCTCAACCACGGCCTGCTTGTCGGCCGGCAGCACGTCGGCCTCGAACTCTGCGATGCCCAGCCGGACGGCGACGGCGGCGGCCGTCGTGCGGTTGTCCCCCGTCAGCATGATGACCTTGATGCCGCTCGCGGCAAGTGCGGCCAGCGCGTCGGGCGTGCTTGCCTTCACCTGGTCGGCAATCGCGATGCTGCCGGCAGCCTTGCCGTCCACTGCAATCAGCACGGCGGTCGCGCCCTCGCGTCGGGCAGTTTCGGCGGCTTCGGCAAGCGCCGCCGTATCCACTCCCAGCTCGGCGAGGTAAACGGGCTTGCCGATCGCCACCCGACGGCCGTTCGCCGTGCCGATCACACCCTTGCCGCTTGGCGCATCGAAGTCGCTCGCCTCGGCGACTGCGAGCCCGCGCGCCTTCGCGGCCGCAACGATTGCGGCTGCCAGCGGATGCTGGCTCTGCCGCTCGATCGCCGCCGCCAGCGCCAGCAGCTCGTCCTCGGCGATGCTGCCGAGCGCGGCGATGGACGCAACCTTCGGCTTCCCCTCCGTCAGCGTGCCCGTCTTGTCGACCAGCAGCGTGTCCACCTTCTCCAGCCGCTCCAGCGCCTCGGCGTTCTTGACGAGAACGCCCGCCTGCGCCCCGCGCCCGACCCCAACCATGATCGACATGGGGGTCGCGAGGCCCAGGGCGCAGGGGCAGGCGATGATGAGGACGGAGACGGCGACCACGAAGGCGTAAGACAGGCGCGGCTCCGGCCCGGCCAGCGCCCAGACGGCAAAGGCGACCATGGCGACAAGGATCACCGCAGGCACGAACCAGCCCGAAACCCGGTCCGCCAGGCGCTGGATCGGCGCGCGGCTGCGCTGCGCAGAGGCCACCATGGCGACGATCTGCGAAAGCATCGTGTCGCGGCCGACGCGCTCGGCTGTCATCACGAAGGCGCCGGTCTGGTTCAGTGTGCCGGCGATCAGCCGGTCGCCCTGCGCCTTGGAGACCGGCAGGCTCTCCCCTGTCACCATCGACTCGTCGAGCGTCGAGCGGCCTTCGAGCAAGCTTCCGTCCACCGGCACCGCCTCCCCGGGCCGCACCCGCAGCCGGTCGCCCACCTGCACCCCGTCCAGCGGGATTTCCGCGTCGGTGCCGTCGGGCGCCACCCGCCGCGCGACCTTGGGCGCCAGATCGAGCAGTGCCCGGATGGCGCCGCCCGTCGCCTCCCGCGCCCTGAGCTCCAGCATCTGGCCCAGCAGCACCAGCACGACGATGACCGCTGCTGGCTCGAAATAGACCGGAACCGAGCCGTCCATGCTGCGGAAGGAGGGCGGGAAGAGCTGCGGCGCGACGGTGGCGACCAGGCTGTAGAGGAGCGCTGCTCCGGTGCCGAGCGCGATCAGCGTGAACATGTTGAGGTTGCGGGTGCGGACTGACGCCCAGCCGCGCTCGAAGAAGGGCCAGCCGGCCCACAGAACAACCGGGGTTGCAAACAGCAGCTGCAGCCAGTTGGACAGCTGCGGGGCGATATAGCGGTGCAGGCCAAGCAGATGGCTTCCCATCTCCAGGACGAGCACGGGGATCGTGAGTGCCAGCCCGATCCTGAATCGGCGCGTGAAGTCGACCAGTTCGGGGTTGGGTCCCGTGTCCGCGCCGGGCATCTCCGGCTCGAGCGCCATGCCGCAGATCGGGCAGGAGCCTGGACCCGGTTGCCGGATCTCCGGGTGCATCGGGCAGGTGTAAATGGTGCCTTCGGCAACCGGCGCATGCGCGTCTGGCCTGTCGGACAGATGGCGCGCTGGATCGGCTACGAACTTCGCCCGGCAGCCGGCCGAACAGAAGTGAAACGGACGGCCTTCATGATGGGCATGGTGCGATGTGGTGTGCGGGTCCACCATCATGCCGCACACAGGGTCGCGCGCGGTTTTCAGCACGTCGGCAGTTCCGGCCTTCACGCTACAACATCCGGCGTGAGGTCTTGCCTTATCATGATCAGGGTCCGGCGGCCCGTGCGCAGCCATATTGTCATGAACTTCGGCGGGATCACCCATGGCTTTGCTCCCGGATCTTCAATCCGATACGCACCGGGGGAGCGCGGCCCGCAAACGGGTAAGCGAACCGGTGTCTGCGCTTTGCCCTCAGCATGGGTCGGTCGCCTTCAAGTGCGCAGAATTTGCCAGCAGATGCTGCATGTGTGCGGCGGCCCGGATGGTCAGCGGATGCGGGTGGGCGGCGGGACGCGGCAAGATCAGCTCCGCCATGTCGCTTGCGGCCTTGAGCTGCGACACCGACGCACCGGACAGCAGCGCAACCAGCAAATTCTCGAGCGCAATGACCCGAACGCGCAATTGTACCAGCTCGGTGTTGGCCAGGTCCGGGATCGCCGACCGGGCGGTGCCGACGGCCGTGCTTTCCTGCGGCCCGCACGGGCCTGCCCCGCCTTCCGTATCCCATTGCGCGATCGCCAGGCGGTGATGCCGGCGCAACTCGGACTCTTCGTTTGGCGAACCGGACATATCAGGGTTCTCGGTCAAGATCGGGCCTTCTGCATGGTAACTTGGTTTGCCTTTTCGCCCGGTCCTCGAGGTGCAGAAACGTCTCTGCCGGCTATTTCCGTCTGAGTTCCACGATATCGTGCTTGGCGACCGATCCGCTTACGACAGAGGCGGTTGCGAAATGATCGTCGACGATATTTGTGATCTTGATATGGCCGACATCTTCGCGTCGGAAGGCCGGCCCCGTGCTTTTGGGCGGCGGGGAAACAGCGACCGCGCGAGCAACGTCAAGAACCTGGCCGACCTGGGCACCATCTGCCTTGCCGATGCACAGTGTCGCCACGTTGTCCGTCATGTCGACAACCTGGCCGCGCATCATCAACGTGTGGCCGATGCCCTGCGCCAGGGCAGGGGCCGCAACAAACGACGTTGCGGCAACCAGGGAAAATATAAGCAGCTTTTTCATCAAATGTCTCCCGCGCGGGACTGGGAGGAAGCGGCCTGATGCTCGCGCACAACCGGCTGCCGAAGCACTGGGGGACAGGAATCAGATTGGTGCGCGAAGCTCTGCAAGAGCAACGCTCATACTGGCGGCAAGTTCCGTCGCGCCGATCGCGAGCAGCTGCCGGAGTTAGTCAGACGTGCATGCTGTTCCTGCTGCACAGGAACAGCATGCACGTGCTCAAGGAGGTTACTGTGGGGTGGCCGGTGCGGGCGCTGTG
>JANPJJ010000018.1:0-14406 GCA_031425455.1 Sandaracinobacter sp. | reverse complement strand
GCGTGCTGGTTCGCCGCGTGGAAGCCGAGGAAAAGACGGCCGGCGGCATCATCATCCCCGACACCGCCAAGGAAAAGCCGCAGGAAGGCGAGATCGTCTCGGTGGGCCAGGGCGCCCGCGACGACAAGGGGGCTCGCGTGCCGATGGACGTGAAGGCCGGGGACCGCATCCTGTTCGGCAAATGGTCCGGCACCGAAGTGAAGGTGGGCGGTGAAGACCTCATCATCATGAAGGAAAGCGATATTCTGGGTTTGATGGGCTGACGCCCATGTTCGGCCTTACGGCCGGCGCGCGGTCGCGGTTCAGCCAGAGGCTGACCTTCGGTTCGCGGCCTTCGGCAGAAGTCGGAGCGCTTCTTCTTCGGATTCTTCAGACATAAGGAACACGGAAAATGGCAGCCAAGGAAGTTAAATTCGGGCGTGATGCCCGCGAACGTATCCTGCAGGGCGTGGATATCCTCGCCGACGCAGTGAAGGTCACGCTGGGGCCCAAGGGCCGTAACGTCGTGATCGAGAAGAGCTTCGGCGCGCCGCGCATCACCAAGGACGGGGTGACGGTCGCCAAGGAAATCGAGCTGAAGGACAAGTACCAGAACATCGGTGCGCAGATGGTCCGCGAAGTCGCTTCGAAGACCAACGACATCGCCGGTGACGGGACGACGACCGCGACGGTTCTGGCCCAGGCGATCGTTCGCGAAGGCCTGAAGAGCGTTGCGGCCGGCATCAATCCGATGGACCTGAAGCGCGGCATCGACATTGCCGTCGCCAAGGTGACCGAGGACCTGAAGGCCCGTTCGAAGCCGGTCGCCAATTCGGCTGAAATCGCCCAGGTCGGCATCATCTCGGCGAACGGCGACGTCATCGTCGGCCAGAAGATCGCCGAAGCGATGGAAAAGGTCGGCAAGGAAGGCGTGATCACCGTGGAAGAGGCCAAGGGCCTCGACTTCGAGCTGGACGTCGTGGAAGGCATGCAGTTCGACCGCGGCTACCTGAGCCCCTACTTCATCACCAATGCCGAGAAGATGCAGGTGGAGCTCGAGAACCCCTACATCCTGATCCACGAGAAGAAGCTTTCGAACCTGCAGGCGATGCTGCCGGTGCTGGAAGCCGTGGTGCAATCGGGCCGTCCGCTGCTGATCATTGCCGAGGATGTCGAAGGCGAAGCGCTTGCGACCCTGGTGGTGAACAAGCTGCGCGGGGGCCTGAAGGTTGCCGCCGTGAAGGCGCCGGGCTTCGGCGATCGTCGCAAGGCGATGCTGGAAGATATCGCCACGCTGACCGCCGGTGAGATGATCAGCGAAGACCTGGGCATCAAGCTGGAGAATGTGAACCTCCAGATGCTGGGCCAGGCCAAGAAGGTCACGATCGACAAGGACAACACCACGATCGTCGACGGCGCCGGTGCTTCGGAAGCGATCAAGGGTCGGGTCGAGCAGATCCGCGCGCAGATCGAGACGACGACCAGCGATTACGACAAGGAAAAGCTGCAAGAGCGGCTGGCGAAGCTGGCCGGCGGCGTTGCCGTGATCAAGGTCGGCGGCGCGACCGAAGTGGAAGTGAAGGAGCGCAAGGACCGTGTGGACGATGCGCTGCACGCCACCCGCGCGGCTGTCGAGGAGGGTATCGTTCCCGGCGGCGGCACGGCGCTGCTCTATGCCACCAAGGCGCTCGACGGCCTGAAGGGTGCCAACGACGACCAGACCCGCGGCATCGACATCATCCGCCGCGCGTTGCAGACGCCGCTGCGCCAGATTGCCCAGAATGCCGGGCATGACGGGGCCGTGGTCGCCGGCAACCTGCTGCGCGAGAATGACGAAACCAAGGGCTTCAATGCGCAGACGGATGTGTACGAGAACCTGGTTGCGGCCGGCGTTGTCGACCCGACCAAGGTCGTGCGCACGGCGCTGCAGGATGCGGCCTCGGTCGCCGGCCTGCTGATCACCACCGAAGCGACCATCGCCGAACTGCCGGACGACAAGCCGGCCGGCGGCGGCGGCATGGGCGGCGGCATGGGCGGCATGGGCGGTATGGATTTCTGATCGAACGCGGCCGCGGCGTGGAGCAGGATTGCGAAGCAATCGTGCGAAGGTTCGCGGACTCGCGGCAGATCCGGCCGACATGCAAAGGGGCGGGGGGAAACTCCCGCCCCTTTGTCATGATCGACGAGCGGGCTTTGCCCGCTTTGTTCTCGCGGCCTTCGTCTACGCCCGGCGGAGAGGACGGGCTTTGCCCGGCCCCCGCGCTGGCATAGCCTCCCCCCGCCGCCTTCGGCGAGTCGACCCTCTCCCACAGGCGGGAGAGGAGCAAAGGAGTGCACATGCCCGAAAGCATCCTGAGCCACATCTCCGTCGGCTGTTCCAACCTCCCCCGCTCGCGCGCTTTCTACGACGCGGCGCTGGCGCCGCTCGGGATCGGTGTGCTGATGGAGGAGGGCGGTGCGACCGCCTATGGCAAGGACTTTCCCGAGTTCTGGATCGGCGCGGCCGCGGATCCGACCGGGCTGGGCGCCCAGAACGGGCTGCATGTATCGTTCCTGGCACCCGACCGGGCGGCGGTGGACGCGTTTCACGCGGCCGCGATTGCAAATGGCGGAACCTGCAATGGGCCGCCGGGCGAGCGGAACTATACGGCGGGTTATTATGCGGCGTTCGTGAAGGACCCGGACGGGTTGCGCATCGAGGCGATGCTGATCGGCTGAGGCTTGCCCGGCGCGATCCCGGTGCTAAGGTCCGACGGCGCGCCCGGCTGAGGGGACGGGTGCGCATTCATATCGGGAGACGACCATGAAGGCCGCCTTGCTAGCCGGGCTCGCGCTGATCGCCTGCGCGCCCGCGATCGCCCAATCCACAGGAGCCAAGATGACGGAAACCCCTCTCATCGAACGTACGAAGCTGTTCGGCAACCCGAGCAAGGTGCAGGGGCGCCTGTCTCCGGATGGCAAATGGCTGAGCTGGATTGCGCCTTACAACGGCGTGCTGAACATCTGGGTGGCGCCCGCGAGCGACCCTTCGGCGGCCCGGGTGCTGACGAAGGAGGCGAAGCGGCCGATCCGGCAGCATTTCTGGGCGCCCGACAACAGCATGATCATGTTCATCAACGATGCCGGGGGGGACGAGGATTTTCTGCTCTATGGGGTGAAGCTGACAGGCGGCGACCCGGTGAACTTTACGCCGTTCCCGAACACGACGGCGCAGGTGGTGGGGACGTCGCACATCCACACCGATCGCATTCTCGTTGGGCTGAACAACCGCGACCCGAAGTGGCACGATGTGCATTCGCTGGATCTGAAGACCGGCAAGCTGACGCTGGTGCAGCAGAATGACGGCTATGCGGGCTTCGTGGCGGACGAGCATCTGGTGCTGCGAATGGCGATCCGCCCGAATGCGGCGGCGGGGCAGGACTATTTCCGGATCGATGACGGGAAGATCGCAGTGACGCCCTTCCTGACGCACGGGCTCGACGACAGCCAGACGACCCAGCCGTTCGGTTTCTCGGCCGACGGCAAAATCCACTACTGGATGGATGCCCGCGATCGCGACACCGCCGCGCTTTATGCAATGGACTGGGCGACTGGCGAGCGGACGCTGCTGGCGGAGGATGCCCGGGCGGACGTTCAGAATGTGCTCGCCAACCCGACAAGCGGTCGGATCGAGGCAGTCGCAATCGACTATCTGAAGCCGGTATGGACGGTGCTGGACCCGGCGGTGAAGGGTGACATCGAGTTTCTGAACGCGAAGCTGGGCAACTGGTCTTTGGGGAGCCGGACGCTGGCCGACGACAAATGGACGGTGGCGACCGACAACAGCAATGCGGCCTCTGCGACCTGGCTGTACGACCGGAACGCCAAAACGGTGACCAAGCTGTTCGACAGCCGGCCCGAGCTGGCGGAGGCGACGCTGGCGCCGATGAAGCCGGTGGAAGTGAAATCACGCGACGGCAAGACGCTGGTGACCTATGTGACCCTGCCGCCCGGCGCCGGCGACAGGCCGAAGCAGCCGCTGCCGACTGTGCTGTTCGTGCACGGCGGCCCCTGGGCGCGGGACACCTACGGCTATGATGGCACGGCGCAGTTCCTGGCGAACCGGGGGTATGCCGTGGTGCAGACCAACTTCCGCGGCAGCACCGGGTTCGGCAAGGCGTTCACCAACGCCGGCAACGGCGAGTGGGACCGGAAGATGCACGACGACCTGCTGGACGCGGTTGACTGGGCGGTGAAGGCCGGCATTGCCGACCCGAAGCGCGTGGCGATCATGGGCGGCAGCTATGGCGGCTATGCGACGCTGGCCGGGCTGACCTTCACGCCGACCAGCTTCGCCTGCGGGGTGGACATCGTGGGGCCTTCGAACCTGGTGACGCTGCTGTCGACGGTGCCGCCCTATTGGGAAGCGTTTCGCAAGCAGCTGACTGCGCGCATCGCCGACCCGGACACGCCCGAGGGGCTGGCGCGGCTGAAGGAAATGTCACCGCTGACGCACGCTGACAAGATCGTTCGCCCGCTGCTGATCGGGCAGGGCGCCAACGACCCGCGGGTGAAGCAGGCCGAAAGCGACCAGATCGTGGCGGCGATGCAGGCGAAGGGCATTCCTGTCACCTATGTGCTGTTCCCGGACGAGGGGCATGGCTTTGCCCGGCCGGAGAACAACATCGCCTTCATGGCTGTGGCCGAGAATTTCCTGTCTGAGTGCATCGGTGGCCGGGCCGAGCCGATCGGCGGCACAGTGGCCGCGTCGAGCGCGAAGGTGCCGCACGGAGCGGAGTATGCGCCGGGGCTGAAGGCGGCGCTGACGGCTTCCAAATAGGGTTCAGCGCAGCTGGCTGTCCTTGCTGCCGCGGCGGTTGATACCGCCGGGGGCAGGGCGCCCGTCCTGCGCACCCTGGCACGCGACGCAGGTGCGGGCAGACGGGAGCGCGCGGCGGCGAGCTTCGGGGATCGGCTCGCCGCAGAGTGCGCAGTGCGTGAGGCCTTTGCCGGCGGCGAGGCGGGCGCGGGCCGCGAGCACCGCGTCGGTGACGCTGTCGTCGATCTGATCCTGGACGGCGCCGTCGCGAGTCCATCCGCCTGCCATGGCTGGTTCCTTTCGTGCACCTCCGAAATGGGGATGCCGGACTGGAATCGAAAGGGGCTTTACCCGGTAACGGGGGCGATACGGGCCCACGCCGGGATGACGGTTGTTATTCCGAGGCGTTTGCGGCCGGGGCTTTCAGGCGGCGGCCGGCGAGGATCGCGCCCACGGTGGCGATGAGGCCCGCGGTGAAGAGGAGCCAGGTGAAGGCGAGGCCGAGGCGCACGGCGGTGACCGAGCCGCGAGTCCAGAGCGCGGTGGCTTCCCATTCGGCATCCTGGAGGGCCTCGCGCGGCAGATCGGGGCAGCGCGCGCCGTGAACCAGCGCGGCGTCGGCGGTGCAGGTGAAGCCGCGGATGACGCGCATGTCGGTGCCCGGGATCGGCTCGATGAAAAGCGAGTAGAGGAAGAGGTAGCCGGTGAGGCCGGTGAGGGTGAGGATGAGCGCCCAGACGATCCAGCTGCGGCGGGTGGCGGTGCGGGACTTGCGCACCCATTCCCAGACGATCAGCGAGAAGGCGAGGATGAGAAGCGCCGAGACGCCGCCGATGGCCGGCGGCCAGGGTGGCGAAAGGCCGGCAAGGGCCGCGAGCGCCGGGAGCAGCGCGAAGGCACCGCCGATGCCGACGACCTTCATGAGGTCTTTCAGATACTGGTCCATCAGCCGGGCCTTACCAGCACCGGGACAGCGGTGCCTTCCTCGAAATTACCCATGCCGTCGTCGAGCCGGCGCGATCCGCGCCCGGTGGCACCATCGGGCCAGTGCGCCTGATAGTTGTAGCTGCCCGAGAGATAGGCTTCGCGATCCGGGTCCATCTCGGTCCAGCGGCAGGCCTCCGTACTCCAGGCGTCGAGCTTCTTGGCGCGGCAGACATCGAAGGCGAAGCGGGTGATCAGCCAGACCTTGCCGCCGGGCGGATCGGTGCGCACCAGGAAAGGGGTTTCGCCGGCACCGCAGCCGCCCTCGCGCCGGATCGGCGCGAGGGCGGGCTGCAGGCGGGCGCGGTTGGCCTCGAGCTCGGCGGTGAGCGTGTCGGCAAGGGCCGAGAGGCGGGCCTCGAAAGCGTCGTAGCCGGGCGCGCCCCAGGCTGGGGTCGGTGCCCCAGTGATGACGTCCAGGGCGGCCGTTTCCCAGCGGCCGAGCGGTTCGCGCCACAGCGCCGGGGCGTAGCCTGCCGCCGCGAGACGCCCTTCCAGCAGCACGGCCTCGTGCGCCAGAGCGGCGAGCTGCTGCTCGCGCGGGGCCTGCTCGCCCGGTTCGATGTCGGGTTCGGCGCAGGACATCGTATCGAAATAGGGGTCGGTGTCGCCTTCGGCCGGCATGCCCGGGGCGGATTCGGCACTGACCTGGTCCGCGGCCCATGCCTGCGCGCCGGCGCGCATTGCGGCGTAATCGGCCGGCAGACCGGGCTGTGCGGGGGTGGCTGAGGGCTCCTCCGACGCTGGGGCGGAATCGGCCGCGGGGTCCGGGGCGCTGGCCGGCTCGGTGCAGGCCGCGAGCAGCAGCGCAATCGTCGAGACTATCCAGCGATGCATGCGCGCCCTCCCGCCGATGAAGGTTCCACAGGCCGGGCGCGGGCGCAAGCCGGTCAGTCTTCGAAGCCGGCGCCGAATCCCTCGGCCAGGAAGCGGGCGGCGAGGGCGGCGTGGACGGCGGCGCCGCGGGCCATCACGGCTTCGTCCAGTACCATCCGGTTGGAATGGAGCGCGCAGCAGGAGCGCCAGTCGGCGCCATCGCGGGCAGCGCCCAGGAAGAACATTGCGCCGGGCACTTTCTCCAGCACATAGGCGAAATCCTCGGCGCCCATGATCGGGCTCGCCAAGGTGACCCAGGCGTCTTCACCGAGCAGCGCCTGCACGGTGCGCTGGCCGAAGGCAACGGCAGCTGCATTGCAGACGGTGACGGGGAAGCCCTGCGTGAACTCGACCGTGGCGGTGGCGCCGTGGGCGAGCGCAATATTCTCGGCAAGGCGCTTCAGATTGATCTGGATCTCGGTGCGGGTGCGCGGCGAGAGCGTGCGGATGGTGCCGTAGAGCATCGCCGTCTCGGGGATCACATTGTCGGTGCTGCCGGCGCTGATCTGGCCGATGGTGACAACGGCCGGATCGGCGATGGAAACGGTGCGGGTGACGAGGCTCTGGATGCCGAGCACGATGGCGCAGGCGATCGGCACGGGATCGCACGCGTCGTGCGGCATCGAGGCGTGGCCGCCGCGGCCCTTCACCACGACCCGGATCTTGTCGGCCGAGGCGAGCAGCGGCCCGGCCCGGCCCGAGACCAGGCCGTGCGGTGCGTTGGGCATGACGTGCAGGGCGAAGGCGGCGTCGGGCAGCGGATCGAGGAGGCCATCCTCCAGCATGAAGCGGGCGCCGTGATGGCCTTCCTCGCCGGGCTGGAACATGAAGCGGACGGTTCCGGCCAGCGTGTCGCGGCGGGCGCACAGAATTCGGGCCGCGCCGACCAGCATGGCGACGTGACTGTCGTGGCCGCAGGCGTGCATCGCGCCGGGAATCGTGGATGCGAAATCGAGCCCGGTGTCTTCGTGCATGGGAAGCGCATCGGAATCGCCCCGAAGCAGCACGGTGCGGCCGTGCCGACCGCCTTGCAGGGTGGCGACCAGCCCGGAGGTGGAGGGCCCCTCCTTCCATTCGAGCGGAAGCCCCGCCAGCGCGGCGCGGATCTTTGCCGAGGTGCGCGGATTGTGCAGCCCCAGCTCTGGCTCGGCATGGATGGCGCGCCGCAGCGCCACCAAGTCGGGCAGGAGGGTTTCGGCATCGGCCAGAAGCGTGGTCAAGATGAAGCCTTCAAAACGGGTGCGGCCCTTCCTAGGCCCGGATTTCCCGGCAGGGAAGCGGCGAGGACGCGCGACATTTTGCGCGGTTGACCTGTCAATCGACATGGACGCGCAAAAATGTCCAAAGATATGGACAAGCGGTGGTAAATGCCTAAACTGCCTTTCAGCTCGGGGATGGAAAAGGCACGGCACGATGGCAAACCTGGTCGACATGGTTCTGGGGGCGTTCTCGCCCAATGCGATTTCGGAGATTGGGGCGAGGGTCGGCGAGACGGAGGGGCGCACCCGGGCCGGGCTGGCCGCCCTGGTGCCGGTGCTGCTGGCGGGGGCGATTTCGAAGAGCAGGGCGGGCGGCGGGGCCGACCTTCTGGCGCTGGTGTCGGCGGCGGTGAAGAATGGCAACCCGCTGGACACGCTGGGCAGTCTGCTGGCGTCTGACGCCACGCGCAGCAGCCTGATGGCAGAGGGCACATCGACTGCACAGTCGCTGTTCGGCTCGCAGACCGGCGACATCGTCAGCGCGGTTTCAGCGCAGGCCGACATGAAGGCGGCTGCGGTTCCGGGCCTGCTGGCAATGGCCGCCCCGGTGGCGCTGGGCGGGCTCGCCAAGGCGGCCGGGCCGTCGCTGACAAGCGAAAGCCTGTCATCCCTGCTGGGCCGGGAGAGCGAGGCGATCAATGCCCGAGTGCCGGACGGCCTCAGGAGCTTGTTCAGCCTGCCGCCGGTCGTGGTGCCCCGCGAGACCAGGCCGCCGGCCGGTGCCGGGATCGGCGACACGCCGCCCGTCATCCTGAAGCCGAAGAACCATCCGCTGGCATGGATCGTTCTGGGGTTCGGGGTGCTGGCGCTGCTCTACTCGCTGGTCGGCCAGAAGCGCGATCGGTCTGTCCCAGTCGCCGAGGTGGCTGCAGCGCCCGTCGTCGCCGAAGAAACACTTTCCCTGCCGGACGGATCGATCCTGGTGGTCCGCACCGGCAGCATCGGCGCCAATCTCGCGCGGTACCTGGCGACCGACGAGCCGGCGCCGCGTACCTTCGTGTTCGACAATCTGAACTTCGACACGGCGGAGGACAAGGTGACGCCCGAAAGCGTTTCGACGCTGAGCGCGATCATCGCGATCCTGAAAGCCTACCCGGCGGCGAAGGCTGAGATCAGCGGCTACACCGACAATGTCGGCGACCCGGCGGCCAATGTGGCGCTCTCCACCGGCCGGTCGGCGACCATTGCCCGGGCGCTGGTCGACTCCGGGATTGGCGCCGATCGTGTGACGACGGCGGGCTATGGCGAAGCCAACCCGGTGGCCGACAATGCGACCGAGGAAGGACGCGCGCAGAACCGCCGCACCGAGTTGACCGTTACCGAGAAATAGCCCTCCCAAGGGTGTGAAGCAGATTTGCGGGCGGAGACTGAGCCTCCGCCCGCTGATTTTTCGCGCTCTTTTCTGACCTGCGAAGCAATCTTGCCTGAACATCATCGTGCCCGTGCCCCGAAGTGACAATTCAGATTGACATGACAGATTGTCGCGGTAGCTTGACAGTGCATGGTGTCGCGCCGGTTCCGACAATGTCGGTCCGGCAATTGGCCCGGTCGTCGGGGCGGTTCCATGCGGGCCGGGGGGGTGGAACGGGCAGAGCGCTCTGAGTGCCCGGATTACCGAACCAGGTTCTGCTTGTAAAAATGCATGCACATGTACTTGCAAGTCTGAAGAGGAGTAACATCATGGTAGACGAGAGAGACAAGGTCTGGCTGACCGGGCTGACCATCAGGGAGTCGGAGGAACTTCACGGTCATGTGATCTATGGCGCGCGTTTGTTCGCCGGGATCGCTCTGGTGGCCCATATCCTGGCGTATATCTATACGCCGTGGCTGCACTAGGGGAGGCTGAGACATGAACCAAGGCAAGATCTGGACAGTAGTCCATCCGACAGTCGGACTTCCCCTGCTGCTGGGCTCGGTGACGCTGATCGCGCTCATCGTGCACGCATCGGTCCTGAACAACACGACCTGGTTTGCGGATTACTGGCAGGGCGCCATGACGGCCTCTGCCGAAACCGCAGACGCGGCGAAGACGACCCAGGCACCCGCCGGCTGACGCAGACCGCGCCAGCTGGCCCCCGCTTTCCGGCGGGACAAAGGGCCGGGCTCCGAACGGGCCCGGCCTTTTTTTGTTTGGGCTCAGGTGATCAGATGTTCTGCGCGCGGACGCAGCAGGGGGAACATCACCAGCAGTGCCAGCAGCAGGAGGCCCACTTCAAGCGCGAACACGATGACATACCCCGCGGCCTCAGGCGGGAAGCCGGGCAGCAGACCTTGTGCGCCGCCGGCGGCGCGGGCGAGGTCCCGGATGGCGCCGCCCATTGCCGCCCCCAGGCCCGCCGCCGTGGCCTGGACTGCGCCCCAGGCGCCGAGCGCCAGGCCGATCTGGGTGCGGGGCGCCAGGTTCATGGTGGCGGTGAGCGTGCCGTGGCCGAACAGGCCGGCGCCGAACCCTATCAGGAGGGCGCCCGCGCTGAACATCCAGTCGATCTGCAGCGGCGCGGCGAGGATCACCAGCAGGAAGCCGGGGATGCCCACCAGGGCCCCGGCGCTCGCCATGCGGAACGGGTCCGCCCCGCGGCCCAGCACCCAGGAGGCGAGCGCGAAACCGACCAGACTGCCCGAGGCGAGCGTCGCCGTGAGGCGGGTGGTGACCGCAACCGACAGCCCGAGCACCTGCCCGCCATAGGGTTCGAGCAGGATGTCCATCATGCTGAAGCCGAGGGTGCCCGCGCCCACCGCGAACAGGCGGCGCCGCGCCTGGCCGGTGGCGATGAAGCTGGCCCAGCCGTCGGCAAAGCGAGGCTGGGGCTGATAGGGGCGGCCGCGCCTGGGATTGCGGGTTTCCTGTTTCCACAACGCGATGAGGTTGAACGCGATGGTGGCGACCGCGGACCCCTGGATCACCTGCACCAGCTTGCCGGGCACGAAATCGCGCAGCGCCGCGCCGAAGATCAGCGCGCTGACGATCGAGCCCATCAGCAGCATCACATACATCAGCCCGACCAGCCGGGGCTGGCTTTCGGGCGGCACCAGATCGGTGGCGAGCGCGAGGCCGACCGTCTGCGTGATGTGGAGCCCGGCGCCGACCAGCAGGAAGGCGAGCGCCGCTGCCGCCTGGCCCAGCCACACCGGCGCAGCGGCGGCCTGGCCCTGGCCCGAAAGCACCAGGAGCGCGAACGGCATGATCGCGAGCCCGCCGAACTGGAGCATGGTGCCGCGCCAGATAAAGGGCACGCGGCGCCACCCGAGTTCGGACTGATGCGTATCGGAGCGGAACCCGATCAGTGCCCGGAACGGTGCAAACAGCAGGGGGAGCGAGATCATCACGCCCACCAGCGTCGCCGAAACGCCGAGCTCCACGATCATCACCCGGTTCAGCGTGCCGACCAGCAGGACGAGGGCCATTCCGACCGAGACCTGGATCAAGGACAGGCGAAGCAGGCGGGAGAGCGGCAGGTCGGGCGTGGCGACATCGGCGAACGGGAGATATCTGGACCCCGTCCGCGCCCAGGCCGACATCATGCTCGCGCTCAGTCGATTCATCGCCCGGCTTCTCCCCACCCTTGTTTTCCGGAGTTTCCACCGGTTTTGGGGCAGTGTGAAGAGGAAAAGGGGCCGTTTGCCACCGCCAAACTGAAAACGGCCGAGGCCGCGAACCGAAGGTCAGCCTCCGGCTGAACCGCGACTGCGCGCCGGCCTCAGGCCGCTCTTAGCAAGATGGTGGGCGCGACAGGGATTGAACCTGTGACCCCTGCCGTGTGAAAGCAGTGCTCTACCGCTGAGCTACGCGCCCGATCCGTTCGAAATCGGCCCCTCCGGGATGGCGGCCGTTAAGGGACGCGCCGCCACCTGTCAATGCGCCGTCAGTGTGTGGTCGGCGCCTCCGGCACCGGCGGGGCGGTCGGGGGCACCGCGGTGGGCGGGGCGACGGCCTTCTCGTCGGTCTCGGTCCACTCGATCGGAACGATCGGGCGGGCGAAGGCGATCTTCAGCACCTCGTCGACATGGCCGACCGGGATGATGGTCAGCCCCTCGCGGACGTTCGCCGGGATATCGGCCAGGTCCTTCTCGTTCTCGGCCGGGATCAGCACCGTGGTGATGCCGCCGCGAAGCGCCGCCAGCAGCTTCTCCTTCAGCCCGCCGATCGGGAGCACGCGGCCGCGAAGCGTGACTTCGCCTGTCATTGCGACGTCGCGCTTCACCGGAATTCCGGTGAGGGTGGAGACGATCGAGGTGACCATCGCAATCCCGGCCGAGGGTCCGTCCTTCGGGGTGGCGCCCTCGGGCACGTGGACGTGAATGTCCTTCTTGGCGAAGGTGGTCGGGTGGATGCCATAGGCGTGGCTTCGCGCCTTCACGAACGAGAAGGCGGCAGTGATCGATTCCTTCATCACGTCGCCGAGTTTGCCCGTGGTGGAAATCACTCCCTTGCCCGGCACGGTGACGCTCTCGATGGTGAGGAGATCGCCGCCGACCGAGGTCCAGGCGAGGCCCGTCACCATGCCGATCTGGTCTTCCGCCTCGCTCATTCCGAAGCGGAACTTCCGGATACCGGCGAAGTCATGGAGATTGTCGCCGGTCACGGTGACGCTCTCGACCTTTTTCTCCAGGATCTGGCGCAGCGCCTTGCGGGCCAGTTTCGCCAGCTCGCGTTCCAGCGTGCGAACTCCGGCCTCGCGGGTGTAGTAGCGGATGAGGTCGCGGATCGCGCTGTCCTCGACGGCGAATTCCTCTGCCTTCAGGCCATGTGCCTCATATTGCTTGGGCAGCAGGTGGGCGCGTGCGATCTCGACCTTTTCGTCCTCGGTATAGCCCGAAAGGTTGATGATCTCCATCCGGTCGAGCAGGGCCGACGGCATGTTGTAGCTGTTGGCCGTGGTCACGAACATCACGTTCGAAAGGTCGAAATCGACTTCGAGATAATGGTCATTGAACTTGCTGTTCTGTTCCGGGTCCAGCACCTCCAGCAGCGCGGACGAGGGGTCGCCGCGGAAATCCTGGCCAAGCTTGTCGATTTCATCCAGCAACATCAACGGGTTGTTGGTGCCGGCCTTGCGCAGATTCTGTACGATCTTGCCCGGCAGAGACCCTATGTAGGTGCGGCGGTGGCCGCGGATTTCGGCTTCGTCACGCACCCCGCCCAGCGACTGGCGGATGAACTCGCGCCCGGTTGCCTTGGCGATCGAGCGGCCGAGCGAGGTCTTGCCGACGCCCGGCGGGCCGACCAGACAGAGGATCGGGCCCTTCAGCTTGTTGGTGCGGGCCTGCACGGCGAGATACTCGACGATGCGGTCCTTCACCTTTTCCAGGCCGTAATGATCGTCGTCCAGCACCTTCTGGGCGGCGACAATGTCCTTCTTCACCTTCGAAGACTTGCCCCAGGGCAGCGACAGCAGCACGTCGAGCCAGTTGCGAACGACGGTCGCCTCGGCCGACATCGGCGACATGGCGCGAAGTTTCTTCACCTCGGTCATCGCCTTTTCGCGCGCTTCCTTGGAGAGCTTGGTCTTGCGGATGCGCGCTTCATACTCGGCGGCTTCGTCGGCGCCATCTTCGCCGCCGTCACCCAGCTCGCGCTGGATCGCCTTCAGCTGCTCGTTGAGGTAATATTCGCGCTGGGTCTTCTCCATCTGGCGCTTGACCCGGCTCTTGATCTTCTTCTCGACCTGAAGAAGTCCCATTTCGCCTTCCATGAAGCCGAACACCATCTCCAGCCGCTTTGCCACATCGATTTCGGCCAGCAGTGCCTGCTTGTCGGCGATCTTCAGGTTGAGGTTGGCCGACACCGAGTCGGAGAAGCGCCCCGGTTCCTCGATCTGGCCGATCTGCAGCGCCGCTTCGGGCGACGTTCGCTTGGCCGACTTCACATAGGTTTCGAACTGCTTCTGGGCCGAGCGCATCAGCGCCTCCGCCTCGGGGCCATCGGGCTCCTCGTCGGCGAGTTCGCTTACGTCGGCGATCAGATAATCGCCCGATTCGTCCAGCCGGTGCAATTTTGCGCGTTGCAGCCCTTCGACCAGTACCTTCACGGTCCCGTCGGGCAGCTTCAGCAGCTGCAGCACGGTCGCAAGCGTGCCGACATCGTAAAGGGTGTCGAGCGCAGGGTCCTCGTCTGCCGGATTCTTCTGCGAAAGCAGGAAGATCGACTTGTCGGTCTGCATCACGGCTTCCAGCGCCTTCACAGACTTATCGCGGCCGACGAACAGCGGAACGATCATCTGCGGGAACACGACGATGTCGCGCAGCGGCAGGACGGGGCGGGTGAGGATTTCGGAGCTTGTCATGTCACCGGGGTATATGGGATGCAGCGCGTCGGCATGCAATCGGCGAGGTGGTCGCTAACCCTGTTTTGGGTTGCCGTTCAGAAGATAGCCTAAGTTTGCAGGTTGCTTGCGCTTCCCGCCAGCTGTGGTAGCGTAATGATGAAGAACACATTTCAAGTAAGCTAAAGTGCGGGGTTATATGAAAAGCTTGATCGTTTTGCTGCTTGCAGCAACTTGCGCACCTGTC
>JANPJJ010000017.1:0-2357 GCA_031425455.1 Sandaracinobacter sp. | reverse complement strand
GCCGGTTGAGGGCCGTGGTGGGTGAGCGTATGGGCAAGGTCCATATCCGCGCCGTCATCGCGATATCGGACGAAGTCCGGGATCCGCTGAAATGGCCTTCACCCGACGTTGTTGCTCGTGCCCGTGAGTTGAAAGCGCATGCCGAAGAGGCGGCGTTCAGGTCCCAGTCGGTTTCCGGGGAAATGGCGGAGGGCTATCGGGCCTATTTCGCCGCGGTTGTCGCCTTCGCCGAAACGGTCGAGCATGAATTGGAGACAACGAGCCCCGATTTCCAACCGATCCTGGCCCGACGTAAGGACGCGGAAGCCGCGTGGATCCAAGCCGAGCGCAAAAAATAAGCCCACCGGTGGGTCCGGTGGGCTTTCGTGGTTTTCATTCGCCTGTTACTTGCCGCGTTCGAGTTCTTTGAGTCCGCCGGCGTCGCGGCGGTGCAGCGGGGTGTGGCGGTAGTAGACTTCGAGGCTGAGCAGGCACATGCAGGTGCTGCCGAGGCGGCCCCAGTTGTTGCCGCTGATGCCCTTGTCGGTGTCCCAGCTCCCGGCGGTGGCCGGCGGGTCGGCCTGCGGGCGTTGCATCTTGATCAGCATGTCCCGCATGGCGGGGTTCCACTGCTTGTACCACTGGTCGCCTTCGTTGAAGTGCAGCACCTGGGTGGCGTAGTAGTAGTAGTACATGTTGAATTCGTTGGCGGCGGCGGGCATCTGGGCCTTGAGGATGAACTCGACGCCGGCCTGGTAGCTGGGGTTCTGCGGGCCCCACCCGTCGACGTAGTAGCGGCAGAGCAGGCCGACCGGGGTCAGCGTCTTCGAGGCGCCGGGGCTGGTGTAGCCGTAGGTGGCCTTGAGCGACCCGGACGAGACCTTGTCCAGGAACTCCATGGCCCGCTTCAGGCAGTTCTTGTCGACGACGATGTCCTTGCACAGCTTGCCGCTTTGCAGGGCCTGGATCTGCCAGCCGACGATCGACGTGTCGCCGTTGGTCTTCTCCTTGTAGCCCCAGCTGCCGTCGGCCCCCTGGGCCTGTTGGATGTAGTTGATGGCGGCCTGGGCGGGCTTCTGCAGGAGGCTCTTGTCGCCGGTCATGCCGAAGCACTCGCACAGGGCGATGGTGGCGATGGCGTGGGAGTACATGCCGCTGCACCCCTTGAAGGTGCCGCTGGGCAGTTGCTGCTTGAGCAGCCAGTTGATCCCGAGCGAGACCTTGTCGACGTACTTGTTGTCCTTGGGGTTGGCGCTCTTCTTGTGGGTTTGGCCGGCGGCGAGGAACGGCAGGACGGAGAGGCCGGTGGCGGCGATGTGATCCTTGCTGCCGCCCGGGTTGGCGGTTTCGTCGAAACCCCAGTGGCCGTCCCGTTGCTGCTGACGAGCCAGCCACGCCAGGCCCAATGCGACTGCTCGCTCGGAATCGGGGTTCCCTCCATATTTATCGACGAGCTTATCTCGGGTGGCTCCGGAACCGCGTTGTACGAAGCCCGGCGCTTGGGCGATACCGAAATTCCCTTTCCCCTCGGCCGGAGCGCCGATGCCGTTGTTATTCGTGTTGATCCCGGGATCACTCAAGTCGTCGTTGGGATGGCCCAGCGTCCGGAGCGCGTCTGTCGAAGTATCGGCATTCGCGACTTCTCCTCCGATGGCCGGGTCTTTTGTCACCTTATCCTCGACCGTCAATTTGTCCTCCCGATCCAATGTCGTGATCGAGGTATCCACTTCCGAGTCGATTCCCTTTTCCTCTTTCGTCAAATCGTTGTTCGCCGGCGCCGCCACCGTGTCGTCAATCTGGACGATGGCATCGACCGGTTGAATGGCGGCCGCAGTCCTGAGAACCTGCGTGACGAGCAACGCAATCAAGGCGATGACGACGTGCAGGCCGCCGGAGACCACCCACGCGGGCAGGTGCTTCTTCACGAGCCGCTCGTGGGCAGACTCGCCGGTGGTCTCGGAAATGGAGATGACGGCTTTCGCGTTCTTCGGCATGGGCGTGCCTCCCTGGGGCCGCGGCAAGCGGCGGTGAGTAAAGTTGGTGCGCTGCCCTTCACGCAGGGCAGCGCGGTACGTGGCCCGGCGGCATCGCGGCGATGCCCTTGAAGGCAGGCCGCAAGCGTGGGGCGATCAATCGAAAGGGAACGATGTTGCGCGGCGCCGGAATCGGCGGCTTACGACAGGAAACGAAAAGGCCGACGCATCCACGGATGGCAATACGTCGGCCGTTGTTGCTTACGGATCAATTACGAATGCGGGCTTACTTGCCGCGTTCGAGTTCTTTGAGTCCGCCGGCGTCGCGGCGGTGCAGCGGGGTGTGGCGGTAGTAGACTTCGAGGCTGAGCAGGCACATGCAGGTGCTGCCGAGGCGGCCCCAGT
>JANPJJ010000016.1:0-61386 GCA_031425455.1 Sandaracinobacter sp. | reverse complement strand
GACATGACCGGCGCGGTGCGCATCCGCACGGGCGAAACCAACGACACCGCGATTTAACTGACCACCGCGGAACTCAGGAGGGGTCCTTGATGAATTTCGGAAAATTGGCTTGGGGGCTGGGACTGGTCGGCGTTGCGCTGGCTGCCCCCGCCTTCGCTCAAGACGTGACCGCCGTTGCGCCTGTCGCTGCAGCCGTCGCCGAGGAAGCCGCGCCGCTCGTCGCCGACAAGGGCGACACCGCCTGGATGCTGGTGTGCACCCTTCTCGTGCTGATGATGTCCATCCCGGGCGTCGCGCTGTTCTACGGCGGCCTCGTGCGCACCAAGAACATGCTGTCGATCCTGACGCAGGTGTTCGTGATCGTCTCGATGGTGGCGTTGATCTGGTTCACCGTCGGCTATTCGATGGCGTTTACCGCCGGCAATCCGTTCTTCGGCGGCTTCGGGAAGGCGATGCTGATGGGGGTCGATGCGACCACGCTGGCGGCGACCTTCTCCGAAAAGGTGGTCATTCCCGAGCTGGTGTTCGTCAGCTTCCAGATGACCTTCGCCTGCATCACGGCCGCGCTCATCGTCGGCGCCTTTGCCGAGCGGGTGAAATTCTCGTCGTTGATGGTGTTCATCGCGCTCTGGGTCGTCGCGGTGTATTTCCCGATGGCGCACATGGTCTGGTACTGGGACGGGCCGGATGCGCTGGTCGCGGCCGCCGCCGGAGGCGAGGCCGCCTGGGCCGCCGCCACTGCCAACTCGGGCTATCTGTTCAACATGGGCGCGCTGGATTTTGCCGGCGGCACCGTCGTTCACATCAATGCCGGGATTGCCGGGCTTGTCGGCGCCATCATCATCGGGCCGCGCATCGGCTACGGCAAGGAAGCCATGCCGCCGCACAGCCTGGTGATGACGATGATCGGCGCCTCGCTGCTGTGGGTGGGCTGGTTCGGTTTCAACGCCGGCTCCAACCTGGAGGCCAATGGCGTCACGGCCGTCGCCTTCATCAACACCTTCCTGGCGACTGCGGCCGCCACCGTCAGCTGGTTCATCATCGAGCAGATCGCCAAGGGCAAGGGCTCGATGCTGGGCGCAGTTTCAGGTGCCGTGGCGGGGCTGGTCGCCGTGACCCCGGCATCGGGCTTTGCCGGCCCGGGCGGGGCGATCGTGCTGGGCCTCATCGTCTCGCCGATCTGCTACATCTTCTGCACCAAGGTGAAGCATGCGCTGAATTATGACGACAGCCTGGACGTGTTCGGAATCCACGGCATCGGCGGCATCGTCGGCGCGCTCGCCACCGGCATCCTGGTCGCCCCGGCCCTGGGCGGGCAGGGCGTCGCCGACTATCTGGTGGAGCCCGGCACGATCCAGTTCACCTATCTGGGCTATGGCCCCCAGCTGTGGATCCAGGTGAAGGCCGTGCTCGTGGCGGTCGCCTGGTCGGGCATCGGGTCCGCCATCCTGTTCACCCTCGTGAAGATGACGATGGGCCTGCGGCCCACCGCCGAAGCGGAGCGCGAGGGCCTGGATGTCACCTCGCACGGCGAAAGGGCCTACAACTACTAGGGGGTCAACTACCCCACAGAGTTCCTCCCCAAGGAAACAACCTGGCCTGGCCGAGCAATCGGCCAGGCCAATTTTTTGGCGCAACTGTCGAAAACTCCACCCCTCGCGGCTCATCTGGTTGCGCCATCCGGCGCTTTGAAGAAGGATGATCCGATGAAATATGCGATCCTGATCTACGAGCCCGAGTCCGACTTCGAACTGCGGCAGTCGCCGCCGGACAGCGCCTATTGGGCCGCGTGGATGGCCTATTCGGCCGACATGAACGCCGTCACCACCGGCGGCGCCCCACTGGAGCTGCCGCAGACCGCAACCACGGTCCGGCTTCGCGACGGCAAGCGGCTGGTGCAGGACGGGCCCTATGCCGAAACCCGCGAGCAGTTGGGCGGCTTCTTCGTGATCGACGTGCCTGATCTGGATGCCGCGCTGGACTGGGCGGCGAAATGCCCGGCGGCCAACGCCGGTGCCATCGAGGTCCGCCCGCTGATGGCGATGATGGGGCAATGACCCTGCCAGACGCCCGCGCCGCAGCCGAACATGCGGCGCGGGCGTCCCACGGCCGGCTGGTCGGCCTGCTGTCGGCCCGCACCCGGGACATCGCCGCCGCCGAGGATGCGCTTGCGGACGCCTTCGCCCGGGCGCTGGAGAGCTGGCCGAACGATGGCGTGCCAGCCAATCCCGATGCCTGGCTGCTAACCGTTGCGCGGCGCAGCCACGGACACCAGGCCCGGCGGCAGGGCGTGGCGGCAGCAGCGCAACCCGCGCTTTTGCTGCTGGCGGACGAGCGGGCGGAAGCCGGCGCCCCGGCCACCGACCCGCGCCTGGAGCTGATGTTCGTCTGCGCCCACCCCGCGATCGATGCGGTCGCGCGCACGCCGATGATGCTGACGGTGGTGCAGGGCCTCACCGCCGAGCGGGTCGCCGCTGCCTATCTGGAGGCGCCGGCGACGATGGGGCAGCGGCTGGTGCGCGCCAAGGCCCGGGTGAAGGCGACCGACATCCCCTTCCAGCTGCCGAACCGCAGCGACTGGCCGGACCGGCTCGGCGCCGTGCTGGAGGCGGTCTATGCGATCGCCTCGCTGGCCGAGGGCGAGGGCGACGGGCTGCTCGACGAGGCCGTGCATCTCGGCCGGCTGCTCGCCGACGCGCTGCCGCGCGAGCCCGAGGTGCGCGGGCTGATGGCGCTGCTCCTGTTCCTGAAAGGCCGGCGCGCGGCCGGCCGCGACCTCGACGGGCTCTACGTCCCGCTCGATCGGCAGGAGCCGTCGCGCTGGGACACAGTCGCGATCGACGCCGGCGAACGCGAGCTCGCCGCCGCCGCCACGCTGGGCCGGCCGGGCCGCTACCAGCTCGAGGCGGCAATCCATTCGGCGCATTGCTGGCGCCGCACCGGGGGCGCGACCCCCTGGGTCGCGATCCTGTCGCTGCACGACCGGCTGGCATTGCTGGCGCCCACCATCGGCAGCGAAATCGCGCGCGCCTGCGCGCTTGGGGAGGTCCACGGGCCCGCAGCGGCGCTGGAACGGCTCGCCGGGCTGGACGCACCGGCCGGCTGCCTGCCGCTGCTGGCGGCGCAGGCGCACTGGCTGGACCGGGCCGGCCGGCCCGTTGCCGCGCGGACCGCGTGGCGTGAAGCGGTGCTGGCCGCGCACGATCCTGTGATCCGGCGCTGGCTGTCGGAGCCGGGCAGGGCTGGGGCTGGGGCGGGGTAGCGGCCTCGGCCGGGTCAGGGGCCGTCAACCAACCAGCCTGTCATGCCAGCCTTCGCTGGCATGACAGGCTCTTGTGTGAGCCGGGGAGTTCCTAACGCGGGCGGGGAAGGTTGGGCCCGAACGGCCGCGGCGGGCCGCCGGGGCGGTCGCGCCTGGGCATCTGCGCCTGATAGGCGACCAGGCAATGTTCGCTGCAATAAGGGAAGCCGGCGTTCACCGGCTTGCCGCAGAAGTGGAAGTCGGCTTCGTCCGGGTGGCCGATCGGCCATTTGCAGATCCGGTCGTTGAGATCGAGCAGCGTCACCTTGGCGCCCTTGGCCTTCACTGGCTGCGGCCGGGAGGCAGTCGGCGGCAGGGCGGCCGGAGCTGCGGCAGGCGCAGGCACCGCCCGAAGCGCGGCGGGGGCGGCAGCCGGGGCAGTTGTGTGGGTCGGGCCATCCTGAACCGCGGCAGCCGGGGCCGGGCGGGTCGGCGCGGGGCGCGGCGCGGCCTTCGGCTCGGCCCGGGCCGCCGCCGCTTTCGCGTCGCCCGCCTTCATCACGCCCGTCCTCGTCTCACCCGTCTTTGCGTCTCCCGCCTTTGCGTCGCCGGTCTTCGCTTCGCCAGTCTTCGCCTCGCCTATCTTCAGCGGCGAAGGGCGCGACGCCAGGCCCAGCCGGTGCGCCTTCCCGATCACGGCGTTGCGCGACAGGCCCTCGCCCAGCACCTCCGCGATCTGGCTCGCCGAGCGGCCTTCTTCCCAATATTGCTTCAGAAGCGCGATGCGCTCGTCCGTCCAGGCCATGCACTTGTCCGATTTGTCTCTTGGTCCGACACTGCTTGCCCGGGCGGGAGCGCCGGTCTAGTCAGCGTCCGACCCATGCAAACGTCCACACCCCCCGGCACCATGCGCCCAATCAACCCGAAAGATGGCCACCCGGAACCGGCGGTTCCAGTGATCCTCGGCGTCAACTGGCTGGGGATACAGACCCTCTATGTGAAGGAAGTAAGGCGCTTCTTCAAGGTGCAGCTGCAAACCGTGTGGGCGCCGGCCATCACGACGCTGATGTTCCTCGCCATTTTCAGCCTCGCGCTCGGCGGTACCAAAGGGGAGGTGCTGGGCGTTCCCTATGCGCAGTTCCTGGCCCCGGGGCTCATCATCATGGGCATGGTGCAGAACGCCTTCCAGAACTCGCTGTCGTCGATCATCATCGCCAAGGTGCAGGGCACCATCATCGACGTGCTGATGCCGCCCTTGTCCACCGGGGAGCTGCTGTTCTGCTATGCCGCCGGCGCGGTTACCCGGGCCTGGGCCGTGGGGCTGGCGATCTGGCTCGCCATGCTGCTCTGGCCCGGGGTGGAGGTGTCGGTGATGAACCTCTGGCTTATTCTCTATTTCGGCACGGCAGGCTCGCTGATGCTGGGCCTGCTCGGCGTCCTGACCGGAATCTGGGCTGACAAGTTCGATCATGGCGCCGCGGTCACCAATTTCCTGGTGCAGCCGCTCACCCTGCTGTCGGGCACATTCTATGCGATCGACCGGCTGTCGCCGACGATGCAGTCGATCCTGCGCGCCAATCCCTTCTTCTACATGATCGACGGCTTCCGCGCCGGATTCATCGGCGTTGCCGAGGCCTCCGTCCTGCTTGGCGCCGTCATCGTCGGCGGGCTCTGCATCCTGCTCTGGTTTGCCAGCTATGCGTTGTTGAAATCGGGGTGGAAATTGCGCGCCTGAGCCGTTAAAGGGCGTAAAAATAGTGGAGGCGGCTCCCTGGGGCCGCCTTTTCCTGTTTTACGGAAGGCCCCGTCATGACCATCTCCCCGCTGATGCCCGTCTACCCCCGTTGCGAGGTGGCGCCGGTGCGCGGCGAGGGTGCCTATCTCTACGATGCGGCCGGCAAGCAGTGGCTGGATTTCGCCAGCGGCATTGCCGTCAACCTGCTCGGCCACGGCCACCCGCACCTCGTGAAGACGATCCAGCAGCAGGCCGCGACCCTGATGCACGTCTCCAACCTCTATGGCTCGCCGCAGCAGACGGCGGTTGCCGAACGGCTGACCGCGCTGACGTTTGCCGACACCGTGTTCTTCACCAACTCCGGCGCGGAGGCCGTGGAGTGTGCCGTGAAAACCGCCCGGGCCTATCATTACGCCACCGGCAACCCGCAGAAATACCGCCTGCTCACTTTCTCCAATGCATTCCACGGCCGCACGCTTGCGACCATCTCCGCCACCGACCAGGAGAAGCTGAGGAAGGGCTTCGAGCCGCTGCCCGACTGGTTCCATGTGTTGCCGTTCAACGATCTAGCGGCGGCCGAAGCCGCGATCGACGCCAGCGTCGCCGGCTTCCTGGTGGAGCCGATCCAGGGCGAGGGCGGCGTGCGCCCGGCGACCCCTGAGTTCCTGCGCGGCCTGCGCGATCTTGCCGACCGGCACGGCATCCTCCTCGTTCTCGACGAAGTGCAGTGCGGCGTCGGCCGCACCGGCACGCTGTTCGCGCACGAGCAATATGGCATCGTGCCCGACATCATGGCGGTCGCCAAGGGGATCGGCGGCGGCTTCCCGGTCGGCGCCTGCCTTGCGTCCGAAAGGGCTGCGGCCGGGATGGTGGCGGGCACCCATGGCTCCACCTATGGCGGCAATCCACTTGCCATGTCGGCGATCGGCGCGGTGCTGGATGTGGTGGCCGAACCGCAGTTCCTGGCGGAGGTGCGCGAGAAGTCCGCACGGCTGCGCGCCGCCCTGGAGCAGATGATCCCCAACCATGATCTGTTCGATCATGTGCGCGGGATGGGCCTGATGCTGGGCCTGAAGCTGAATGCAGACAGCCGTGCGTTCGTGGCGCACGCCCGGTCGCATCATGGGCTGCTGACGGTGGCCGCCGGCGACAATGTGGTTCGCATCCTGCCGCCGCTCACGATCGACGAGAGCCACATCCGCGAGTGCGTGGACAAGCTGTCGGCGGCGGCTTCGGCCTTCGAGATACCCAAGGCGGCGTGAGCGCATCGATCCCCTGGGGCGGTTCCGCTCCCTTGTCCTCATGGGGCGGTTCCGCCCCCGTGCGCCACCTGCTGAACCTGTCCGACCTGGGGCCGGGGGGGCTGCGCCGGGTGCTGGACCATGCCCGTGCCAGGAAGGCCGCGCGGCGTGGCCTGCCGCAGGGCGCCCCGGACGGGGATGCGCCGCTGTCGGGCCATGTGCTCGCCAGCATCTTCGAAAAGCCGAGCACACGCACCCGCCTCAGCTTCGACATCGCGATGCGCCAGCTGGGCGGCACGGCGATCACGCTTTCCGCCCTCGAGCTGCAGCTGGGCCGCGGCGAGACGATCGACGACACCGCGCGTGTGTTCTCGGGCTTTGTCGACGCAGTGATGATCCGGGCCAACCGCCACGCCGATGTGGCCACCTTTGCCGCCGCCGCGACCGTGCCGGTCGTCAACGGCCTCACCGACCTGTCGCACCCCTGCCAGATTGTCGCCGACCTGCTGACGGTGGAGGAGCATCTGGGCCGCAACACCGACGGCACCCGCTGGGCCTGGGTGGGCGACGGCAACAATGTCTGCAATTCCGTGGTGGAGGCCGCCGGACTGCTTGGCTTCGCGCTGTCCGTTGCCTGCCCTGCCGGGCATGATCCCGACCCGGGCTTCGTGGCGGCCGCCCGCGCGCGCGGCGCCGCGATCGAGATCGGTCGCAGCCCGGAGGACGCCGTGGCGGGCGCCGACGTGGTCGTGACCGACACCTGGCTTTCGATGGGCCAGACCGGCGACGCCGGGCGCCGCCGCGCCTTCGAGCCCTATCAGGTCGGCCCGATGCTGATGGCGTTGGCGGCGCCGCACGCGCTGTTCCTGCACTGCCTGCCGGCGCACCGCGGCGAGGAAGTGACCGACAGCGTGATAGACGGCCCGCAGTCGGTGGTGTGGGACGAGGCCGCCAACCGGGTCCATGCCCAGAAGGCCCTGTTGCTTTGGGCGCTGGGGAAGCTTTCGTGAGGGCCGATCCGCAAAAGCCCGGCCCCGAAGAGCTTGGCCCCGAAAACCCTGGCCCCGAAAACCCAGGCCTGGCGCGAGACGGCGACCGGATGCTCGGCTTCACCGTTGCCAATCGAAGCGTGCGCGGCCGTATCGTCCGGCTCGACTCGGCGCTCGGCGAGATCCTGGCGGCCCATGCCTATCCCGATCCGATCGCGCGGCTGCTGGCGGAAGCGCTGGCGCTGACGGCGCTGCTCGGCGGGCTGTTCCGGGCCGAGGACGGCCAGCTCACCCTGCAGGCCAAGGGCGAGGGCGGACCGGTTCGCCTGCTCGTTGCCGACTACAAGCAGGGTGCGCTGCGCGGCTATGCCAGCCAGGACCTGGACCGCCGCTTTCCGCCGGCCGCCACGCTGGAGGGCCTGTTCGGGCCCGGCAACCTCGTCATCACGCTCGACCAGACGGACAGTTCCGAACGCTATCAGGGCATCGTCACGCTGGGCCGCGACTCGCTGGAGCGCGCGGCACAGGATTATTTCGAGGACAGCGAGCAGCTTCCCACGCTAGTCCGGCTGGCCGCCGCGCAGGATGCCGGGGGCCGCTGGACAGCGGGCGGCATGCTGCTGCAGCACATGTCGCGCAGCGAGGAAGGCGGCGCCCGCCTGCATATCGAACAGGACCTGCCCGACTGGGAGCATGTCGCCGCCCTTGCCGGCACGGTGAGCGACGCGGAGCTGGCCGATGCCGGGCTTTCGCTCGAAGACCTGCTGTGGCGCCTGCTCCACGAGGACGAGGTGCGGGTGCTCCCTGCGCTTGCGCTCAGCCGGGGCTGTCGTTGCTCGACCGATCATATCCGCGGCGTGCTGGGCCAGTTTCCGGAACAGGAACGCGCCGAGATGCGCAACGCCGACGGGCTGATCTCGGTCGATTGCGAATTCTGCTCGCGCCAGTTCCTGCTGGCGATCTGAGGCGGTCGGGCCGAATGGGCGGGCTCCAGGGGCCGCACACAATCGGTGACAAGCTTTTGCCACGGTGCCCGTATATAAGCCCGATGATGCGCCTTTCATGTCTTGCCCTGCTTTCGATTGCCATGCTCTCGCCGGCCACTGCGGCGCATGCCGATGCGCCGCTGCTGAAACCGCTGGCCGATTTCCAGAAGGGCCAGTGGCAAGGGTCGATGGTGGGCGGCCGCCGACTGGGGCCGATGTGCGTGACGGCGCCCGATGCGATGCTCACCGGTGGCGGCCCGCAGAGCGGCTGCACCTTCACCGTGATCGAGGACGGCCCGAGCGAAGCCGTGGTCACGTATAAATGCCCCACCGGTCGTTCCGGTCGCACGGCCCTGCGCCGCGACGCCGGCGGGCTCTACACCATCGACGCGCAGGGCATCGCTAACAACCTGCCGTTCGGCGACCGCACCGAATGGCGCCGGCTGGGGAACTGCTGAAGCAGGTTCTCGACACGCCAATGGTTAACGGCCCGACGGACTGTCGGTGGGCTTTACAACAGAGTCGTGTAGGCGCCGAACCATGGCGCGTAAGCCATTGTGGAATATAATCTAAGTCGTCGCCCGGCGTTTGGCACGCTGGTTGCAATTCCAGTTGCACCTACGAAGGAGAAGACGATGTTCCGCAAGCTTGCAGTTGCCGCCGCCCTCACTTTGGGCGTTGCAGGAACCGCCAATGCGCTTCCTTTCTATCCCAACCCCGGCACCGTCAATCCGCTGAACTACAGCTTCACTGCCGCAGCCGATGGCGATGTCGTGGCCTATTTCGCCTATAACGGGGCCGGTTTCACCAATCTGCTGGGCCTCACCGTGAACGGGGTCGATACCGGCATCCTCGGGCTCAACAATCAGACGACCGCGCCCGGCACTGCCTTGAATTTCGGGCCGGTCAGCGCGGGTGACGAGCTGGTTTTCTACATCAACGTCACCGATACTGGCGATTTCTTCTATTCTGATACGTCGTTGAACAGCGACGGGATCACCCACATCTGGGCCACGGGCTACACGGGCGGGGAGTTCGGAATCCCGGACGGCACCTATGTGGGCTTCGAGGATATCCTCGGTGGTGGCGATGCCGATTATGAAGACCTCGCCTTCGTGTTCACCAATGTGGGCGTGACGACCGACGTTCCCGAACCTGGCACTTGGGCGCTGATGATCTCGGGCTTCGGGCTGGTCGGCATGGCGGCCCGCCGCCGCAAGCTGGTGGCTGTCACGCTCAGCTGATCGCAGCTTCGCCTGGATAGATGGGCCGTACCGAAAGGTGCGGCCCTTCTGCCTGTCGGTTGTCTTGCACGGGCGCCGCCCGCCGAGCTAAGCGCAACCGCAGAGGAGACGTTCATGCGTGCGCTGGTGCTCGCGTCGATCCTGTCGTTGTCGTCCCCCGCGCTTTGCGCCGACGCCGGGCAGCGCTGGTTGCAGCATGTGAAGGTCCTGGCCGACGACAGCATGGAAGGCCGGCTGACGGGCACGCCCGGCTATGACCGGGCGGCCGCTTATGTCGCCGGGGAGTTCGAGCGGCTGGGGCTGAAACCGGCGGGGCCGGGCGGCTATCTGCAACCGGTCGCGCTGAAGGAGCAGACGGTCGATCCGGCGCGGTCGAGCCTGGTGCTGAAAAGTGCCAAGGGCAGCCGCCCGCTCGCGATGGCCGACGAACTGCTGCTCGGCGCTCGGGTGCCGCAGCCGGGCGCAGTCGATGCCCCGCTGGTCTTCCTGGGCTACGGCCTGCACCTTCCCGAAAATGGGCATGACGATCTCGCCGGCTTCGATCTGACGGGCAAGATGGTGGTGGTCCTGGCGGGCGCGCCGTCCCGGCTGTCCGGCTCGCTGACGGCGCATGCCGGGCGAGCCGAGTTCTGGTCCGCGATGCAGCGCGCCGGCGCGGTCGGCGTGATCAACCTCGCCAACCCCAGGTCGATGGGCATTCCCTGGGCGCAGCAGAAGCTGTTCGCTGCAACGCCCGGCATGCGCCTCGCCGAGCCGGCGCTGAACGATGCGACGCAGCCGTTCCTGACGGCGACGATCAACCCCGCGGTTGCCGACATCCTGTTCGAAGCGTCGGGCCACCGCCTGGCGGAGCTGCTGGCGCTTGCCGACGCCGGCACGGTGCTGCCGCGCTTCGAGTTGAACCAGCGGCTGCAAGGGCAGGTGGTCGCGACCGACCGGGACCTTGCCTCGGCCAACATCGTCGCCCTGCTGCCCGGGCGGGACCGCCGGCTGAAGGACGAGGTGGTGGTGCTCTCGGCTCATCTCGATCATCTGGGCATGGGCCAGCCGGTGAACGGCGACCGCATCTACAACGGGGCGATGGACAATGCCTCGGGGATCGCCAGCCTGCTGGAGACGGCGCGGGCCCTGAAGGCGGCGCGGCTCCGGCGTTCGGTGCTGTTCGTGGCGGTGACGGGCGAGGAGCGCGGGCTGCTGGGCAGCCGCTATTTCGTCAGCCGCCCGACCGTGCCGGCGCGGAGCATGATCGCCAACATCAACATGGATATGTACCTGCCGCTCTGGCCCTTCACCCATGTGACCGCGATCGGCGCCGAGGAATCGACGCTGGGGTCGGTGTCGGCAGCGGCGGCCAAATCGCTCGGCATCGTCGAGGTGCCCGACCGGCAGCCCGAGCAGAACCTGTTCGTCCGGTCCGATCAGTACAGCTTCGTACGGGCGGGCGTTCCGGCGCTGGCGCTGAAGTTCGCGGCGTCCACGCCGGCGCAGGAGGCACTCGGCAAGGCCTGGCTGACCGACCGCTACCACACGCCCGCCGACGACCTCGGCCAGCCGATCGAGCCGGCTTATGCGGTCGCCTTCAACACCTATCTCGTGAAGCTGATCCGGAACGTCGCCGATGCGCCGGGCCGGCCGACGTGGAAGCTGGACAGCTTCTTCCGTCGATTCGTACCCGACTCCGAACCTGAATCTTGAGGCGCGCTACCGTTTCGCCGCAAGGTCCAGCACGGCGATCGTCATTGCAGCGGCCCCGGTCGTGACGGCCGCTTCGCCATCCACCTTGAACGTCGGTGAATGGTGGCCCGACACTGGCGGGCCCCCGTTCCGGGCGGCGTCGATCGCGGCCTGCGGCGTGCCGCCTACGTTCCAGTAGACCGCCTTCACGCCCGGACCGACCAGATAGGGGAAGTCTTCGGCGCCCATCCCCTCGCGGGCGTTGTCGTGCAGGATCCCGTCGCCGAAAGCCTTGCTGAAGGTCGTGCGCAGGCGCTGCGTCAGCTCGCTGTCGTTGATGTTCGGGATGGCGCGCTCGTCCTCCCGAACGGTCACCGTCGGCAGCTTGTCGTCGGGCATGCCATGCGTCTTGCCGACCCCGGCGCTCACCTGGCGGATGCCGGCGATCAGCGCATCGCGGGTCACGAGATTGTCGGCGCGCACCGTCACCGAAAGCTCGGCGCGATCGGAAATGATATTGTGCTTGGACCCGGCGTGGAAGGCGCCCACCGTGACCACCGCGGGCTGGCGCGGCGGGATGGCCCGGCCAACCATGGTTTGCAGGCCGGTGACGAGATCGGCCCCCATCACGACGGGATCCTTGCCCAGATGCGGGCTTGCCCCGTGCCCGCCGACGCCGTGCACCACGATGTCGACCGTGTCGGCCGAGGAATAGGTCACCCCTTCGCTCACCAGGAGGCGTCCCGTCGGCATTTCGGCGGCCACGTGCCAGCCCAGCGCATAATCCGGCTTGCCGAAGCGCTCGTAGAGGCCATCCGCCATCATCGCCTTCGCGCCCGACACGATCTCCTCGGCGGGCTGCACCACGAACACCAGCGTGCCGGCCCACCGGTCCTTCAGCGCCGCCAGCCGACGCGCCGCCGCGACCAGCCCGGTGATGTGGGTGTCGTGGCCGCAGGCGTGCATCACCGGCTGCACCGCGCCCGTCCGATCGGCCTGGCGCACCTTCGACGCATTGGCGAGGCCCGAGCGCTCTTCCACGGGAAGCCCGTCCATGTCGGCTCGCAGCAGGATGGTGGGGCCGGCGCCGTTCTTCAGCACGCCGACCACGCCGGTACGGCCGACCTTCTCGGTCACCTGCATTCCGGGCACCGCGCGAAGCTCCTTCGCCATGCGTGCCGCCGTGCCCGTCTCCACGAAGCTGAGTTCGGGGTTGCGGTGAAAATGGTCGAACAGCGGCCCGAGATAGGGCTTCCAGTCGGCGGCGATGTCGGCCTTCACGGCGTCCCCCGTCTGGGCAGCGGCCGGTGAGGCCAGCGCGAGGCCGGCGGCCAAGATCAGATTGCGCATGGAATACCCCTGTTTGATTTCGTCAGCCTTTGAGCATGGCGCGAAGTTTCAGTCCAGCGCGGCCTCGATCGCATCGATATCGTCGTCGGACAGGCCGAAATGATGTCCCACCTCGTGCACCAGCACATGGGTCACCAGCGCTTCCAGGCTGTCCTCCCCTTGCGCCCACTCGTCCAGTATCGGCCGGCGGTAGAGGAAGATGGTGGGCGGCAATGCGCCGGTCATCTCCGCGCCCGCATCGCCGACAGGGTGTCCCCAGTAGAGGCCCAGGATGTCGAACTCGCTCTCCAGCGCCATTTCCTGCATCACCTGGCGGTCCGGGAAATCCTCCACCCGCAGCACCACATGCTGCAAATGCCGGCGGAACAGCTCGGGCAATCGCTCCACGGCGGCTTGCGCCAATCGCTCGATATCGGCGAGAGAGGGGGCATGATGGGCCATGCGCCCCCCTAGACGAAGGACCCCGCCATGGTCGAGAAACTTGCTGAAAGCGCCCGTGCCGACTTGCCCGTCCGGCTGCCCGACTGGAAGCTGGACGGCGAGCATCTGAAGCGTTCGTTCAAGTTCGGATCGTTCGTGGAGGCGTTCGGCTTCATGGCGAGGGTCGCGCTTCTGGCGGAAAAGGCCGATCATCATCCCGAATGGTTCAACGTCTACAACCGGGTGGATATCGCGCTCACCACGCACGACGCCGCGGGGCTGTCGGCGCGCGATGTCGCGCTGGCCAAGGCGATCGACGCGCTGCTCGGGAGGTAGCTCGGGGCCGCTCCCAAGATCGGGCCAGGCGCCAGCGGCAGCCTGTCGCGCCTCTCTTTCGCAACAGGTTGAACCCGACTTTGCAGACCCGAGTTGAACGGCGGTCGCAAGCCCCGCGGCCCGCAACCCGAAAAAGGATTGTTCATGAAAACCCTGTTCCTTGCCGCCGCTGCGGTATCGCTCGCTGCGATCGCGCCGACGGCCGCCTCGGCGATGCATCACGAAAAGAAGAACATCGTCGACACGGCGGTCGCCGCCGGGCAGTTCAAGACTCTCGCGGCCGCCCTGACGGCGGCCGGCCTCGTCGAAACCCTGAAGGGCCCGGGGCCTTTCACGGTGTTCGCCCCGACCGATGCCGCCTTCGCCAAGCTGCCGGCCGGCACCGTGGAGACCCTGCTGAAGCCGGAGAACAAGGCTCAGCTCACTGCAATCCTCACCTACCATGTGCTGCCGGGCAAGGTGCCGGCATCGGCAGTCGCCGGCAAGGTCCTGACCCCAACCACCGTCAACGGCGCCACGCTGAACGTGAACGGCACCAGCGGCGTGAAGGTGAACAACGCGACGGTGACCTCCGCCGACGTCATGGCCTCCAACGGCGTCATCCATGTGATCGACACCGTGCTGCTGCCCCCCGCCAAATAGGCATCTGCCACCACCCCCGCGCCCTCCACAGGCGCGGGGGCCCGGCGGATCGCTCGTCCCGCCCATGCCCCGGCTCGTCGGGCCTGCCGGAACTTCGGACCTGCTCCTGTGCTGTCGCCCTGCACCTCCGACGAGGTCGCGACAGATAAAGGAGACCCACCATGAAGACCCTTCTGAAGGCGGCAACCGCCGTCCTGGCGCTGGCAGCCACGCCCGCGTTCGCCGGGGCCGCGCAACCGGCCTCCGAGAAGACGGCCGCCCCTGCAGCCGCCGCAGCTACCCCGGCGACCGGCGGCAACATCGTGGCGATCGCGCGGGCCAGCGGGGAATTCACCACGCTCACCAAGGCGATCACGGCTGCGGGCCTTGCCGACACGCTGTCGGGCGCGGGGCCCTACACGGTATTCGCCCCCACCGACGCTGCGTTCGCCAAGCTTCCGGCCGGCACGCTCGACCGGCTGATGCAGCCGGTGAACAAGGCCGAGCTTGCAGCGCTGCTGCAGAACCATGTGGTCTCGGGCCAGGCCAAGGCGGATTATTTCACCGGCAAGCAGGGCGAGATGACGTCGCTCGGCGGATCGAAGCTGGCGCTCGACGGGGCCAGCGGCGTGAAGGTGAACGGCGCTACCGTGGTGAAGGCCGACATCGTGGCGTCGAACGGGATCATCCACGCGATCGATACGGTGCTGATGCCGGCACCGGCGCAGGCGGCGGTCGCGGAGGACGTGAACGAAGGATCGGCGGACGAGTAGGTAGCAAGCGCCCCTCCCCTTCAGGGGAGGGGTTGGGATGGGTACGAGACGGGCCGGGCTTACTTGGCGGGGCTGACCGGGCCGGCAGTGAAGCGGCCGAGTCCCGAGCAAGAACGACAGGCACGACGTCAGAGAAGAGCGCGGCAAAGCAGAGCCGTCGGACACGCGAAAAGGGCGGGATTTCCCCGCCCTTTTTCGTGCCGGCCGCGCTTGCGCGGAGTCCGCCGATCAGCACTGCGCGCTGACGGCGGCCCGTTTCAGCGTGGCGCCATCCGTATCCCCCCATCGATCCGCACATCCTCCCCGTTGAAATAGGAATTCCGGATCATCTCCAACGCCAGAGACGCATATTCCTCCGGGTTGCCCAGCCGCTTCGGGAACGGGACCGAGGCGCCCAGCGCGTCCTTCACATTTTGTGGGGCGGCTTGCAGCAGCGGCGTGTTGAAAATCCCCGGCAGGATCGTGTTCACCCGGATGCCCTCGCTGGAAAGATCGCGCGCGATCGGGAGCGTCATCCCCACCACCCCGCCCTTCGATGCCGAATAGGCCGCCTGCCCGATCTGGCCGTCTTCGGCGGCGACGCTTGCGGTGTTGAGGATCACCCCCCGGTCGCCGGTGCCGGTCGGCTCCAGCGTCATCATGCCGGCCGCCGATTTCGCGATGCAGCGGAACGTGCCCACCAGGTTGATCTGGATGATCATGTTGAAGGCATCCAGCGGGAAATGCTTGATCTCGCCAGTTTCCTTGGCGCGGCTCGCGGTCTTGATCGCGTTTCCCGTGCCGGCACAGTTCACCAGGATGCGCTCCTGCCCGATCGCCGCGCGGGCTTTTGCATATCCGGCATCGACGCTGGCGTCGTCGGTCACGTTCACATGGCAGAACACTCCGCCGAGCTCGGCCGCGACCGCTTCGCCCTTCTCGGCGTTCATGTCGAAGATGGCGACCTTCACACCTTCCTTCGCGAGCGCGCGCGCGGTCGCCGCGCCCAGGCCCGAGGCGCCGCCCGTAACGACCGCCGACAATCCGTTCAGTTCCATGGATGCTCTCCCCGATGATGTTGTGCGCTTTGCCTTACGCCCCTCGCCGGTCCCTCCCATCCCCAATCTTGTCAGGTATCGGGGGACCGGGTTCTGGCGCTGGCGCGCGCCAATGCGCGCTCGCGCAGCGCCAGCGTGATGCTGGCCGACAGGATGATCGCGCCGCCTACAATCGTCAGCACATCGTAGCGCTCCCCGAACAACAGGATGCCGGCAAGTGTGATCAGGCCGAAGCGGACGAAATCATAGGGCATCACTGCGCTGGCATCGGCCAGCGAAAAGGCCTTGGACAAGGCGATCTGACCCGAGGCGGCGCAGGCGCCCAGCCCCACCAGGATCGGCCACAGCTGCGGCGAGGGCCAGGCCCAGAACGGCAGCGCGATCAGCATCGACACCGGCGTCGTCAGGATGAAGCTCCAGGCGGCCACCGCGCGGGCGTCGTCCACCCCCGTCAGCGCCTTGATCGCGATCAGCGAGAAAGCCGTCGCCAGCGCCGAGACCACCGCGGCCCACAGCCCCGGGGTCATCTCCGTCACGCCCGGGCGCAGCACCAGCAGCATGCCGACGAAGCCCACCGCCAGCGCCAGCCCGCGAACCCAGCGCACCCGCTCCCCCAGGAACAGCACGGCCCCGATCGTTGCGAACAGCGGCGCGGTGTAATTGACCGCCAGCACATTCGCCATCGGGGCGTTGGCGACCGCGTAGAAGGTCGCGAAAGTGGCGATGATGCCCGAAGTCGCGCGGCGCACATGACCCGGCAGCCGCTCCGTCCGGAGCAGCCCCGGCGTCAGCAGCAGCATCGGCAGCAGCCACAGGAGGCCGATGAAGTTGCGCCAGACCACGATGGCGAAGGGATGCAGTTCCTGCGACGCCAGCCGGATCAGCACCCAGAGCCCCGCGAACGAGATGCAGCTTACCACCATCCACAGCACGGCCCGGATACTGGCGGGAGGGAGCGGCATCCTTTATGCCTTGGCTCGGTGAGCAAAGCTCATCGAGTTCGGCCTGACAGCCGGCGCGCGGTCGCGCTTGCGGCCTTCGGCCGGGACCTTGTTTTGGAGCGGCCTGACGGCCGGCGCGCGGTCGCGCTCGCGGCCTTCGGCCGGGGAAAATAGGGTCGCACCACCGCCCAAACCCTCAGTGGTTGAAGTGACGAAGGCCGGTGAAGGCCATGGCGAGCCCGCGCTCGTCGGCGGCTGCGATCACCTCGGCATCCCGCATAGACCCGCCGGGCTGGATGATCGCCGTCGCCCCGGCTTCGGCGGCGGCGATCAGCCCGTCCGCGAACGGGAAGAAGGCGTCCGACGCGACGGCGCTTCCCACCGTCCTCGGCTCGGCCCAGCCGGCCGCCTGTGCCGCGTCGCGCGCCTTCCAGGCGGCGATCCGGGCGCTGTCCAGCCGGCTCATCTGGCCCGCGCCGATGCCCGCGGTGGCGCCGTCCTTCGCATAGACGATCGCGTTGGACTTCACATGCTTGGCGACGATCCAGGCAAAGCGCATGTCGGCAAGCTCCGCCTCGGTGGGCGCCCGTTTCGTCACGATCTGCAGGTCGTCGATCAGCCGGTTGTCGCGGCTTTGCAGCAGCAGGCCCCCCGACACCGACTTCATCACCAGCCCGGCGCGCGCCGGGTCGGGCAGCGGCACCAGCAGCAGGCGCAGGTTGGGCTTCTTCGCCACGATCGCGCGGGCTTCGTCGTCGGCATCAGGTGCGATGATCACTTCGGTGAACAGCTCGGTGATGACGGCGGCGGTCGCGGCGTCCAGCGGGCGGTTCAGCGCGATGATCCCGCCGAACGCGGAGACCGGATCGCAGGCCTTCGCCGCCCGATAGGCCTCTGCGAGCGTCTTGGCGGTCGCCACGCCGCAGGGGTTGGCGTGCTTCAGGATGGCGACCGTGGGCGCTGCCTCGCGGAACTCGGCAATCAGGCCAAGCGCGCCGTCGGCGTCGCCGATATTGTTGTAGGACAGGGACTTGCCCTGCACCAGCTCGGCCCCGGCCAGCCCCGAAGGCACCGCTTGCGCCGCATAGAGCGCCGCCATCTGGTGCGGATTCTCGCCGTAGCGCAGCTCCGACACCCGCCTCACGGCGATGGGCAGCACGGCCGGGAACATCTCGCCCTGATCTGCGAAAGCGAACCAGCTTGCGATCGCCGCATCATAGGCCGCCGTCGCCTGGAACGCCCTTGCCGCGAGCCGGCGCCGGGTATCGAGGGAAAGGCCGCCCGCCAGCAGCTCCTCGGCCAGCGCCGGGAAATCGGCGGAGTCGGTCACGCAGGCGACGAAGCCGTGGTTTTTGGCCGCCGAGCGAACCATCGCCGGCCCGCCGATGTCGATATTCTCGATGATGTCTGCGCGCGGTGCGCCCTTCGCCACGGTCGCCTCGAACGGGTAGAGATTGATGACGACCATGTCGATCGGCGCGATGCCATGCTCGGCCGCGGCCGCCTGGTGCGCCTCGTCGTCGCGCAGCGCCAGCAGCCCGCCATGGACCTTGGGGTGCAGCGTCTTCAGCCGGCCGTCCATCATCTCGGGAAAGCCGGTATGGTCCGACACGTCGGTCACTTCCAGCCCGGCGTCCCGCAGGGCCCTGGCGGTGCCGCCGGTCGATAGCAGCTCGGCGCCGTGCGCGGCCAGCGCGCGGGCGAAATCGACCAGCCCCGTCTTGTCGGAAACCGACAGCAGGGCACGGCGGATCGGCAGGGACTCGGTCATCGGTGCTTTCCAGACGGGATTGTCGGTGCGGTGCCTCAGGCGCTTCGCCAAGGCAAGTTCGGCCGGCTATTTCGGGCCGGCCTGTCGCTTCAGGCTCCAGCCGATGTCGGCGGCGTCCCCCGGCGTGACCAGGCTGGTCAACAGGATCTGCTGGATTTCGTGCGTGCTGCCATCCGGGTCGACCAGCAGGCTGGGTTCGATCGCGAGCAGGCCGGGGGCGTGGTTGAAGCTGGCGCGAAACGTCCAGGCAGCGTCCGGCTGTGCCCCGTTCCTCGGCGACCTGGCGCCTGGGACGCAGATCAGCGCCCCCTTGCCGTCCTGCGTGATCGTGGCCGCGAGGCCGGGCCCCAGGTGAAACCGGATCGCGATCGGCAGCGGCTCGCGCGACGAGGGGCGCTGCAGGCCGGCGCGCGCCGGCAGCAGCTGGTCTTCGCCGCGCAGGTCGTTGCCGTCCGGCGCGAGCCATAGCCGCCGCAGATGATCCAGCCCGAAGCGCCGACGCCAGCCGTCGTGCCGCGCTTCCAGCCAGTGCCCCTCGGCCGAGCTGCGCGCTTCCACCAGCACCTCTTCCACGCCACCGGCCTTCTTCGGCCCGCCATCGGGCAGCCGGCTGGAGTTGGTGTCGGCGAGCACCAGCGCCGAATGGCCCGCGGTGGAGCGCAGGCCCATCACCAGCTCGGGCGGGAAGGCACGCTGGCCCTGGGCCCCGCGCTCCGCGCCGCAACTCACGATCAGGCGCCGCCGGCCGTCGGTCATCGCGAAGGCCAGCGTCGAGGCGTGCGGCGACGACGACAGCCGCATCGGCGGCGGCGGCCCCGCGTCGACCGCGATGCGCACAGTGCCTGCCGCCATCAGCTGGAAGCCCGATCGCTTGCCGGGCGGCTCTGCCGAGGGCGCCGCGCCCAGCCGGGCCATCTGCGCCGGCGTCGGCTGCCCGCCGTGCCAGGGCGGCGGCAGCCCGTCTCCAAGCGCCAGCGCCGATAGCGCGCGGCGCAGGGTCTGCAACGTCGTCGAGACCGCGAGGGCCGGCTTCAGGCCGCGCGCCTCGTAAAAGGCCGCAAGCCACAGCAGCAGATCGCCCAGCTGCGCCAGATCCAGCGGCGATCGGCTGAGCGCCGAGCCGTCGTGATGCAGCACGCCGTGGATGGCTTCCTGCAGCAGCGCCTGCGCGGTCGCCTGCCGCTCGTCGCCTCCGGGCAGCATCAGCGCGGCGCCCAGCAGCCCCGCGACCGCCTCCAGCTTGCCGAAGCCGGGTTGCATCCGGGGCGCCGCCCGCTCCAGATGCCGGGCCCAGCGCGCCACCCCGTTCAGCACGGCGGAGCGGTGGATATGGTCGTGGCCGGGCATCACCAGCGGCGCGTAGCTGATCGCCATCAGGATGCGGCGCCCGGTCACCGCCGGCGCCCAGGCCTCTTCGTCATAGTCGTGGAAACGCACCAGCCAGCGCTTTGCCAGCGCTTCGGCCCGGGCGACCTCGGGGCCGGTCAGCGGCCCGGCCTGTGTGGCGGCCTCCGCCAGGTCGCGGAGCCAGCCCCAGCCATGCACCCACTGCTGCCAGGCGGGCGGCGCCTCGGGCGAATCCAGCCGCGCGTCGGCCATGCCCTGGCCGTAGCCGTCGCGGAACAGCCGGCCGCCGCGCAGCCGCGATCCCAGTGCCGCGTCGCCCGGCACCGGATCGGCGGGCACGCCGAGCAGCTTCAGCGGGTAGCGACCTTTCAACCGCATTCGATGCCAGGGCGACTGGAACGACAGCCGGTCCAGCCGCTCGCCCAGCCGTTCCGCCAGCGACGGGCCACGATCGCCCTGGTCGCGGGTCAGTCGCAACGCCTCCGGATCGGGCACCTCCGCCATCAGCCGGCCTTCAGCGCCGCGATGTTGGCGGCATAATGCGCCCCGCCGCCCTTGAAGCTGGCCGTGCCGGCCACCAGCACGGTCGCACCGGCGGCGACCAGCCGCGCCGCGTTGCCGGCATCCACGCCGCCGTCCACCTCGATGTCGATCGCCTTGCCGCTGGCCTCGATGCGCCGGCGGATCGCCGCGATCTTGGGCAGCGCGCCCTCGATAAAGCTCTGCCCGCCGAAACCGGGGTTCACGCTCATCACCAGCACCAGGTCGAGGAGGTCCATCACATGGTCGAGCACGCCAAGCGGCGTCGCCGGGTTCAGCACCACCCCCGCCTTCTTGCCCAGCGCCCGGATGCGCATCAGCGTGCGGTGCAGGTGCGGGCCGGACTCCGGATGCACCGACAGGATATCGGCCCCGGCCTCGGCGAACGCCTCGACCAGCGGGTCGGCGGGGGCGACCATCAGATGCACGTCGAACGGCTTGGCGGAATGCGGGCGCAGCGCCTTCACCACCATCGGCCCGATGGTGAGATTGGGCACGAAATGGCCGTCCATCACATCGACATGAATCCAGTCCGCACCGGCTGCATCGATGGCGCGAACCTCGTCTCCCAGCCGCGCGAAATCGGCGGAGAGAAGCGAGGGCGCGATCTTCACAGGGCTCATTTTCGAGGGATAGCGAGTGCGCCCCCCGGCGCCAAGGGGAACCGCCGGGTTCAGCGATGAATTCGTGCTGTGGCAAGCCCAACGATGGCGCGGCGCCGGTCGTCATCGGCAGTCGGCCAGGCTTCGATCTCGGCCAGCGTCCGGCCGCAGCCGGTGCAGAGCCCGCGCGACAGCTTGCAGATGTTGCGGCACGGCGAGGGGACGATCGAGGCGGCAAGCGTTTTCATGAGGTCCGTCTTGCCGCCAAGTCGCGCCGGTGAGAAGAGGCCAGTCGACCCGGGCGCGTTGCGGTCGGGTCGGGCACTGTCTACAGGGCGGGCCGTCCGGCGCGTCCACCGGATCGCCGAACCGCTGAAAGTGCTCCATGCCTGCTCCCTTCCTCGTCCGCGCCGCCACGGCAGTGCTGCTCGCCCAGATGGCAAGCGGCCCGGCGCGCGCCGACGACGGCGGCATCTGGATCGCGGGCAGCGCCACCGTGCCGATTTCGGGGCCGGTGGTCGGTCTGGTCGACACCAATGTGCGGCTGGCGGAGAGTGGCGGCCGGTTCAGCCAGTTCCTGGTCCGGGCCGGGCTTGGCTATCGGCTGCAATCCGGCCTGCAGGTCGGCGGCGGCTATGCCTATGTGCATACGCAGAGCTCCGCCGGTGCCCGCAGGGACGAGCATCGCATTTTCCAGCAGGCCAGCTTCCCGATCCATCGCCGGGGCCGCACCGCGCTGACCGGGCGCACCCGGTTGGAGCAGCGCTTCGTGTCCGGCGGCGACGATGTCGGGCTGCGCTTCCGGCAGCAGCTGCGCCTGTCGGTCCCGCTGCAGCAGGCGGGGGAGCTGCGTGCCGTCGCGAGCGTCGAAGCGCTGGTGCCGCTGAACGACACCGACTGGGGCGCGCGCACCGGCTTCGACCAGCTGCGCAGCTTTGCCGGGCTGGAAATCCCCCTGTTCGGCAAAACGAGGCTGGAGGCCGGCTATCTGAACCAGGCCATCTTCACCGGCGCCGACACGACCAACCATGTGCTGAGCCTGAACCTGGCAACTACTTTCTAGAGCCTGACCACCACCTTCGCATCGGTCTTGCCCGCAGCCACCAGCGGCATTCGGAAGGTCGTCGCCAGCGCCTCGTCGGCGGCGTTGTTGGCAAGCCTCATCAGTTCGGGGCTGGCGGCCTGTACGCGGAACCGCGCCGGGGCCTTCTGCGCATTGTCGCGCTGCAGATTGGCTCGGACGTCGGTCAGCATGGTTGCCCAGCCGTCGTCGCCATAGGTCTGGGCGCTGGCCCAGTCGATGGTCGGCTCCATCACACGCACCGGCGGCCGGCGGACGGTGAGGGTGGCGCTTTCCTCGTCCCACGCAAGATCGCCGGCCTCCAGCCCGGCGAGATCGACCGTGTAGGAAACGGTTGCCGGCACGATGTTGGTCTGCCGCGTCGTTGCCACCACCAGCGGCCCGACCGTCGTGTCGCGGGCTGACGTGATCGGCTCCACCAGCCGCGCCGTCAGTACCAGCAGCTTCTGCTGGCGCTGCACCGACACCAGCATGGCGCCCATGAAATCCGGCTGCGCGCACAGCCCGGAGCGGATGCACAGCTCGCGGCGGCGCTCCGGCCCGGCGACCAGCCCTGCCGTCAGCACCACCAGCGCCAGCACGCCGATCCAGGCCAGTACCCGCCTCAGCATGCCGCCCACCCCTCGCCGGCGCGGCGCACCCGGCCGCGCGCCTCGAGGTCGATCAGATGCGCCAGCACCGACCGCCCGGCCGCCGGCCACAGCCTCCTGTCCACGGCGGCATACATCGTCTCGACCATTGCCGGGATCGCGCGCACGCCCTCGGCCAGCAGGCCCAGGATCTGCGTCTCGCGCTGGCGCCGGTGCGCGATCAGACCCCGCACGAAGCGCTGCGGCTCGTCGACGGGGGCTCCGTGCGTCGGGTAGTAGCGCCGGTCGCGGCGGTCCACCAACAGCGCCAGCGAGCGCATATAGGCGGCCATGTCGCCGTCCGGCGGTGCCACCACGGTCGTCGACCAGCCCATAACATGGTCGCCGGAAAACAGCGCCGCCTCCTCGTCCAGCGCGAAGCAGAGATGGTTCGACGTGTGACCCGGCGTCGCCACCGCGCGCAGCGTCCAGCCCGGGCCGCGGATCGCCTCGCCATCGTTCATCACCCGGTCGGGCGCATAGCCCGGATCGAACCCGGCGTCGGCGCGGGGCCCATCATCCGACAGCACCAGTGCCGCGCAGCCGACGATCTCGCCGCCGAGCCGCGCCTTCAAGGGCGCCGCGCCCGGCGAATGATCCATATGGGTGTGGGTGATGGCGAAGTGGGAAACCGTCTCGCCCGCAACCGCTTGCGCCACCGCCTCCAGGTGCGCCGGATCGGCCGGGCCGGGATCAATGATCGCGACGGTGCCGTTGCCCACGATGTAGGTGCCGGTGCCGGTGTAGGTGAAGGGCGACGGGTTGCGCGCCAGCACCCGGCGGACGAGCGGCGAGAGCCGCTCGGCCGTGCCATAGGGAGCGGTCGCGACGAGGGAGTCGAATTCGGCGTTCACCGGCGTTCCGTAGCGCAAGGACAGCCGGCGGCAAATCCCCTCTCCCTTTAGGGGAGAGGGCGACTCGACGCAGGCGAGCGGGGTGAGGGGATGACCCTAACCATTACGCTGACTACGCATGAAAGGCGGAATCCGCGTCTCGCTCTCGTCCGCAACCTCGGGCTCGGGTGCCAGCGTCTGCGGCGCTTCTTCCTCCACCTTGGGCTTGCGCGCCATGTCCATCATCCGTTCGAACAGCGTCTGGCGGCGCTCCGGTTGGGCCGGGGCCGGGGCGGGCTGCGCTGCCGCGCGGCGCTCGGGCTCGGGCAGTTCCAGCCGGGTGGGCGGCGCCAGCGCCAGCTCGGCGATCGGCGGCAGGGCTTCCTCGGGCTCGGCCAGGTCCAGGATCGGCTCGTCCAGCTCCAGGATGTCCTCGTCGCTCATCCCGCCGTCGTCCGTGCCGTCCTCCGCCGACGACATCGGCGCCGATGTCGCGGAAGCGGCGTGCTGGAACGTGCCGCCGGGTGTGCCGAAGATGCCGGCCGCCATCGGCCCGCCAGCCGGAGACGTCTGCGGCTGATAGCTGCCGCCACCGCCGCCGCCGCCACTGCCGCCACCCGGGGGGGTAGGCTCGGGCGGGAGTTCGCCGACACCGGGCGCGGCGGGCGCGATCGCAACCCGCGCGCCGAACATGCCCGCGGGCGCGCTGCGGCTCTGCGCGGGTGCGATCCCGGGCAGCGCCGACTGCGCGCTCTCGATCCCGGTTGCCACCACGCTCACCCGCATCCGGCCGTCCAGCGCATTGTTGAACGCCGAGCCGACGATGATGTTGGCGTCGGGATCGACCATCTCGCGGATGTGCTGGGCGGCTTCCTCCACTTCCATCAGGCCGAGGTCCTCGCCGCCGGTGATGTTGATGATGACGGCCTTGGCGCCGCGCAGGCTCACTTCGTCGAGCAGCGGGTTGGAAATCGCCTTCTCGGCCGCCTCGATCGCGCGGCGCTCGCCTTCGGCCTCCCCGGTGCCCATCATCGCCTTGCCCATCTCGCTCATCACGGTCCGGACGTCGGCGAAATCCAGGTTGATGAGGCCCGGCAGGATCATCAGGTCGGTGATGCCGCGAACGCCCTGGTTCAGCACTTCGTCGGCCATTGCGAAGGCCTGCTTGAACGTGGTCTGCTGGTTGGCGATCAGGAACAGATTCTGGTTCGGGATCACGATCAGCGTGTCCACATGGCGCTGCAACTCGGCGATGCCCTCCTCGGCGGAGCGCATGCGCTTCAGCCCCTCGAACGCGAACGGCTTGGTGACGACGCCCACCGTCAGCACGCCGCGTTCCCGCGCCGCGCGCGCCACCACCGGGGCGGCCCCGGTGCCGGTGCCGCCGCCCATGCCGGCGGTGATGAAGCACTTATGGACGCCGTCCAGCGCCTGGTCGATGTCGGCCAGCGCCTCTTCGGCGGCGGCGGCGCCGATCTCGGGCCGGGCACCGGCGCCCAGCCCCTGCGTGATCTTCAGGCCAAGCTGGATGCGGTTCCCCGCCGGGCTGAGCGCAAGCGCCTGCGCATCGGTGTTGGCGACCACGAAGTCGACCCCTTGCAGGCCGTCGTTGATCATGTTGGCGACCGCGTTGCCGCCGGCGCCGCCCACCCCGATCACGCTGATGCGGGGCTTCAGTTCGACAAGCTGGGGTTTTACGAAATCGAAGGACATGGCAGGCTCCTCATCAGATCTGGCGTTTCAATTGGTCGAGTAGACGGGCGAAGGCGTTTTTCGGGGCTGTGTGGCCGGTGCCGACCCGGCGCACCGGCATACGGGCGAGATCGAGGCGCGGCTGGCTGCCGTGCAGGATGAGGCCGGCGAGCGTGGCGAAGGCAGCGGTCGACTGCGCCTCCGGCAGCCCGATCAGCCCGCGCGGACGGCCGATCCTGACGTTCCTCGCCAGCGACCCCTGCGCGAAGTCGGCGATGCCGCGAAGCTCGGCGCCGCCCCCGGTCAGCACCACCTGGCGCCCGGCGGCCCCGGTGAAGCCGATGTCCTTCAAGGCGCCGTCCACTTCGCCGAAAATCTGGTCCAGCCGGTTGCGGATCACCGCGATCAGCTCGGCGCGCGGCACGCGGCGGCTTTCCTGCCCGTCGTCCGGGTCCAGCGGGGGCACCTCGATCATGTCGTGATTGTCGCGCGGGGACGACGTGGCGGCCCCCGACAGGGTCTTCAGACGCTCGGCCGCAGCGCGCCGCGTGGCAAAGCTGGCGGCGATGTCGGCTGTGATGTCGCCGGCCCCGATCGGCACCGAAACAAGCCCCGCCAGCATCCCGCCGCCGTGGACCGCGATCGTGGTCACCCCGGCGCCGATTTCCACCAGCGCCACGCCCAGCTCGCGCTCCTCGTCGTTCAGCACGCTGGCAGACGCCGCGACGCCCGAGGCCACGATCGACTCCACGTCGAGATGGGCGTTGCGCACCGAGAGGTCCAGGTTGCGGCAGGGCGGGGTGGCGGCGGTCAGCACATGGATATCGACCGCGAGCCGGTCGGCGTGGAAGCCGCGCGGGTTGGTCACGCCGTCCAGCCCGTCGATGGTGTAGAGCGTCGGCTCGGCGTGCAGCGTGGAGCGGCCGGCTCTCGAAATCGTTTCGTCGATCCGCGCCCGGCCGGCCTGCAGCAGGGCGGCCATGTCGTCCTCGGAGATGCGGTGCCCGGCGATGTCGATCTCGACCGAGGTGACGTCGCTGTCGAGCCCGCCGGCCGACAGGCTGACGATCACGCTCTCGATCTCCACGCCGGCGGCCTTCTCGGCCTGCATCATGGCGGCGCGGATCGCCGCCTCGGTCTTCCCCATGTCGGCGACAAGGCCGCGCTTCAGCCCGTTGCAGGCGCGTACGCCGGCCCCGATCACGCGCGGCATGTTCTCGCCGTCGGCCATCGCGACGAGCGCCGCCACCTTCGACGAGCCGACGTCGATCGCCGCGATCACCCGTTCTGCGCGGGGCTTCAACAGGACCGTCGGGTTCAGAACCGCCACCGCCATCAGATCACGACCTCCGCTGTGTTTGCTGTTGTCCGCGCCACGGCCGTTGCCGGGACCGCCGGGGCAGTCTGCGGCTGCACCGGTGCCCCCGCACCCGCAGATCCCGGAACCGGCACCGCTTTGGGCTTGTTGGGCTTGGCAACGCTGCCGGTCTCGCCCGAAACGCGGACCACCATCTTGTCGGGAATCCTAAGGTCGAAGCGGACGAACCCGCGCCCCAGCAGCGGCGTTTCGCGGTCGATCTCGGCAAAGCGCATCAGCGCCGCCTGCGCTGCCGGACCTTCCGGCAGCGAAATCGTCTCCCCGCTTTTCATCCGCAGGTCCCAGCGGCGCTGCCCGATCCAGAGCGCGGCTTCCATGTCCCGCGCGAGGGCGGGCTGGGTGGCGACCAGCTTCAGCAGCTGGGCCGCCTGCCCGTCGGCCGCCGGGCCCACGATGAGCGGCAGCCGGGCGAACGGGGCCAGATCGACGGCCGGAAGCGTCACGCCGTCTGCGTCGATCAGCCGGATGCGGCCCCGATACTGCCACAGCGCCGCAGGCTTGCGCTCCACGATGTGCACTTCCAGCCGGTCCGGCCAGCGGCGCTGGATGCTGGCGTCGCGTACCCAGGGCAGGGTGGCCAGCCGGGCGCGCATGGCGGGAAGATCGACCAGCAGCATCGAGTCGCTGCCGCCCTCCAGCACCTCGCGATAAATCGACAGCTTGGGCTGGTTGACGGCGCCGCTGATGTCGACCTGGCGCACCGTGAAGCCGGCGCCGGAGCTGGCCGTGGCGACCGCAAGCGTCGCCTGCTGCGGCAGCTTTGCCGCGACCGCCCAGACGATGGCGGCGGCGGTGCCGAGCAGCGCGAACCCGCCGATCAACAGTCGCCACAGGGTGCGCGGGGCGACCGGCACGGCGACGGGCGCGGGCCGGCCGGCGCGGCTCTGGCGCTTTGCAGGTTTGCGGCTCATGCGCGCCCGCCCTTGTCGAAGCGGGCATCCGCCAGGGCGCGATCGATCAGCCGGCCCACCAGCGTCTCGTAGCCAAGGCCACGCGCCCTCGCCTGTTCCGGCACCAGGCTTAGCGGTGTCATGCCGGGCTGGGTATTCACCTCCAGCAGATAGAGGCCGTCGGCCCCCTGCGCGGGATCGTAGCGGAAATCGGCGCGGGAGACGCCGCGGCAGCTGAGTAGGCGGTGCGCCAGCGCGGCCTGGGCCAGCGCGCGCTCGGCGACCGCGCCCGGGATGTCGGCCGGGCACACATGGACCGTGCGGCCGTCGGTGTACTTCGCCTCATAATCGTAGAAGCCGGTCAGCGGCTTCAGCTCGGTGACGGCGAGCGGCTCGGCTTCGCCGGTTTCGCTTTCCAGCACGGCAACAGTGAGTTCGAGCCCGGCGATAAACGGCTCGGCCAGCAGTTCGGGGTAGTGCGCCCAGGGCCCAGGCGCCGTGCGGGCGATCGGCATCCCGTAGTTGCTCTCGGCGGTCACGATGGCAACTCCCACCGAGGACCCCTCATTCACCGGCTTCAGCACATAGGGGCGCGGCAGCGGGTCGGCCCGGTAGAGGCTTTCCGAGGCGACGATCCGCCCACCCGGCATCTTTACGCCGGCCGGCACCAGCAGCTTCTTGGTCAGCTCCTTGTCGATCGCGATGGCCGAGGTGGTGAGGCCCGAATGGGTATAGCGCAGGCCGATCAAGTCCATCAGCCCCTGTACCGTGCCGTCCTCGCCGGGCGTGCCGTGCAGCGCGTTGAACACCACATCGGGGCGGGTGGCGATGAGGCGGGCGGCCAGCGTTGCGCCTTCGGCCGCCGTCGAGCCCATGTCGAGCTCGGTCACGTCATGCCCGATGGCGCGCGCGGCGGCGGCGATCCCGGCGCCGGAGACCAGGCTCACTTCGCGCTCGGCGGACCAGCCGCCCAGGAGGACGGTGACCTTCATTCCCGGGTTCCCACCCGCTGGATTTCCCATTCCAGCTCGATGCCCGACTTCGCCTTCACGCGTCGGCGGACCTCTTCCCCGAGCGCCTCGATATCGGCCGCCGTGGCATTGCCCATGTTGATCAGGAAATTGGCGTGTTTCCTGCTCACCTGCGCGCCGCCCAGGGTCAGCCCGCGGCAGCCGGCTTCGTCCACCAGCTGCCATGCCTTGGCCGCCGGCGGGTTCTTGAAGGTGGAGCCGCCCGTGCGGGTTCGCAGCGGCTGGCTTTCCTCGCGCGCGGCGGCGATCCGGTCCATCTCGGCCTGGATGGCGGCAGGGTCCCCGGGGGCGCCGCGCAGCGTGGCAGAGACGACAACGGCACCCTCGGGCATCTCGGAATGGCGATAGCTGTAGCCGAGCTGCGCCGCCGAAAGGGTCTGCACATCGCCCGAGCGCAGAACCACCTCCGCTTCGACCAGTATGTCGGCGACTTCGCGGCCATAGGCGCCGCCGTTCATCCGAACGAACCCGCCGACCGTGCCGGGAATCCCGCGCAGAAACTCGAGCCCGGCGATGCCGGCGTCTCGCGCCGCAGACGCGACCGCGATCCCGGAGGCGCCGCCGCCGCAGGACAATGTGAAGGCATCCAGCACCCGCACTCCGGCGAACGCCTTGCCGAGCCGGACCACCACGCCGGGCACCCCACCGTCGCGAACGATCAGGTTGGAGCCGAGCCCCAGCGCCATCACCGGAACGGCGGGGTCCAGGTCGGTCAGGAATGCGCAGAGGTCGGCTTCATCCTTCGGCTCGAACAGCCATTCGGCCGCCCCGCCCGCCTTGAACCATACCAGCGGCGCCAGCGGTGCGTGCGCCGTCAGCCGGCCGGCCGGCACCGGCAGGGCGCCAGAGCCTTCGGGGGGGCGTTTGGCCAGCGCCATCAACACACACCCGCCTTCTTGAGCCCTGCGGCCAGGTTTCCGGCCCATTTCGTGATGTCGCCCGCACCCAGGCAGATCACCATGTCGCCCGGCCCCAGCAGCGGCGCCAGCGTACCGGCCAGCTCGGCCTCGCCCGCCACTGTCAGCACCTGGCGATGGCCCGAGCGCTTGAGGGCGTCCGCCAGGCTCTCGTGGCTGATCCCCTCGATCGGCGCTTCGCCCGCCGCATAGACCGGCGCCAGCACGACCGTGTCGGCGTCGTTGAAGGCGGTGCTCCACGCGTCGAACAGGTCGCGCAGCCGGGTGTAGCGATGCGGCTGCACCACGGCGATCACGCGCGCGGACGCGCCCTCGCGCGCGGCAGCGAGCACCGCTTTCACCTCCACCGGATGGTGGCCGTAGTCGTCGATGATGGTGACCTCGCCACCACCCAGCGCCACCGTCCCGACATTGGTGAAGCGCCGCTTTACGCCGCCGAACCTGGCGAAGCCGTCACGGATGCGGTCCTCGCCGATCCCCAGCTGGTCGGCAACCGCGATCGCCGCCAGCGCGTTCAGTACATTGTGCCGCCCCGGCATCGGCAGCATCAGGTCCTTGTAGTGGCGCTCGTCCGTCCCGAAGGTGCGCAGGGTCACGTCGAAGCGGTTGCCGCCCGGCACCGGCACCACATTGTCGCCCCGCACATCGGCCTGGCCTGCGAATCCATAGGTGATGGTGCGCCGGTCCGCGACCAGGGGCAGCATCGCCTGCACTTCGGGATGATCGAGGCACAGGATCGCTGCGCCGTAGAAGGGCACTTTCTGGATGAACTGGCGGAACGCGGCCTTGGCGGTCTCGAAGTCGCCATAATGGTCCAGATGCTCGGGGTCGATATTGGTGACGACGGCCAGCGTGGGGGGCAGGCGAAGGAAGCTGCCGTCGCTTTCGTCGGCTTCCACCACCATCCACTCGCCGTCGCCCAGCCGGGCGTTGGAGCCGTAGCTGTTGATGATGCCGCCGTTGATGACGGTCGGGTCCATGCCGCCGGCGTCCAGCAGGGCGGCCACCATCGAGGTTGTCGTGGTCTTGCCGTGGGTCCCGGCGACGCACACGGTCGATTTCAGCCGCATCAGCTCGGCCAGCATCTCGGCCCGGCGCACCACGGGGATGCGCCGCGCCAGCGCGAGATCGACTTCGGGATTGCCCGGCCGGATCGCGGTGGAGGTGACAACGACAGCCGCATCCCCCAGATTTTCCGCCCGGTGGCCCACCATCACGTCGATACCCTTGGTGCGCAGGCCCTGCACCACATAGCCCTCGGCGATGTCCGAGCCCTGCACCTGGAAGCCCAGGTTCGCCATCACCTCGGCGATGCCCGACATGCCGATGCCGCCGATGCCGATGAAGTGGATGGGCCCCACCTTGTTGTTGAAGGCGGCGCCGCCGCCGGGCTTGTTGAAGCCAGTCATGATGCGAAGGCCCGCACTTCATGCTCGACCAGATCGGCGAGCCGGGCCGCGGCATCGGGGACGCCAAGCCCGCGCGCCGCCGCCGCCGCCGCCGACAGCGTTTCGGGAGACTTCAGGAATCCGGTCAGATGGCCGCTCAGCGTGGCGGCGCTTGCGTCCGCCTCGCGCAGCATCAGCCCGGCCCCTGCCGCCACGAACCCGGCCGCGTTCGCGGTCTGGTGATCGTCCGTCGCGGCCGCAAACGGCACCAGGATGGCGGGGCGGCCCAGCGCCATCAACTCGGCCATGGTGGAGGCCCCGGCGCGCGATATCACCAAGTGCGCCGCGGCCAGCCGCTCGGGCAGGTCCGCCATATAGGTCTGGCAGTCCGCCTCGACCCCGGCTGCGGCATAGGCTTCGGCAACGGTGGAAAGGTCCTCCACCCGGCACTGCTGTTCGATGCAGAGGCGCCGGCGCAGATCGGCCGGGAGCAGCGCGACCGCATCGGGTACCAGCCGACCCAGGATGCGGGCGCCCTGGCTGCCGCCCACCACCAGCAGACGGAGCGGCGCGTCTGCCGTGGGCGGGGCGAACGGGACGTCGCGCGCGGCCAGGATCGCGGCGCGCACGGGGTTGCCGGTCAGCGTCGTCTTCGCTTTCTGCGCCGGGTTCAGCCTCGCCGTTTCGGCATAGGTCAGCGCGATCGCGCTGACGCGGCGCTGCAACCGCCGGTTGACGCGGCCCAGCACGGCATTCTGTTCATGGATCAGCGCCGGCAGCTTCATCGAAGCGCCCGCCAGCAGACCAGGCAGCGAGGGGTAGCCGCCGAAGCCGACCACCGCGTTGGCCGACACATCCCGGGCGACATGCGCGCCGCGCGACCGGCCGCGCAGCACGGCAAGGCCGGCCTTCACCCAGGCGACCGGGTTCAGCCCGGCTGCCGTCGCGCTTTCCAGCACATGTTTTTCAACGCCCTCGAACAGGCCAGGGAAGCGAAGCCCGCGCGCGTCGGTGAGCAAGGTGACCCGGTGGCCGCGCCGCCTGAGCTCGTCCGACAGGGCGTGGGCCGGGACCATGTGGCCACCCGTGCCGCCGGCTGCGATGAGGACGGAGAGGCTCATGCCGGCACCCCACGCGCCGGCAGGGACGACAGCGGATCCTGCAGATAGGGCGAGGATTTCAGGTGCCGGTTGCGCCGGGTCAGCGCCAGCAGCAGGCCCATCGCGACAGCGGTTGCCAGGAAGCTGGAGCCGCCATGGCTGACGAACGGAAGGGTCATTCCCTTGGAAGGCGCCAGCGCCACATTCACACTCATGTTGATGAGCGCCTGACCCCCGAACTGTGCGACCAGTCCCGTCGCTGCGAGCAGCGTGAAGGGGTCGTCTTCGTCCAGCAGTTGTAGCAGCACCCGAAGCACGATCGCAAGATATAGTAGGGCGAGCGCGAAACAGGCGATGGCACCGAACTCCTCGCCGATGACCGAGAAGATATAGTCGGTCTGCGCTTCGGGCAGGCGGAACTTGGCCGTCCCCTCGCCCGGCCCGGTGCCGTAAAGCCCGCCCGAACGGAAGCAGTCCAGCGCCCGGTCGACCTGATAGGTATCGCCCTCGCCGTGCAGATAGCCGTCGATCCGGTTCCGGATATGCGGCTCGAACTGATAGGCGACCACCAGACCGCCGAACAGCGCGACGACGGCAAGCGCGAGGATCAGCAAGGGTAGCCCCGCCAGCACCGCCTGTACCAGCCAGATCGCGATCACCAGCGCGGCCTGGCCGAAGTCCGGCTGCATCACCAGGAAGGCGACGATCAGCATCAAGAGGAAGCCGCCGGCCGGGATCACCGGCAGCGACCGGTCCTCGAAGCGCATTGCGAACAGCCAGGCGGTGGTCACCACGAAGAAGGGCTTCAGGAACTCGATCGGCTGCATCTGGAAGCCGGGCAGCTGGATCCAGCGCTGCGCGCCGTTGTTCTCGGCCCCGATCACCGGCACCAGCATCAGGAGCACCAGGAAGAAGAGGCAGCCCCCCAGGGCAAAGCGGCGCGCGGCATCCTTGGTCAGCATCGAGATGCCCAGCATCAGCGGGACGCCGGCGGCCACCCACATCAGCTGGCGATAGAGGAAGTGCAGCGGCGGCACCTTCGTGACCCCGTCCGACAGCCGGAGCGCAGCGGCCGGCGAGGCGGCCGCCACTGCCAGGATGCCGACGCCCACAAGCACCATCAGCATCGCCAGCAGCGGCCGGTCGATGGTCCAGAACCAGCGGGCCACCGGGTTGCGATCGGCGCGCCCGAACGAGATCGTGAGGAAGCTCATGCGGCGATCCGCTTCCCGGCTTCGTTCATTGGGCCATCCTTCGGACGGCATCGCGGAAGGCCGCCCCGCGCGCTTCGTAATCGTGGAACTGGTCGAACGAGGCGCAGGCCGGCGACAGCAGCACGGTGTCCCCGGCAACGGCGGCGCCCGCCGCGGCATCGACGGCGGCGTCCAGCGTTCCCGCCTCGGTCACGCCCAGATATGGTCGGAGAATGGCGGCGAACAGCGGGGCGGCTTCCCCGATCACATAGGCGGCCTTCACCGTGCCCAGATGCGGCAGGCAGGCGTCCAGCTCGGGCGTCTTGGCCTGCCCGCCCAGAATCCAGTGAATATGGTCGAATGCCTGCAGCGCGGGCGCGACGCTGGTGGGGTTGGTCGCCTTGCTGTCGTTGACATAGCGGACGCCGACGACCTCGCCCACGATTTCCATCCGGTGCGGCAGGCCGGGGAAGCTGCGCAGGCCCGCTTCCAGCGCCTGCTCGCCCACGCCCAGCAGCCGGGCGGCGGCTGCGGCGCAGGCGACATTCTGCGCATTGTGCGGCCCGGCGAGCGCGGGCCAGCGCGCCTGGTCGTGCGGGGCGATGTCGGTGGCGGAAACCCGGGCCAGCCGGAGCCCCGGCGGCAGCGCGGCGGCGGCGGCGCGGGTCCAGTCGTCGTCCGTCGCAATCACCGCGTGGGCGCCGGGGGGCTGCATCGCGAACAGCCGCGCCTTGGCGGCGGCATAGCCCGGCAGGCCCTCGTAGCGGTCCAGATGATCAGGCGTGAGGTTGGTATAGATCGCGACGTCGCAGGCCAGTGTCGTGCAGAGGTCGATCTGGAAGCTGGAAAGCTCCAGCACATAGACCCCGCCCGCCGGCAATTGCGGCTGGTCCAGGATGGGGAGCCCGATATTGCCGCCAAGGCGGGCGGTGATGCCGGCGGACGCGAGCAGATGATGCAGCAGCGCCGTCGTCGTCGACTTGCCGTTGGTGCCGGTGATCGCGACCAGCCTGTGCCGCGGCAGGGTTTCGCGGGCCTGCTGGAACAGCTCGATGTCGCCCAGGATCGGTACGCCGGCCGCCCGCGCCCGTGCCGCCAGCGGGTGCCGGTTCAGCGGCACGCCTGGCGAGACGACCAGTCCGTCGAAGCCGGCAAGATCGAGGGTCGCCGGATCGGCAAGCACAAGATCCGGGAATTCCGCGAGGGCGGTGGCCCGGGCCGCATCCGCCTCGTCCCAGCCGACGGCCGCTACGCCCGAGCGGGCGAGGAAGCGCAGCACCGACAGGCCCGAGCGGGCGAGGCCATAGACCGCGAAACGCCGGCCGGCGAGAGAGGGGGCGGCCAGCATCAGCGCAGCTTCAACGTCGCGAGGCCGGACAGGGCCAGCACCAGCGCGATGATCCAGAAGCGGATGACGACGGTCGATTCCGACCAGCCCAGCTGCTCGAAATGATGGTGGATCGGCGCCATCTTGAACACGCGCTTGCCGGTCAGCTTGAACGAGGCGACCTGGACGATGACGGACACCGCCTCCAGCACGAACAGGCCGCCCACGATCACCAGCACCAGCTCATGGTTGGTGATGACGGCGATGGTGCCGATCGCTCCGCCCAGCGCGAGGCTGCCGGTGTCGCCCATGAACACGGCCGCCGGCGGCGCGTTGAACCACAGGAAGCCGAGCCCGGCGCCGACCAGCGCGCCCACGAACACCAGTAGCTCGCCGGCACCGGCCACGAAATGCACGCCGAGATAGTCGGCGAACACCGCATTGCCGACCAGATAGGCGATCACGCCGAACGTCATCGCCGCGATGATGACGGGCATCGTCGCCAGCCCGTCCAGTCCGTCGGTGAGGTTGACTGCATTCCCGGCGCCGACGATCACGAAGGCCCCGAATGCGATATAGAACCAGCCCAGCCCCACCCCGAAGTCCTTCAGGAACGGGAGATACAGCGTGGTGCCGGTGAACAGCGACACATAATAGACGGCGATGGCGGCAATCACGAACTCGGCGAGCAGCCGCATCCGCCCGGAGACGCCGGCCGACGTCCGCTTCATCACCTTGTTGTAGTCGTCGATGAAGCCGATGGCGCCGAACCCCAGCGTCACGAACAGGGCTGCCCAGACGAACGGCTTGTTCCATTCCATCCAGAGCAGGGTGGCGATGGTGAGGCAGATCAGGATCATCAGCCCGCCCATGGTGGGCGTGCCCTTCTTGGTGATCAGGTGCGATGCCGGCCCGTCCTCGCGGATCGGCTGGCCCTTGCCCTGGTTCTGCCGCAGCCAGGCGATGAAGCGCGGGCCGATGATGAGGCCGATGCACAGGGCCGTCATCAGCGCCGCCCCCGACCGGAACGTCAGGTAGCGGATCACGTTCAGCGCGCCCGGGAAGCCGAGCCATTCGGCGAGGTGGAAGATCATGCGGCGGCCCCCTTCAGGGCGCCGACCAGCCGGCCCAGGCCGACCGAGTTCGATCCCTTCACCAGCAGCACGTCGCCGTCGCGAAGCATCGCGCGGGCCCAGTCGGTCGCAGCATCGGCGTCCGGCAGATAGGCTGCGCCGTCCAGCTTCAGCGCCGCCATTTCCGGGCCCACCAGCGCGATCTCCGCAACCCCGGCCTCGGCGATCGGCGCCTTCAGGCCGGCGTGGAGCGCGTCCACTTCGCCGCCCAGCTCGCGCATCGCGCCCAGCACCGCGAGGCGCCGCCGCGCCGGCCACGCGCCCAGCACCGCAAGCGCGGCCGCCATCGAGGCCGGATTGGCGTTGTAGCTTTCGTCGATCAGGATGGCGCTGCCGCCGGGCACTTGCACCGTCACCCGGCTGCCCCGCCCAGCAAGGCCGGTCATCCCGGCCAGCGCCAGCCCGGCCTCGGCAAGGTCGCCGCCAGCCGCCTTCACCGCGGCCAGCACCGCCAGCGCATTGCCGACCCAGTGGCGCCCCGCCATGCCGACCCGGCAGTGCAGCTCGTCGCCGGCGACATCGGCAACCAGATCGGTGCCCTCGGCACCGATGTCGGCCGCCAGCACGCGGACATCGGCGCCCTCGTTCCAGCCGAAGCTGAGCGACGCAAGACCGTGCGCCGCGACGGCCGACGACAGGATGGCGGCGTGGCGGTTGTCGTGCGGCCAGACGGCGGTGCCGCCGGGTTCCACGCCCTCGAAAATCTCCGCCTTGGCGCGGGCGATCCCTTCTTCGTCGGCGAAATTCTCGATATGCGCATTGGCGACCCAGGTGACGACGGCGACATGCGGGCGCACCATCCGGGTGAGCGCTGCGATCTCGCCGGCGTGGTTCATGCCCATCTCGAACACGCCGAACTGCGTGGCGGCCGGCATCCGCGCCAGGCTGAGCGGCACGCCGGTGTGGTTGTTGTAGCTCTTCACCGACCCGTGCGCGGCATCCGGCGCCGTCCGCTCGAACGCGCGGCGCAGCGCTTCCTTGGTGCCGGTCTTGCCGACGCTTCCGGTCACGCCGACGATGGTGGCGCCGGTGCGGGCGCGGGCGGCGATCGCCAGTGCGTCGAGCGCGCGCTGGCTGTCGGCGACGCACACATGCGGCCGGTCGACCGGCGCTTCCACCAGGAAGCCCGCCGCCCCTCGCGTGGCGGCTGCATCGACGAAGCGATGCCCATCGGTCGCGGTGCCGCGGAGCGCGACGAACAGCTCGCCGCCGATCACCTCCCGGCTGTCGAACGACACCCCGTCCACCTCGAACGGCGCGGAGAGCTGCCCGCCGGTCGCAGCCGCAATCTCGGCGCCGGCCCACAGCGGCGTCATCTTTGCAGCGCCCCGGCAGCCGTCTGCGCCACCTCGACATCGTCGAACGGCAGCACGTCGGTGCCCATAATCTGGCCCTGCTCATGGCCCTTGCCCGCCAGCAGCACGACATCGCCCTGTTTCGCTTCGCCCACGGCGGCCCGAATCGCCTCGGCCCGCCCGCCGATTTCCCGTGCGCCGGGCGCTGCCTCCAGGATGGCGGCGCGGATCGTGGCCGGGTCCTCGCTCCGCGGATTGTCGTCGGTCACGATCACCAGGTCGGCCTGGCGCGCGGCAATGGCCCCCATCTCCGGCCGCTTGCCCCGGTCGCGGTCGCCGCCGCAGCCGAACATCAAGATCAGCCGGTTGGCCGTGTGCGGGCGCAGCGCCGCCACTGCCGCCTCCAGTGCGTCCGGGGTGTGGGCATAGTCGACGTAGACCGGCGCTCCCGAGGGCGTGATCACCGCCCGCTCCAGCCGGCCGCGTACGCCCGAAATCCGCGACAAGCCCGCCAGCGCCGCCTTCGCCTCCATCCCGCATGCCAGCGCAAGGCCCGCGGCCACCAGCGCGTTGGCCGCCTGATAGCCGCCGATCAGCGGCAGGGTCACCATCTGCTCGCCGCCACCATGGGCCACGGCCAGGGTCTGCCCCAGCAGCGTCGGCACGCGCTTCACCAGCTTCAGGTCGTCGCCGTCGGGCCCGACCGTCAGCAGCTTCACGCCGCGCGACCGCACAGCCTCGATCACGGCCAGGTTATAGCCAGCGCCCGCCGCCTCCCGGTCCAGCCACACAACCGCAGTGCCGTCGGCGTCCAGCACTTCGGTGAAAAGCCGCAGCTTGGCCGCGAAATAGGCGTCCATCGTGGCGTGATAATCCAGATGGTCGCGAGTGAGGTTGGTGAAGGCAGCCGCGCGCACCGGCAGCCCTTCGGTGCGATACTGCGCCAGCCCGTGCGAGCTGGCCTCGAAGGCAAGGTGGCTGATGCCTTCGCGCGCAAGGCCGGCTGCATTGGACAGGAAAGTGACGATATCGGGCGTGGTCAGCCCTCCCGCCCCGGCCTTCACCTGCTCGCCCGCCGTGGTCACGCCCAGCGTCCCGATGCTGGCGGCCCGCTCGCCCGACAGGTGCCAGAGCTGGCGGACGATTTCGGCCGTGGAAGTCTTGCCGTTGGTGCCGGTGATCGCAACGGTGACCGGCGGATAAGGCGCATAGAAGCCGGCCGCGAGCCGGGCGAACGCGCGCCGGGGCTCGGCATCGGCGACATGGAGCGCCCCCGCCACCGGCGCCTCCGGCCGGGCGACCACCGCGACGGCGCCGGCCTTCACGGCGTCGGCGATCACGCTTTCGCCGTCGAACCGCTCGCCCCGGAACGCCCCGAACACGCTGCCCGGCGCCACGAGGCGATGGTCGATCGCGAACCCGCTGATGCGCTCGCGCACGGTTGCCAGCGGATCGCTCATGGCACCGGCTTCTTCGTGCGGTCCACATAAAGCCCCTCGAACGGCGCCACGTCGGGCTCCCGCTCCGAAGGGGCCACATCCAGCACCGGGGCGATCCGGTTCACCACATTCTTGAACACCGGCGCCGCAACCGCACCCGCCGAGCGCAGCCCGGCCGACGGGTCGTCCACCATCGTGACGACGACATAGCGCGGCGCGTCCATCGGGAAGGCGCCGGCAAAGGTGGTGATGTTGCGCCGCCGGTCATACCCGCGCCCGGTTTCCAGCACCTTTTCCGCGGTTCCGGTCTTGCCCCCTACCCGATAGCCCTCGGCATCGGCACGCCTGCCGGTGCCGTCCAGCACGGCGAGGCGAAGCATGCCGTTCAGCAGCAGCGAGGTTCGTTCGGTGAACACGCGGCGGCCCGGCCGCTCTTTACCCTGCGCGATCTTCAGGAACGTCGCCGGGCGATAGATGCCGCCGTTCACCAGCGCGGCATAGGCGTTGGCGAGGTGCAACGGAGTAACCGCGATGCCGTGGCCGAAACCCACCGTCATCACGCTGGAAAGTCCCCAGTTGTGGGGCGGCGGGGTCAGCGTGCGGCCAGCCTCCAGGATCTCGCCGGGCGCCCGGTCCATCAGGCCGAGCTGGCGCAGGAAGCGCTCCTGCGTGTCACGGCCCATTCGCTCGGCCATCCGCGCCGTGCCGACGTTGGACGAGTGGATCAGCACCTCGGGCACCGACAGCGGATATCCCTTGGGGTGACTGTCGGAGATGCGGTGCCGCCCGACCGCGATCGGGGTGGTCGGGAAGCGCTCGGCAAGGTCGGTGACGGCGCCCGAATCCAGCGCCATCGCGATCGTGAAGGCCTTGAAGGTCGAGCCCAGCTCATAGACGCCGAGCGTCGCCCGGTTCATGTGGCTCGGCATCCCCGTGAGGCCCCCGGGCCGGTTGGAATTGAACGCCGGCAGCGACGCCATCGCCAGCACTTCTCCGGTTTCCACGTCCATCACCACGCCGGCGGCGCCGGCCGCCTTCTGCGCCACCATCTGGTCGTTCAGCTCGCTTTCCAGCGCCTGCTGCACGCGCGCGTCCATCGCCAGCACCAGCGGCTGGTTGCGCTTTTCCGGATCGGTCAGCCGGGCCTCGAACGCGCGCTCCATGCCGCCTTCGCCGCGTCCGTCGATCCCGGTGTAGCCCACCAGATGCGCCGCCAGGCCGACATGCGGGTACAGCCGCTCGGCCTCCCGCTCCAGCGTCAGGCCGGGCTCGCCCAGCCGGCGGATCGCCTCGGCCTGTTCGGGCAGGATGCGGCGCGCGATATAGCGGAACTTGCCATCGTGGAACACCGCGGCGCGGATCGCGGCGATGTCGCGCTCGGGCAGGATGGCGGCGAGCTTCGCCACGACCGCCGCCTTGTCGCCCAGAATGTCCTGAGGCCGCGCCGCCAGCCCATAGGCTTCGAACGAGCTCGCCATCACGACCCCGTTGCGGTCCACGATGTCGGCGCGAAGATGCGGCGAGGCGACTGCGGCGCCCCGGTGGCGTGGCGCGCCGTCGAACAGGGCCAGCTCGGCCAGGCGAAGGCCGACCAGCAGGGTGAGAGCCCCGAACATGAGGATGCCGACCGCAAGCCGCTGCCGCGCCGTCCCCAGCGCCATCTGCCGATGGCCGGGGAGGCGGATGCTGGTGCGGGCGAGGGCGGCTGGGCTCATGCGCTCAGTTGTCGGTGCCGGGCGGGGCGCGGCCCAGCATTTCCACCTGCTGCAGCAGGTCCGCCGGTGCGGCCTCGGCAGACGCGAGGACTGGGGCGATGGGCTCGGCCACCGGTCGCGCGATGGCACCGGACGGCGCGGACGGCGCAGCGGTGGCGATCAGCTTCGGCGCGGCGCCCAGCGGTGCGGCGGTCATCGGAACATCGCGAACGGCGAGCTGCACGCTCGGCAGCTGCACCGGCACATCCCCCGGCAGCGGTTTGCCATAGTCGGCGAGGCGCACCGGGCTGGCCAGATACTGGCTGGCCGAAATCGGCATCAGCCCCAGCACATCGTCGTTCCAGCGCTGCAGCTGCGGCATGCGCATCCGCACCCGAAGCTCGGCGTCCAGCGCCTTCAGGTCGGTTTCCAGCGCGCGGTTGCGCTGCGCCAGCCGGTCGGTCTCGCGCCGCTCGTTGGAAACCTGCAGGCTGAGGCTGTAGCTGGTCAAGGCGACCGCCAGCGTGCCGGCCACCAGCCAGATGGTGGAGGCCCAGCCGCGCCGTCCGGCGTTTCGCGCCGAGGAATCGCTGTTCCAGGCCACGCCCTCCCGCGACGTCATCATCACCCGCGCCCGCATTAGCTCGGCCATGGCATCGTCTCCTGCTGGATTGCGGCACTCGATGTTCGGGAGGCGGCAGCCCCCCAGGCAGCGGCCCGGCTGCGGCGCGCCACGCGCAGCGTCGCAGACCGCGACCGGGGGTTCGCCGCCACTTCGCGCGCGCCCGGGCGCGCCGCCTTCGCTGGCCGTTCGAAACTGGGGGCCTGCCCCGGCGCCGCATCGGGCAGATGTCGCGAGCCCGAAGGCAGGCTGCCCGAACGCTCGGCAAGAAATCGCTTCACGATCCGGTCCTCCAGGCTGTGGAAGCTGACCACCGCCAGCCGGCCGCCGGGCTTCAGCACGGCTTCCGCCGCCACCAGCCCGCGCTCCAGCTCGCCCAGCTCGTCGTTCACCCGGATCCGGATCGCCTGAAAGCTCTTCGTCGCCGGGTCGCGCTTCTGCTCCCCCCGGCCGGATGCGCCGGCCTTCACGACGCGGCGGATGAGGGCGGCGAGCGGCGCCGTCGTGGTGAAGGGGCGGTCGGCGACGATGGCGCGCGCGATGCGGCGCGCGGCAGGCTCCTCGCCATAGTGAAACAGCACGTCGGCGATTTCGGCTTCGGTTGCGCCGTTCAGGAAGTCGGCCGCGCTCTCGCCGGCGCCCGACAGCCGCATGTCGAGCGGGCCGTCGGCCTGGAAGGTCAGCCCATAGGCCGGGTCGTCCATCTGGATCGACGAGAACCCGAGGTCGAGCGCGACACCGTCGGCCGAGGCGGCACCCAGTTCGTCGGCCATCGCTGCGAACGGGCGGTTCACCAGGCGAAGCCGGCCGCCGGCGGCTTCCACCATCGATCGGGCGGTGGCGATGGCGCGAGGGTCGCGGTCGAAACCCGTCACGGCGGCGCCGGCGGCCAACGCCGCTGCCGCATAGCCGCCGCCGCCGAAGGTGCCGTCGACGACATGATGGTCCGGCACAATCGCGAGTGCCGCCATCACCTCGCCCAGCATCACGGGGACATGGTGCAACGTCATGCCGCCTTCCCCGCCAGCAGCGCGTTCACCATCCGGGCCAGGCGCGGGTTGTCGGCATGGTGCTTCAACAGCAGCGCGGGAGCCCAGATCTGGAAATGGTCGCCCATGCCCATGAAAACCGCAGGCCCGGTGAGCTCCCCCAGGTCGCGAAGCATGGGGCCCAGGAGGATGCGGCCGGTGTCGTCATATTTCAGCTGCTCGGTCATGCCGAACAGCTCGCGCGCCTTGGCGCCCCGGGAGGGGCCGAAGTCGCCGGCGAACTCGTTGTCCAGGCGGGCCTGGATTCGCTCGAAATAGCTGACGTCGTAACCGACGAGACACGGCATATGCTCGTCCGGGCCCAGAACCAGCGCCTTCACCTGGCTTCGAGTCTCGATCGTCTCGCGCAGGGGCGCTGGAACGGACAGCCGATGCTTGGCATCGACTCCGTTCACATAGGTCCCTGAAAAATAACCGCGAATGACAGTTCCCCTCTTGAGGGGCCGGCTCGGAGACTGTGCCGGAGGGCGGGGGAAATGCCCTCGAAATGCCGGTCAACCGCACGCCAACCCCTGTGGACAAGGGATAGCATGGGCTATCGTGGGTATTCAATGGGATTTTATGGTCGAATTCGGGCTATTCTCTGCAAGTAGCTGATAAACCTCGCTTTCGATAACCGTCTGACGAGGCCATCGGAATTGTAAACAGTTGTGGAAAAGTCTGTGCGCGACGTGGCCAAGTCATGGCAGCGGTGCCTTGACCCGGAACGCATAGCGCCGCACCGCCCGCACGTCGGTCATCCGGTCGGACGTCAGGCGAAGGAAGGTGCGGCCGTCACCGTCGGCAACCTGCTGGAGATCGAGGGTGCTGCCATCGGCGAGATACACTCGGAACTGCCGCGCCCCGCGCCAGTCGACCGAGGCACCGGCGGTGAAATCGCGCGCGCTGAGCGACTGCAAGGTGCGCGCGACCTCGCCGACGGCGGCCGGCGGCAGCGGCTCGGCGCCGGCGGGTGTGATCCGCTCCACCGCTTCGATCCTGGACACGTCGATCTTTGGCGGGCTGAGGCTGGTCCAGGCCGACGGCCAGAGCGGCAGCGCCGGCGCCCGGTCGATCGCGAGCCGCGGGCCCCCCGGCAGCCGGCGCGCCTCGCCGTCCCAGAAGGCGGCCTGGCCCAGCTCCCGCCCGGCCGCATCGCTCAGGCGGAGCGCCAGCGGCTCGCGCGCGGGGGCGGCCGTCCCGGCAGGTGTCGGCTTCGCCTTCAGCGCCGCCAACCGCTCCAGCATAGCCGCAATGCGCACCGCGTCCCCGGGGGCGTCGGCTGCGGACAGGATTTCCCAGGCCCCGGTGTCGAGCCGGCGCGCCAGCACCACCTGCTCGCGCCCGCGCGCCAGTTCGATGCGGGCAACATCCGCCGGGTCCAGCCCCGGCAGCAGATGTTCCGCCCCGGCCTGTTGCCGCAGCGCCAGCCCGCCCAGCCCGAGCATGGGCAGCAGCAGAAGCAGGAGAACGAGATGCCGGGTCGCCACCGGTCGGCCTTCGCGCTCAGATCCTGACGGGTCGGTCCCCGCCGGGCGGCGGGCCGGCACCTGGGTCGGGCAGGATCGAGGCGGGGCTTTCGGTTGCCGGGGCTGGTTCGGCAGCAGGGCCCGCCGGAAGCTCCCCGGGCTCCGGCGTCGCCTGCCGGTCCTTCTCCGGCCCGGGGGCAACCCCCAGTTGCGCCAGCGGTTCGCCCGGCACCTTGTCCTGCTGCTCGACCGAGGGGTCGCCGTCCGACGGCCCGAAGGCGGCCGCGGCGGCGATTGTGAACAGGAAGACAATGCCAAGGCCCGTCAGGCCAGCTCGCATTCGGTCCATGAACGCCCGTCTACCAAGTCGGCGAAGGGCTGTCGAGCCGTTCGGGTTCAGCCCCGCCGCCACGGCGGCAGCGGCAGGCCGCGCTCGCCCAGCCATTCGGGGTTCCAGATCGTGGAGAGATAGCGGCTGCCGCTGTCGCACAGGATGGTGACGATGCGCTTGCCCGGGCCCAGGTGCCGCGCCAGTTTCTCGGCGCCCGCCACGTTGATCGCGCTGGAGAGGCCCAGGTGCAGGCCGTCGCGCTGCATCAGCTCGTGCATCAGGGGAAACGCCTCGGCGTCGCTCACGCGAAAAGCGATGTCGATCGGGGCGCCTTCCAGATTGGCGGTGATGCGGCTCTGCCCGATGCCTTCCGCCACGCTGTTCCCCTCGGCGTTCAGTTCGCCGCAGGCATAATGGCCGTAGAGCGCAGCCCCGTCCGGATCGGCGAGGCCGATCGTGACGGCCGGGTCCAGCTCCTTCAGCCCCATGCCGACCCCGGCCACGGTGCCGCCGGTGCCCGCCGCGCAGATGAAACCGTCGATCCGGCCGTCCAGCGCCGCCCAGATCTCGGGCGCGGTAGTCTTGATATGGGCCAGGCGATTGGCAACATTGTCGAACTGGTTGGCCCAGACGGCCCCCTCGGTTTCGGCTGCCAGCCGGCGCGAGGTGTGCACATAATGGCCCGGGTTGGCGTAGGAGGTCGCCGGCACCAGCACCAGCTCGGCGCCGAGTGCCCTCAGCGCGTCCTTCTTTTCCTGGCTCTGGGTTTCGGGCATCACGATGACGCTGTGGTAGCCCAGCGCTGCCCCGATCACCGTCAGCCCGATCCCTGTGTTCCCTGCCGTGCCCTCCACGACCGTGCCGCCCGGCTTCAGCGTGCCCGAGGCCTCCGCATCGCGCAGGATGAACAGCGCGGCCCGGTCCTTTACTGAGCCGCCCGGGTTCATGAATTCGCATTTGCCCCAGATGTCGCAGCCGCTGCGCTCGGAGGGGCCCTTCAGCCGCACCAGCGGCGTGCCGCCGACCAGGTTCGCGATATCGTCGGAAAGCCTTTGCATGGCCGCCTCCTTACCAGCGCCCTTGGTGCTTGCCACCCGGCTTTGTTTGCGCGAACGAAGGCGGCCATGCGCCGGCCGTTCCTCCCGCTGATGCCCCCGCTGATGCTGCTTGCCGTTTCGCTCGCAACCGCTGCCTGCAACCGCGGCGAGGCGGAGCCGCCGCCGCTTCGCGTGGACGCGATCGGCGATGCCGCGACCGCGGCGCTGGTGTCAGATGCGGTTTCGGCCGGCCTTACTGCGCGCGATGCCGGCGGCCGGGTCGTCCCCGGGCTGGCGCAGAGCTGGCGCGTTGCAGACGACGGGCTGTCCATCGTGTTCCGCCTGCGCGAGGCGAGTTTTGCCGACGGTCGCCGGGTGCGGGCCGCCGACGTGATCGCTTCGCTGCAACGCGCGCGGAGCGGCCGCGCCGGCCCGCTGGCGCGCGACCTGATGGCGGGCGTCACCGGGGTTTCCGCCCCTCTGGAGACGGTGATCGAAGTGCGGCTGTCGACGCCGCAACCGGAACTGCTGGAGCTGCTGGCGATCCCGGCGCTCGCCGTCAGGCCCGTCGGCAAGGCCGGCAGCGCCGGCGCGTTCACCGTTGCGACCTCCGCTGAGAACGATGCCCCTGACGATATCGCCAGCGGTATCCGGCTGGTCCGAAACCCCGGATATTTCGCCGCGGCCGAAGTAGCGCTGGCCACCGCCACCATCCGCACCGGCATGGGCGACGCCGCCGTGCAGCGCTTCAACCGGGGCGAAACCGACCTGGTACTCGGCGGCGAGCTCGACGGGCTGGGCACGGCGCGAGTGACCGCCCGGCGCGAGACGCTCCGCCTGGAGCCGAGCCGGGCGGCGATGGCGCTTCTCGTCAATGCAAAGCGCAAGCCGCTCGACCGGCTCGGCGTGCGCACCGCACTGCAACTGGCGGTGAACCGCAATTCGCTGGGCCCGGCGCTGTTCGGCAGCCAGGCCGCCGCGCCGCTGCTCGGGCTGGTGCCGCCTGCGGTGACGGCCCATGTCGCCGCCGCGCCGGACTGGGCCGGCCTGCCGCTGGTGGCCCGGCAGGAGGAAGCGCGCCGCCTGCTGGCGGAAGCCGACGTGGAGGCGGTGGAGGGGCGGCTGAAGCTGGCGGTCGCGATCGGCGACAGCCCGGGCGACAGCCGGCTGATGGCTGCGGTCGCCGCCGATCTGTCGGCGATCGGAATCGACCTGGTGCTGATGCGCCGAACCGCGCAAGAGCATGAACGCGCCGTCGGTCGGGGCGATTTCGACCTGGCACTGGTCCGCCGCGCCTCCCCGATCAACAGTCCGCTCGCCTTCCTGCTGCCGCTGCGCTGCAACGCCAACCGCCACGGCGCCTGTCTTCCCGAAGCCGACCGGCTGCTGGCCGAGAGCTGGTCTGCGCCGACGCTGGCAGAGCGTCGCGCCGCCCTGTCGGCGGCCGAGCGGCTGTGGGCCGCCGACGCCAGCGTGATCGGGCTGGTGCAGCCGCTCGACTGGTCGCTGGTCAGCCCGGCCGTGACCGGATTCCTCGCCAACGCCGGAGGCGCGCACGGCCTGCGGCACCTTGCCCTGGCCCCTGAACGAAAGCTGCTGAAATGAACGCGATGTCTGCTGCCCCGTCCGATATCGTCATCGTCGGCGCCCGCCGCACCGCGATGGGCGGGTTCCAGGGCGATTTCCGCGACGTGACCGCCCCGGAACTGGGTGCCGCCGCGCTTCGGGCTGCCGTCGGCGATGCTGCGCTGGGCGCGGCCGACGTGGAACAGGTGGTGATGGGCTGCGTGCTTCCGGCGGGGCAGGGCCAGGCCCCGGCGCGGCAGGCGGCCCTGAAGGCGGGGCTCGACCTGGGCACCGCCTGCGTCACGCTGAACAAGATGTGCGGCTCGGGAATGAAGGCGGTGATGGACGCGCACGACGCGTTGAAGGCGGGCAGCGCCGACATCGTCGCGGCTGGCGGGATGGAGAGCATGACCAATGCGCCCTATCTGCTGCCAAAGGCGCGCGGCGGCTATCGGATGGGGCATGGCCGCGTTATCGACCATATGTTCCTGGACGGGCTGGAAGATGCCTATGAACCGGGCCGGGCGATGGGCAGTTTCGCCGAGGACTGCGCGCGGAAATACCAGTTCAGCCGTGCCGCGCAGGACGATTATGCGCTTGCCTCGCTGTCCCGCGCGAATGCCGCCATCGCCTCGGGCGGGTTCGCCGCCGAGATCGTGGGCGTGGCAACCAAAGCCGGCGACATCGCCACCGACGAGCAGCCCGGCAAGGCCCGGCCCGACAAGATCCCGAACCTGAAACCTGCATTCGCCGCCGACGGCACCGTGACGGCTGCCAACGCCAGCTCCATTTCGGACGGGGCGGCCGCGCTGGTGCTGATGCGGCGCGAAACGGCGGAGACGCGGGGGTTGTCGCCGCTGGCGACGATCCGCGGCCACAGCGTCCACGCCCAGGCCCCCGCCTGGTTTTCGACCGCGCCGGTCCCGGCGATGCAGAAGCTGCTGGGGAAGCTGGGCTGGGCCGTGGAGGGGACCGACTTGTTCGAAGTGAACGAGGCGTTCGCGGTGGTCGCGATGGCGGCGATGCAGGAACTCGGCATCCCGCACGCGAAGCTGAACGTAAACGGGGGGGCGACGGCGCTGGGGCACCCGATCGGCGCGTCGGGGGCGCGTATTCTGGTCACGCTGATCCACGCGCTTCGGGCGCGCGGCGGCGGCCGGGGTGTCGCGTCGCTCTGCATCGGCGGCGGCGAAGCGACGGCGATGGCGATCGAGGTGCATTGACGGGTCGACGACCATAGATTATGTGCATGTCATGGACATGAACATCGCAACGCTGCGACGCCCGTCGCCCGCGCCCATGACATCCCGAATGGTGGTGATGATGTCGCCGGACGACAAGCGGGCGATCGAAACCCGCGCCCGCGCGCTCGACATCACGCCGTCGGAACTGGTCCGCCGGGCGGCTGCCGGCTACGAGCCCGGCGCGCTGGAGATCGAGGCGATGGCCGCCGAGCTGGAGGCCCATGCGCAGGCGATGCGGGCCGCGCTCGGCGATGCGGTGGCGCATGCGGAAGGGCGCCTGGCCGAGATCGCGGCCCTGCGCGCCGCCCGTTGAGCGCAGCGTCGAGCAGCGGCAGATGAGCACGCTCGATCGGTTGCTCGATGCAGTGAAGTCCGTGGTCGAGCTTCGGGGCGACGTCGACCGGGTCGCGGCGCAGCTCCGGCAGCAGGCAGACCTCCTGCTCGATCATGAAAAGCGCCTGATCCGGCTGGAAACCTTCGTGGAAATCGGCCAGATCCGCGCCCGTTTGGGTGCGCCGGAGGGCTGAACTGGTGGATGTTAGCGTAAATTGAGGACATGTCATGCCAGCCTAGGCTGGCATCTGCCACCTCTGCGCCTGCGCAAGCGGGGAGATCCCGGCCTAAGCTGGGATGACAGGGTGGGGATCCCTAGCTCAAGCTCCGCCGAGCCAGCCCTGCGTCACCATCGTATACAGCATCGGCAGGCTGAGCACGGTGTTGGTGCGGCTGAAGATCATCGCCGTGGTAGCCGCCTTCGCCTTGGTGTCGGCGTCGGCGTCCACGATGCCCAGCGCCTTCTTCTGGTTGGGCCAGATGATGAACCACACGTTGAACGCCATGATCAGCGCGAGCCACATGCCCAGCCCGATCAGCCGGTAGGGCGATTGCAGCGTCAGCGCCTCGATCATGTAACCCGACAGCATGGCCACGATCAGCCCGGTCAGCACCGTGAAGGCGGCCGCCCAGCGGAACCAGAACAGCGCGGCCGGCGCGATATATTTCGACACGCCGGGCTTCAGCTCGGCCGGCACCTTGGGCATCGTCGGGATCTGCACGAAATTGAAATAATAGAGCAGGCCGATCCACATGATTCCGCACAGCACATGCAGGAAACGGAAAAAGCCGTTGGCGAACTGCAGGTGCGACGCCGGGTCCGCAAAGATTGCGCCGTGGAAGCCGAAGGCCACCACCAGCAGCAGCGCGACGCCGAGCAGCAGCGCATAGTTCAGATTTCCAAGCAGTTTCGCCATCATAGCACCCCTTCTCCTTGTGCCGCGCGGGCGGCGGCAATTTCGGCAGCCTCATGCCGCAGCGTCATGCCGCAGCCTCATGCCCTCGTCGGCGAACAGTTGCAATCACCGCGGGCGGCCGCCATCGCCGTCGAATGCAACCCGGCCCCATACTCCTCTACCTGATCGGCATGGCGCTGTTCTGCGCGATGGACGCCGTGATGAAGCAGCTGGTGCTGACCAACCCGGCGCTGATGGCGACCTTCTGGCGCTACGCGATTGCGGTGGTCTTCACGCTGGGCTTCTGGGTGCAGGCCGGCCGCCCGGCGATCACACGCGAGATGCTGCCGGCGCACCTGCTGCGCGGCGTCATCATCGCGGGGTCGGCCTTCCTGTTCTTCTGGTCGCTGGGCCAGCTGCCGCTGGCAGAGGCAGTCACCATCGCCTTCATCGCACCGCTCCTGGTGCCCCCGATGGCAAGCCTGCTGCTGAAGGAGCGCATGCAGCCCGGCAGCGTGGCGGCGGGCGGCATCGGGTTCGTCGGCGTGCTGGTGGCGGTCGGGTTCAATCCCGATTTCGGACGGCCCGGCTATCTGCTGGGCGTGGGCGCGGTGCTGGGCTCGGCAGTCACCTATGCGCTCGGCGTCATCATCATGCGCTCGCGCGCCGCGAAGGACGGCCCGGCGCTGGTCAGCCTGCTGGGTGCGACCATCCCGATGCTGATCCTGCTGCCGTTCCTGCTGGTGGTGGTGCCAAGCGACGAAATCCTGCCCCGCGGGATCGACTGGGCCTGGGTGGGGCTGGCCGGGCTCACCGGCGCGATCGCCCTGCAGTTCCTCGCCCGCGCCTATGCCCGGGCCGAGGCGCAGACGCTGGCACCGTTCGAATATACCGCGCTGTTCTGGGCGGCTCTGTTCGGCTGGATCTTCTTCGACGAGGCGGTGTCGTGGCGGACCTGGGCGGGTGCAGTGATCATCGCCGGCGCGTGCATCTGGCAGGCGCGGCGTGCCGCGATCATCGCGCCGTCGTCGCCTGCGGCGTGAGGCTTCGGCTGTTCCGCCGGTGCACCAGATTGATGCTGCGGAAATGCACGATTTCCGCAGCGTGCTGGTTCACCACCGCATAGCGGGTAATGGCGGTGCCCCGGTCCGCTCGGGTCCGCGAGGGGGTCAGCTCCAGCACTTCCGACACTGCGTGGATGGTGTCATCGGGCCTCAGCGCCGCCGTCAGCCGCAGCTCGTCGAAGCCGATCCCGCACACGAAGTCGATATCGCCGTTCATTTCATGGTCCAGCTGGCGCCACAGCGCCAGCACATGGATGCCGCTCGCGACGACTTCCCCGAACACCGACTCAACTGCGGCTTCCGGGTCGGTATGGAACCATTGCGGATCATAGCGCCGGGCGAAGTCGACGATCTCGTCGCGCGTCACCGTCCGCTCGGAGGATTTTCGCCTTTCCCCGATGCTCAGGTCCTCGAACTTGCGCGGCGGGCGGATCATGCGCGCAGCGCGGCGGCGACCGCCCTTGCCTCCGCGCGGGCGCGCGCCATCGCGCCCTCCACCTCGGCCTCGCTGCCATAGGTCGGCTGGACGCGCACGGTGCGCACATCGGAAACGCCGATGAAGCCAAGCCAGGCGGAGAGATAGGCGACCTGGAAGTCGAGGCCCGCGAGCGCGCCGTCCGGCCGGGTGTCGAGCGCGCCTGCCGCAACCAGGATCGCGGTGCCGTGCGCCTTGCCCTCTACCTGCCCGTCCGGACCGACCGCGAAGGCCAGCCCCGGCTGGGTGATCAGGTCGACATACTGTTTCAGCCGCCAGGGGATTCCGAAGTTCCACATCGGCACACTGAACAGCCACAGGTCGAACGACAGGAAATGCGCAATGGCCGCCTCCACCCGGCGCCACGAGGCTTGGGCGCCGGGCGGCACGCTTTCGCCGCCGATCAGCGCATAGCGCGCCTCGATCGCGGCGCCGTCGAACGGCGGCAGGTCGGCTTCGAACAGGGCCAGCCGCTCAACTTCGATATCGCCCAACCCGGCGATCAGGTCCGCGGCGACCGCCGAGGATCGAGACCGCTCGCGCCGCGGGCTCGCCTCGATGTGGAGCAGCCGTCGTGCACTCAGGGCTCGGGCCATCAGGGCAGGTCCACGAGCACGTCGCCATCCTCGACCGAGACGGGATAGGTCGCGATCGGCGTCTTCGTCAGCTCGCCCGACGGCGCCCCGGTGCGCAGGTCAAAGCGCACGCCGTGCAGCGGGCAAAAGATATGCGGGCCCCGCACTTTGCCGCCGGCAAGGGGCGACATCGCATGGCTGCACATATTCTCCACCGCGAACAGCCCGGCCGAGCTGCGGCAAAGCAGCACCGAGCGTCCGTCCACCTCGAACGCGGCGCTGCCGCTCTCGGGCAGCGCGTCCAGCGCAGCCAGCCGCAGCCGCGCCATCAGCGCCGCTGGTCGAAGCGCCGGCCCATCATGGCGCCGGCGATGTTCACCTTCTGGATGTCGATGGCGCCCCCGGCGATGCCCCAGCCCCAGCTGTCGCGCAGCCGCCGCTCCATCGGAAAGGCCCGGGAATAGCCATAGGCCCCCATCAGCTGCATGGCGTCGCCGGTCACTTCGCGGGCGATCATGTTGGCGAAGCATTTGCCGGTCGAGCTGTCCAGCACCGAGGGCAGCCCGTCTTCGGCGTTGGCGGCGGCGCGCCAGATCAGCAGCCTCGCCGCCTCCACCTTCATGTGCATCTCGGCGAGCTTCAGCTGCACCGCCTGGAACTCGGCGATCGCCTTTCCGAACTGGCGCCGCTCCTGCACATAGGCGAGCACATCCTCCAGCGCGCCCGAAGCCTGGCCCAGCGCCATCGTCGCGTTGCCGCAGCGCTCCAGATCGAACGCCTCCATCAGCTGCTTGAACCCGCCGGCAGGCACCACGATGTTGCCGGCCGGCACGGTGCAGCCATCGAAATGGATGTCGGCCGAGGGGACGCCGCGGAACCCCATCAGCTCCTCGTTGGGGCCAAAGCCGAGGCCGGGCGCGTCTTTTTCCACCAGCACCGCGCCGATTCCCTTGGCGCCGGGCGCTTCGGACAGGCGGCAATAGACCAGATAGGCGTCGGAATGCCCCGCGCCCGAGCACCAGCGCTTGCTGCCGTCCAGCACGACCGTGTCGCCCTCGATACGTCCCCGCGTCTTCAAATCGGTCAGCGCACTTCCGGCGTCCGGCTCCGACATGGCAACCGCGACGATCATGTCGCCCCGGCAGACGGCAGGCACGATGCGTTCGGCGAGCGCACGCGGTGCAAAATGCTCGATGGCGCGCACCGGCCCCACCGACGATTCGAAGATCGGGAATGCCACCGCCGAGGAAATCTTTGCGAACTCCTCCAGCACCACCAGCGCTTCCAGATTACCCAGCCCCAGCCCGCCCAGCGACGCCGGCACGTTGATCCCCAGGAACCCCATGTCGGCATAGCGTTTCACCAGCGCATGGCTCGGCGGCGCATTGTCCCGCTCCAGCTGCTCGGCGATCGGCTTCAGCTCGCCTTGCGCGAAGGCGCGTGCGGCGGCCTGCAGCTCGAGCTGGTCGGCGTTCAGTCTCAGGTCCATGAAGTCTCCAAGGTCAGCGCTCCACCCAGGCGTCCAGCAGCGGCTCCACGCGAAGGTCGGCCGGAACGCTATTGGCACCGATCCGCCGGTCGAGCTCCTCATGCCAGTGATAGATTCGACGCTCCTGATAGTTCAGCGGCATGCCCTTGAACCCGCGGGTCTGGACCGATTCCTGGATCTGCGGCGCGAACTGGAGGTCTTCGTAGAGGATGCGCTCCCAGTTGGCGGTGCGCGCCGCCCACAGCGGGTGCGGGTTCGCCGCATCATAGTCGGGCGCGACCCAGCTCGACACCACCTCGCAGGTCCGGTCCGAAGTCGGCCAGAACTGCAGCAGCGGGATGCCGGTATCCGATGGCGGCATCACGAAATTGGGGAAGATATGATAGCTGACATTGTTCTGCGCCGGAATCTCGGTGACGGTCGCAATCTTCGGCATCCCGCGCGTGCCCGGGTCCTGCCACTCCGGCCGGCGGTTCGGCGTGACCATCCGGCTGTGCCCGTTCGGCCACAGCGTGATGAACATGCCACGATGGTCCAGGAACCGGTCCACCGTATCCACATGGATCGACTTCAGGTGATAAACCTCCAGGAAGGCGTCCAGCAGCACCTTCACGTTGCAGGCGACCGGATAGCGCCGCACCTCCACCAGCCGCAGCGTGTCGAGCGCGAACTGCTCCAGCTCGGCGGCCATCGGGCCAAGATGCGCCAGCAGCGGCTCGGCCTCGGCATCCTCGTTCAGGAAGATGAGGTTGCCCAGCGTCTCGCAGCGGACCCCGGCCAGCGAATGGCAGGCGAAATCGAAATCGGTGAAGTCGCGCCGGTCGCGGATCGCGGTGAGCCGGCCGTCCAGCGTGTAGCTCCAGCCGTGATAGCCGCAGATGAAGCCGCGCGCGCTGCCGGCCTCTTCCTTCACCAGCGGGCCGCCGCGATGCTGGCAGGTGTTGTAGAAGGCCCGGATCGTGCCGCCGAGATCGCGCACCACCAGGATCGGGGCGCCGGTGCTCCGGGTCAGGAACCAGCTTCCGGGCTCGGGAAGCTGGTCGGCGTGGCCGGCATAGAGCCAGGCGCGCTGCCACATGCGGGTGCGCTCCAACCCGAGGAACTCGGGATCGACATAGCGTCGGCCGGGAATTGGGGCAAGCTTGGGGAAGCCCTCGGGGGGGCCGGTGCGTTCGCGCTCATAAGCCATCTTCTGGCAGGCGGAGAGGGTGGCAGCGGCATCCATCGAGATCGTCCCGGCCGAGATTGAAGCTGATCTTGACTGCGGCCTACCACAGCGCGACATAAAAACAATCATGAATGGTTTTTTCTCTGCAGAGGCCGGTCGACACCCGCTGTCGCTGCATCATCTGACCGTGCTGGACGCCGCACCGCTGGAGCTGATCGACATTGCAGCCAGGCTCGGCTGCGCCCAGGTCGGGCTGTTCACCTTCATGCCGGCGGCCGTGCGCCATCTTTACCCGCTCGTCGGGCCGCAGGATATCGCGCAGCTGGCGGAGGCGCTGGCAGAAGCGCATGTCCGGGTGGGCAATCTGGAGGTGTTCCCGCTGGACCGCGACGACGAGCCGGCCCGCTTCGACGAGGCGCTTGCGACCGGCGCCGCGCTCGGGGCGCAACGGGCCACTGCCCACATCCATTCGGCCGACCTGCCGGCCGCCACCCTGCGCTTCCGCGATTTCTGCGACCGCGCCGCCGGCCGGGGCCTGAAGGCGGGCCTGGAATTCAACGCCTTCTCCGCCGTGGGCGATGCGGCGACAGCCGCCGCCATCGTGCGCGCCGCCGGCCGGGCCAATGGCGAGGTCGCGCTCGACATGCTGCACCTGGTGCGGAGCGGCGGCGGCCCGGCGGACGTGGCCGAAATCGCCGACCTCGTCTTCTATGCCCAGATCTGCGACGGCCCGGCGGAGACGGCACCGGAGAATCGGTTTCGCGAGGCGATCGGCGACCGCATGCTGCCGGGGGAAGGCGCCTTCCCGATCGCCGCCATCCTTGCCGCGCTGCGCCCGGGCACGCTGATCGAGGTGGAAGTGCCGCAGACGGCGGCGCGCAAGTCCGGGGTAAGCCCCATGGAACGCGCCCGCCGGGCGGTCGAGGCCAGCCGCTCGACGCTGGCGATTGCCGATGCCAGAAGGCCGGCATGAAGCCGCCGCACCGCCCCGACATCGTCCAGTTCGCCTGGGTCGTGCCTGATCTGGAGGCCGCGATGCGCCACTGGCACGCGACGCTCGGGGTCGGTCCGTTCCTCGTCAATCGCAATATCGCGCTCGGCGATCCGCGCCATCGCGGTGTCCCCGTCACCACCCGCTTCTCGACCGCGATCGCGCAAAGCGGCGATGTCCAGATCGAGCTGGTGGAGCAGCATGACGATACACCCTCGGCCTATCACGACACGGTGGCGAAGGGCGCCACCGGGTTTCACCATGTCGCTTTCATCGCCGCCGATTTTCCGGCCGCGTTGGCGCACTACACCGGCCAGGGCTTCGCCGTCGCCGCCGACGGGCGGTTCGGCGACATGCGCTTCGCCTATGTCGATACCGCCGCCAGCCTGGGCCACATGATCGAGATCGTGGAGGACAAGCCGGCGATCCGCGCCTTTTTCGCCGCGGTGCGCCGGGCGGCCGAGACCTGGGACGGCAATGCTGCGACGCTGATCCGCACGCTCTAGCTTCTGGCCGCCTGCACTGCCGCCAGGATCTCGCTGCTGCGCGGGTTGCGGCGCAGCGTCAGCCCGCCGTTCACCTGCAGCGTCTGCCCCGTCAGGAAGCAGGCGTCGGACGACACGAACACCGCCGCCTCGGCGACATCTTCGCTCGTTCCCACCCGGCCCAGCGGCACTTCCTTCGCAAAGGCCCCCACAATGGCCGGGTTGGCGGCCGCCTTCTCCGTCATCGGCGTGGCGGTGAAGCCCGGCGCCAGCGAATTGGCGCGGATGCCGCGATGACCGAACTCGTTGGCGATGCAGCGGATCACATGATCGGCGCCGGCCTTGGTCCCCATATAGGCGGCATGGTCCTCCAGCATGATGGTCGCCGTCGCCGATGAGATCTGGATCAGCGAGCCGCCGTCGCGCATCACCCGAAGCATCGCCTGGTAGAATTGGAAACTGCCGCTGAACTGCAGTGCCACGATGCGTTGCAGCTCCTCGCGGCTGGTCTCCAGAAACGGCTTCAGCAATCCCCAGCCGGTCGCGTTCAGCGCGATGTCCAGCCCGCCATGGGCCTCCACCGCATGCGCTGCAAGCGCCGCGAGATCGGCCTCGCTTTCGATGTCGCACCGGCAGGCCGTGCCGCCGATCTCCCCGGCAAGCGCGTGCAGCGGCTCAATCGTCCGCCCGGCGACGACAAGCTTTGCGCCCTCGGCCGCGAAGCGCCGGGCGATCACCTGCCCCATATTACCCGGATTGGCGGCGCCAAGCACCACGGCGACCTTGCCTTCAAGCCTGCCCATCATCACCCTCCCTCAACGATCGATAAAAAACATTCCTGATTGATTTTTGTATTCGCCTGTGATTGCTGTGACCACGGATTTCGCGCCTGTCTATGGGGATCGGCCCGTGCAGCCGGGCCGGCGGCCGGCCGAACCGGTCGCCAGGTGCGTTTCTGGAATACCGGGGCAGGGAAGAATGTGGCAATGGGCAGTTTCCTGAGGGCAGTGTTGCGGGCAGGCCCGAAATCTTGAACCTTCCGCCCAAGCTGCATGTCAGGCCGGACCCCGACGATCCCACCAGGCCGCGGCGCGGGATGGCCGACGCGGACCTTTTCGCCCGCCCCACCGTCTATCGCCACGATCTCCTCGTCGGGCAGGCCGTGATCGTGACGGGCGGCGGCAGCGGGATGGGGAAGGCGACCGCCATCCTGGCGGCGCGTCTCGGCGCCGATGTCGCGATCTGCGGCCGCAACCCCGCCAAGCTCGAAGCCGTGCAGCAGCTGATCCAAAGCGAGATCGGGCGGGAGATCATGGTGGCGCCGCTCACCATCCGCGATCCGGATGCGGTGGAAGGGTTCATCGCCGCCGTGCACGCCCGGTTCGGCCGCATCGACACGCTGGTCAACAATGCCGGCGGCCAGTTCCCGCAGGACGCGATCGACTTCAGCCGCAAGGGCTGGCTCGCGGTGATCGACACCAACCTGAACGGCACCTGGTGGATGATGCAGGAGGCAGCCAGGCACTGGCGCGGCACCGGGCGCTCGGGCAATATCGTCAATATCGTCGCCAATGTGGAACGCGGCATGCCGCAAGCAGCCCATACCTGCGCCGCGCGCGCCGGGGTCATCTATCTTTCCAAGACGATGGCGACGGAGTGGGCGCCGCTCGGCATCCGGGTCAACTGTATCGGCCCCGGCGTGATTGAGACCGAAGGCTTCGGAGTCTATCCGGAGGAAGCGCTGGCCCGGTTCCACCAGGCCAATCCGATGAAGATGCGCGGCGACGCCTGGGACGTGGCAGAGGCGGTTGCCTATCTGGCTTCGCCGGCGGCGCGGTTCGTCAACGGCGATCTCATGATCGTCGATGGCGGGCAGGCGCAATGGGGCGTGGTCTGGCCCGGCGGCATGCCGGATTATTTCAACGAAGGCGGCGCCGCCTGAGCGCCGGGGAGGCTGTGATGGGACGGGTTCAAGGCAAGGTGGCGCTGGTGACGGGGGGGGGCTCGGGCCTGGGCGCCGCCGATTGCGCGGTGCTGGCGCGCGAAGGCGCCACCGTAGTCGTCACCGATGTGAAGCTGGAGGCAGCGCAGAAGGTCGCCGACGGCATCGGAGAGGGGGCCGTCGCGATGGCGCTCGATGTCGCCTCCGAAGCCGGGTGGCAGGCGGTGATCGCCGAGATCGAGCGCCGCTTCGGCCGGCTCGACATCCTCGTCAACAATGCCGGGGTCGTGCTGGTCGCCGATGTGGAGCAGACCAGCCTGGAGCAGTTCCGCTGGGTGAACGCCATCATGAGCGAGGGCGTGTTCCTGGGCTGCAAGCATTCGATCCCGCTGATGAACCGCACCGTGGACCAGGGGGGTACCGGAGGCTCCATCATCAACATGTCGTCGACCGGCGCGCTGCTGGGTTATCCGATCTTCTTCGCTTACTCAGCCGCCAAGGGGGCGGTGCGGTCCATGACGAAGTCGGTCGCGGTGATGTGCCAGGAAAAGGGCTACAAGATCCGCTGCAACTCGCTGCACCCGGGCGCCATCGAGACGCCGATGATCCAGGAAGCCAGCGGCCGGGTGGGCCAGGAAGCGCATGTGCCCGAAGGCATCCTGCCGCCGGGCACGGCAGGCGCCCCCAAGGATGTTGCCGAACTGGTGCTCTATCTTGCTGGCGACGAATCGCGGTTCGTGAACGGCGCCGAGTTCGTGATCGACAACGGGATCACCATCCGGCCTTGAGGCACTGACGGCGCCCCGAAATTCGACTGTCATGCGAGCCTTTGCTGGCATGACAACCACTGTGGTTGTTAGCCCCCAGCCGCCATCATCCGGTCGAGCTCGGCGTGGAAGTGGCGCAGCCGCGCTTCCTGCTCGCTCCACAGCGGCCCCCTGAAGCCCCTGGACCGGGCGCCGGCCTGGACGATCGGCAGCAGCTCCGAATCCTGGTCCAGCACCTCGCCCAGCCCCGGCGGCTCGCCCAGCGCGGTGCGCACGATGTCGGGCCGGGTCTCGCCGGTGAGGTCGACATCGTCGCCCAGCCCCATCCACGCCGGCGCAGCGAGGTTGGCGCCCTCGACATGGCGGTACAGGATGCAGGTATCGTAGGTGAACTGGTTCGGATCGGTCGCGTGCGGCACGAACCGGTGCAGGAACACGGCCTCGGGGTGGCAGCCGATCTGCACGTTGGGAAACAGGCTGTAGATCGTCGAATCGCTCAGCTGGGTGTCGCTGAACCGCTCCCACTCTAGCCCCAGGGCGGCGCTCCGCGCGCGCTTGGCCGCCTGCACGGCGGCGCGGCTTTGCTGCGCGGTGCCCTTGAACTCGGCGGGGTCGATCCCGGCGTCGCGCAGCATGATCTCGATTCCGGGGTTCACGCTCTCCTGGTCGGCGAAGCGCGGCGAAGGCTGGGCGAAGGGCACGAACTGGCGGCTGAACCCGCCCGGATAGAGGTCGATCTGGGTGCGATCGTCCATCACGCACTGCGTCTGCGGGTGCACCGCGTGGAGGTGATAGGTCTCGGCAAAAGCGTCCACCCCGCCCTTCCAATTTGCCCCCCAGTCGGACCGGCGGTGCTGCACCACGTTCATCCGGTCGATCCGGTACAGTTCCAGCTGGTCCAGGATCGGCGCCAGCCAGCTCTTCAGCGGCACGATATCCGGGTCCATCGACACGAACACCAGCCCCGCCGCCTCCTCGCAGCGCAGCGACGACAGGTTATGGTCGTGGCACAGCACCTCCGGGCGGAAGGTCGCCGGATCGGTAACGGCGACATTATGCCCCGCCAGATCGAACTGCCAGCTGTGGAACGGGCAGGTGAATTTGGAAATGCAGCCGGTGTCCGACAGCACCAGCCGGCTGCCGCGGTGCGGGCAGACATTGTAATGGGCGTGCAGCGCGCCGTCGTCGCCGCGCACCACGATGAAGCTTTCGGGCCCGATGTCGAACCGGGCGAAATCGCCAGCCTCGCGCACGTCCGACACGGTGCAGGCGAGCAGCCAGCTCCGCGCGAACACCCGGTCCCATTCGGCCTTCGCGAAAGCCGGGTCGGTATAGCGCTCTGGCGAGGGCCGGCCGGTGCCGTTGTCGATCGCCGGTGCCCGGTCGTTGAACGGGTGCGGCGTGCCGATGTGAATGTCCCACAGACGATAGGCGACAGTCATGCCATGCTCCTCCCGCCGCCCGAGCGGCGCTCCACCCGGACTGGATAAAAGACAATCATGTCTGTTTTACAAGCGGCAATTTGGCGCGCATCGTCGAATCCGTGCCAGCCAGAAAGGAACCCGCCATGAGTCGCCTGTTCGGACCCGTATTCCAGCTGGCCTATGTGGTCGACAAACTGGACCCGCTGCTCGATCACATGACCGGCACGCTCGGCATCGGGCCCTTCTTCCTGTTCCCGACCCCGGTCGATTTCGGCTGGCTGGAGCTGGACGGCGTGCGCACCAGTGCAACCGACGTCATCGGCGCCGCCGCGCTCTCCTACAGCGGAGACACCATGATCGAGATCATCGTCCCCGGCCCCGATCCATCGCCCTACCGCGACTTTCTCGACGCCGGCCGCAGCGGGCTGCATCATCTGGGCACTGTCGCCACAGACTATGATGCCCAGATGGCCGCCGCGCGCGCCGCCGACCTTGGCGTCGCGATGGAAGGCGAGCTGCCGATGTCGCGCTTCGCCTATCTTGCGACGGATGCGCTCCACCCGGGCACGATGGTGGAACTGATCGACATGCGGCCCGCCATGGTGGACCTGTTCGCCATGATCCGCGACGCCGCCGCCCGCTGGGATGGCGCCGACCCGCTGCGCCAACTCTAGTTGCGGAAGTTCACCCCCAGCTCGATCCCGTAGTAGCGCGGCGGACCGAACTGCGAGTTGGACCAGAGGCCGCCCACGACCTGCGAGGCGGTGCGGTAGCGCTGGTCAGTCAGGTTCCGGCCAACCGCGCGCAGATAATAGCGGTCGTCCACCTCGGCCAGCGTGATCGACGCGTTCACCAGCGTTCGCGCGTTCAGGAAGGTATTCTCCGCCGGGCTTGTGATCGACTGGGTGAACAGGCTCGACGCCGAATAGGCGACATTGCCGTTGAACAGCAGCTTGAAGCCGCCCACCGGCACTTCATAGGTGCCGTCGAAGGTCGCCTGCACCCGCGGCAGCCGGTCCAGCGGCGCCGAGGCGAGGTCGTAGCCCGCAGGAGTCGGCGTCACGAACTCGTTATACTTGCCGTCCTGGAAGCCGAAGATTCCGCGCAGCGTCAGCCCGTCGGTGGGCACCGCAGTCGCCTCCAGCTCGATTCCCTTCACCGTGGCCGACGCCGCGTTGAAGAAGCGGGTTACCTGATTCTGCTGTCCTCCGATGATCACCGGGACGACGATCTGCTTCTGCAAATCAGAGTATTTCACATAGAAGCCGGTCAGGTTGATGCGCAGCCGCCGGTCCAGCATGTCGGTCTTGATCCCGACTTCAAAGCTGTCCGCGCGCTCGGGCTTGGTGGCCGACGCCGCTTCGGCGAAGGCGGCGAAATCCTGCGTACCGTCTACGAAGTAATAGCCGGGCAAGCTACCGATCTGGTCGTTGAAACCGCCGCCCTTGAAGCCGCGCGAGTAGGTGCCATAGGCGAAGAAGGTAGGTGTCGCCTGCCAGCCCAGGCTGGCGCGCCAGGTCGGCTCGTTGTCGCGCGCCTGCACCTGGATCACGTTGGCGGGATAATCGAACACATTGGCGTCGATCGCGTCGGCGACCTTCAGCCCCAGGTCGAACCCGCCGTTCAGCTGGGCCTCGAACACCTGCTGTCGGCCGAACCAGGTCTTGCGCTCCCAGGTGTAGCGCGCGCCGGCGGTGAAGATCAGTTCAGGCGTGAACTTCCAGGTGCCCTCGGCGAAGATCGCGGTCGATTTCGCCTTCTGCGCGTTGCAAAGGATTGATGGCGTCTGGTTCCAGCTGCCGAACGGCAACGGGCCCGAGGCGAGATCGAGAAAGCCGAGCAGCTGCGCCACGCAGAAGCTGGTGTCGTCCTTCTGATAGAATCCGCCGGCGACGAAATCGAAGGCCCCGCCCAGATCGGAGGCGAAGCGCAGCTCCTGCTGGTAGGTCTTGCGGTTGTCCGAGCGGTTGGCGTCGAACAGCGACAGCACCTCGCCGTCGGCGGCGACCGGCGCCTGGCCGGTGTAGGTGTTGGGCAGGCGCGAACGCTGGTTGCGATAGCCGCTGATCGAAGTGAAGGTCCCGAAGCCGAGCGTGTAGTCGAGGTTCAGATAAACCCCGTCCACATCGACGATCTGGCCCTTGTTCTGCTTCTGCAACCGGTCCGAGCGGCCGCTGATTCCGGCGTTGTTCAGCGGGTCGTCGTCGGCCGGGTTGGAGGCGCCGACGCCGAGCGTGTTGAACAGGAAGGCCGGCGAGTTCGGGGTTTCGGCGACCGTCGGGATGCTGTCGGACCGGTCGCGCAGCCACTCATACTGGACCAGCGCGCTGAACGCGTCGCTCGGTTCCCACAGCAGCTTGGCGCGCGCGTTCCACACATCCTTGCCGCCAAGATCGCGCCCATCGCCGCAACCCTGGCGGCCGGCGAATTTGGAGGGCTGGAAGGCGACGACCGGGCCATAGCAGGCGCCGTTCTTGTAATAGCCGTCCGACGTCTCGTAGCCGACCACCCCGCGGAAGGCGAGGGTATCGCCCAGCGGCGCATTCACTGCCGCCTGGGTTACGAAAGTCCCGAAGCTGCCGGCCTGGAACCGCCCCTCGATGCCGACCTTG
>JANPJJ010000015.1:0-18673 GCA_031425455.1 Sandaracinobacter sp. | reverse complement strand
GATACATCTGCGAAAGCAGGAAGATCGAATTTTCGGTCTGCATAACGGCTTCCAGCGCATACACAGACTTGTCGCGGCCGACGAACAGCGGAACGATCATCTGTGTGAACACGACGATGACGCGCAGCGGCAGGACGGGGCGGGTGAGGATTTCGGAGCTGGTCATATCAACGCGCTATATGGGGGCGGCTTTGCTGCGGTGCAATTCCCGGCGCCCACGGCTAACCTTCAATTGCGGTGCCGGGCGAACCGCTAACCTTGATTTACCCCGAGCGCCGGGGCCGGGCCGGGCGTTTCAACCGCCGGTGTGGCGGAAAAGCGCACCGGGTGGCGGGCAACGCGGACCTGGCCGGCATTGCCCTGGTCGACCTGGACCAGGCAGCCGTTGTGGATCACCTGCGGGTCGGCGGCGACGTCCGCGCGGCCGTTGACGACGCAGCCCACCGCGCCGGCGGCGGTGAAACCCGCCATCAGCTCGGCGCGGGTGCGGCCGGCGACCTCCTCGGCCATGGCCTTGAACATCACGGGAAGCTTGCCGAAGCGCCCGGCGGCGGTGTCGAAATCGGGATCGGCGAGCGCCGCCGGGTTGCCCAGCGCCTGGCGCAGCGCCACGAATTCGATGTCCTGAAGCGCCGAGCAGGCGACATGGCCGTCCTTCGCGGGCCACAGGCGGCCGAGCGCGGCATAATCGGGCGCGGGGTCGGCGGGCTCGACAAAGGCGTGGTTGTACATGCCCTCCACCCAGTTGAAGGCGATCGCCGCATCGAGCATGGCGACTTCGACGCGCTGGGCCTCGCCGTGGCGTTCGCGGTGGAACAGGGCCGCAGTGATGGCCTGGGCGGCGGTGAGCGCGGTGACCTTGTCGCAGATGAGCGAGCCCATCAGCCGGGGCGTGCCGTCCGGGTCGGACTGGATCGCGCACAGGCCTGAGGCGGCCTGCACGACAGGATCATAGGCGCGCAGATTGGCATAGGGGCCGTCGGGGCCGAAGCCGGTGATCGCGCACCAGATCAGGCGCGGGTTGAGCGCGCGGCAGCGGTCCCAGCCCCAGCCGAGCTTTTCCATCGTGCCGGGGCGGAAATTCTCGACGAGGACATCGGCCCAGCGCAGCAGCTCCTCGAACCGGGCGTGGTGGGCGGGGTTCTTCAGGTCCAGCGTCTCGCCGCGCTTGCCGCGGTTCACCGCGACGAAGATCGCCGACATATTGCCTTTGCGCGCGCCGAACTGGCGGACGGGATCGCCAGCGGGGCTTTCCAGCTTGATGCAATCGGCCCCCTGGTCGGTGAGCCAGGCGGCGGCCATCGGGCCGGAAACGATCTGCGAGAGATCGAGGATCTTGATGCCGGCGAGGGGGCCCATGCGCTGTTCTTTCGAAACCTGTGCCCCCGCGTCACCGGGGGAGATCCCAGCCTTCGCTGGAATGACGGTGAATTTGTAGTTCGCTTTCGAGCTAGGCCCTGACCCTAGGCGGAAATGTCCCGCCCGCGGGTTTCGGGGAGCCAGATGGCGGCTACGATGAAGGCCATGGCGACGACCGCGACGGTGTACCAGAGGCCGGCGAACGGATCGCCGGTGTTCACCACGATCATCTGCTGGATGAACGGCAGGAAGCCGCCGAAATAGCCGGTGCCGATGTGGTAGGGCACCGACATCGAGGTATAGCGGACGCGGGCCGGAAACAGCTCGACGAAAATGGCGGCGACCTGGCCGTAGGTGATGGCGCTGAGCGCCACCATGCCGAACACGGCGAGAATGATTTTCCAGCGCTGTTTCTCGGCCGGGTTCGCCTTTTCCGGGTAGCCGGCAGCTGCGAGGGCGGCGGTGAAGGCTTGCTGGTCGAAGCCGTCGACCCGGGTGTCACCGACACGCAGGGCCACGTCAGGCGCCTCGACCTTGGAATAGGCGATGCCGCGCTTGGTGAGATAGCCGAGCGCCTGGGCGCACGGCGTGGTCTGCTGGCGCGAAAAGACGCTGAAATCGCAGTCCGGCAGTTCGAGGACGACGGGGTTGGCGGCAGTGGCGCGGGCGAGCGCGGGGTTGGCGCCGTTCGCCATCAGGTGGAACAGCGGGAACACCAGCAGCATGGCGAGGCCGTAGCCGATCAGAAGCAGCTTCTTGCGGCCGATCCGGTCCGACAGCATGCCGAAGGCGACGTAGAGCGGCGCGGCGAACACGGCGCCGAGCGCCAGGTATGTCAGCGCTTCGGTTTCGCCGACGCCGGCGGTGCCGGTCAGGAAATAGAGCGTTCCGAACTGGCTGGTGTAGTAGACGACGGTAAGGCCTGCCGCGACGCCGAACAGCGAGACGAGGACGTTCTTGACGTTTGCCTTGTCGGAAAAGGCGTCGACGATGGGATTTTTGGACGTGGTGCCGGCGGCCTTCATCTTCTGGAACACCGGGCTCTCGGACAGCTTCATGCGGATGTAGACCGAGATCGCGAGCATCACCAGGCTAAGCAGGAACGGGATGCGCCAGCCCCAGGCCGTGAACTGCTCGTCGGACATGCTGGCGCGGGTGGCGAGCACGATGACGAGGCAAAGCAGGAACCCGCCGACGACGGAGATCTGGATCCAGCTGGTGTATTCGCCGCGGCGATTTCTGGGCGCGTGCTCGCCAACGTAGATGGCAGCGCCGCCATATTCGCCGCCGAGCGCAAGGCCCTGGAGCAGGCGCAGCAGCACAAGCAGGATGGGCGCCCACAGGCCCGCCTGGGCGTAGGTGGGCAGCAGACCGATGGCGGCGGTGGCGACGCCCATCAGCGTGATGGTGATGAGGAAGGTGTATTTGCGGCCGATGCGGTCGCCGTAGTGGCCGAACAGCAGCGCGCCGAGCGGCCGCACCCCGAAGCCGGCGCCGAAGGTAGCGAGGCTTGCGAGGGTTGCGGCGGTAGGGTTGTCGATCGGGAAGAACAGCTTGCCGATGAGGGCTGCGAGAATGCCGTAGAGGAAGAAATCATACCATTCGAACACGGTGCCGAGCGAGGAGGCGACGATGACCAGGCGGTCGCGCTTGATGTCGATCGGTGCGTCTTCCGTGGTGGCTGCTTGCATCCCCGCTCCCTCTTTTTCCCTGCCCAGGTTCCTAGAGGCGGGGCAGGCGCCCGGCAAGCACCTGCAAGATCAGCTGAGCAGTTGGTAGATGACGGTGCCCAGGCTGCCGAACAGGGCGATCGCGGTGGCCAGCAGGCTGACGCCGAAGCCAGTGGTGCGCTTCTCGGCGGCCTCGGCATAGCCCTTCACATAGAGGATGCGGCCGACGACCCAGACGAGGCCCAGCGCGCCGGCCCAGAGGTCGGAGACGATTGCGGCGAACAGCCAAAGGCTGGGCAGGAAGATTGCGAGCTGTTCCAGCGTGTTCTGATGGGCGCGCCAGACGCGGTTGAAGGCGTCGGGGCCGTGGGTGTTGGGGTAATCGACGCCGTGCGCCTTGCGGGCGGGGCCCAGAAGGATGCCGGTCCAGACGTAGGTGAGGATGGCGGCAGCGGTGGCGAGGGTGGCGAAAGGGTAGGGAAAGTCCATGTAGGTCCTTGCTTTCTGGGCAATTCGGGGCGCTGGCGGGTCGGCCCCAACCCCTGCCCCTCCGTTGAAACCGCAGGTCAGCCTTCGGGTGAACGGGAGGGGCGATTCAGGCGGCTTTCGCTTCCGGCAGGCTTTCGCGGGCCTCGATGAAGCGGGCGATGATGGTGTCGACGTCCTCGAGCGTGTGGGCAGCCGAAAGCGAGCAGCGCAGCAGGTAGATGCCGGCAGGCGTCGCGGGCGGGCGGCTCATGTTCACATAGATGCCGTGCTCCAGAAGCTGGTGCCACATGGCGACGGTTGCGACCTGGTCCGGCAGCAGGACGGCGATGATGGCGCTTTCGGGGGTGTCGGTCGCCATGCGGAACCCGGCGGATTTCAGGCCCGCATGGAGCTTGCGGCTGACGGCCCAGAGGTTGTCGCGCTTGGCTTTGGCACTCATCAGCTTGCGGATGCTGGCTTCGGCGGTGGCGGCGACGGCAGGGGGGAGCGAGGCGGTGAAGCGGTAGGGGTTGCAAACCAGCCGCAGGATCTCGAACTTCGGATGGTTGGAAACCGCGAAGCCGCCGACGGTGCCGACCGACTTCGAGAAGGTGCCGACGACGAAATCTACCTCGTTCTCGAGGCCCTGCTCCTCGTAGACGCCGCGGCCGTGGGTGCCGAAAAAGCCCATCGCATGGGCTTCGTCCACCATGGTCATCGCGTTGTGTTTCTTGGCGACCGCGACCAGCTGAGGCAAGGGCGCGACGTCGCCCAGCATCGAATAGACGCCTTCCAGGATGACGAGCTTGCCCGCCTCGGGCGGCAGCCGGCCCAGTCGCTTGTCGAGATCGTCCACATTGTTGTGGCGGAAGCGGACCACCTCGGCGTTGCCGAGCTTGCAGCCATCGTAGATGGAGGCGTGGCTGTCGGCATCGAGGATGATATAGTCACCCTTGCCGGCGAGCGTTGAGACAATCCCGAGATTGGCCTGGTAGCCGGTGCTGAACACGATCGCAGAGGATGTTCCGTAGAAGTCCTTCAGCGCCTGCTCGACCGCGATGTGCGGGGCGAAGGTGCCGTTCAGCACCCGGCTTCCGGTGGAGCCGGCGCCGAACGCCGCCAGGGCCTGCTTGCCGGCCGCGATCACGTCGGGGTCGAACGTCATCCCCATATAGTTATAGGTGCCCACCAGAATGGTCTCGCGACCGTTGATGATGGCGCGGGTGGGGGAGAGGACCTCGCTCATCACCACGCCGAACGGATCGCGGACGCCGGTTGCCATCAGGCCCGCATGTTCGGCGATGACGGGATCGAACTTCGACAGAAGATCGGTCATCTTCTCAGCCCTTCAGCCTGCCTCTGTTGCATGATCAGGCTTTCAGCCTGAGGACCGCGTCGGTCAGCTGACCGACCGTCTCCAGATCGGGCAGCAGATTCAGCGGCATGTTGATGTCCCACTCGTCCTCGATATTGGCGACAAGGTCCATGACGGTTAGCGAATCGAGCTCCAGATCGTCGGCGAAGCTGGTGGTTTCGGTCACGACGATGCCCTTCTTGTTGAAGGGCGCAATCAGCTCGTTCAGGCGGGCATAGGTTTCGGGACGGTCCATCACGGGCTCCATATAGGGGTGCAGGCGCCGATGTCATGCGAATGTGGCAGGAAGCGGGACGGTTCAGGCCCGCCCTGTCTGCCAGAACGGGAACAGGGCATACAGGACCTGGGCCGAAAGACCGAGCGCGCCGGCAAGCGTGGAAAATCCAGCCAGCCAGCCCTGAAGCGAGTTGCCCATCAACAGGCCAAGGACGAGCTCGGCTGTCATCAGCAGCAGGAACGCGACTGCACCCATGAGCAGTCGTAAAGCCGGAGACGGCTTTACGGGAATACGGCTCAGCACCAGCCCGCACAGGAACCACGACGCCGCCAACATGACAGGCAGCTCCAGCAACACGGCCGCGGCTTCTCCCAGGTTCGGCACCAGCGCCATCACGCGGATCGTGCCCAGAAGGAAACCGAGCGCGAACACCGCAGCAAAATAGAGCGCTCCCGCCCGGATTGCTGGAATCACAGCAGACCCTTTGCCCGGTACCAGGCGGCGGTGGCGGCCATCCCGTCGTCCAGCCGGGTCTGGGGTTGCCAGATGCCGAGCGAACGAAGCGGGGCGCTGTCGGCGGACCAGTCCTTGTGGGCGAGATAGCCGGCGCGATCGAAGCTGAGTTTCGGGAGGCGGCCGGCGAGCTTCGACCAGGCGGTGTCGGCCGCAGCGCCGAGTTTCAGCAGGGGCGCGGGAACGTCGATGCTGCGTACGCCGACGCCCAATGCTGCACCGATGCTGCGCGCAACAAAGGCCTGGGGGACGCCCCCGGCGCCGTCGTCGATCTCGAAGCAGCGGCCCGCGCTGCGGCCCTCGCCGACCAGGTCTTCGGCGAGCGCGACGAGGGCAGCGGCGAGGTCGGGCCCGTAGAGCATGGAGGCGATGGCGCCGGCAGGGAGGGGTACGAAGCCGGTCTGCACGGCCTTGAACAGGGTGAGAAACTCGGTGTCGCCCGGGCCGTAGACGCCGGGCGGGCGGACGATGACGACCCGTCCGGCGGCACCGCGCGCAATCGCCTCGCCCTGGCGCTTGCTGGCGCCGTAGCGACTGAGCCCGGGTTCGCGCGCTGCGAGCGAGGAGACATGAACCAGCGGGCAGGCCCCGACGGCGCGACGGAGGAAGGCGGTTCCCAGCACATTGCCGGCTTCGAACCCGGCTGCGGTGGCGGCGTTGGTGACCCCGGCGATGTGAAGGACGGCGTCGGCGCCTTCTGCCAGGCGGGCGAGGGCAGAGGCATCGGCAAGGCTTCCGGGGATCCATTCCACCCCGTCGCGCGGGGGTTGCGGCCGGCGGGCGAGCGCCTTCACCCGGTGGCCGCGGGCGACTGCCCGGGCAAGCGCGTGCCCGCCGACAAATCCGGTGCCGCCGGTGATTGCGAGCGTGAGTGTCATTTGACCGGTCTAGCTTGCGTGGTAGCGGGGCGCCATGCGTCAAGTCCCCCGCCTTTTCGTCGACACGCCTCCCGGCATGCCCTTGAGCGAGGGCGCGGCCGTGCCGCTGGAGGGCGGGCAGGCGCATTATCTGGGCAATGTGCTGCGGCTGGGGATGGGCAGCCGGGTGGCGCTGTTCGATGACGTGACCGGCGAGTGGGACGCCGCGATCGAGACGCTGACAAAGCGGGCGCTGGTGCTGCGCGTGGGGGCTCGGCTGCGGCCGAGGGAGCCGGTCCCCGACCTCTGGCTCCTGGCGGCGCCGATCCGTCGCGAGCGCTTTGCCTGGACGGTGGAGAAGGCGACCGAGCTGGGGGTGAGCCGCATCGTGCCGGTGCTGACCGAGCGCACCAACCGGGAGAAGCTGAACTCGGCGAAGCTGAAGGCGCATATGGTGGAGGCGGCCGAACAATGCGAGCGTACCGCCTTGCCGGTGCTGAAGGCTGCCGTGCCGCTGTTGCCGATGCTGACGGCTTGGGACCGTGAGCGGCTGTTGATCTTTGCCGACGAGGAGGGCGGCGAGGCAATGGCGAGGCTGCGGCCAGGTCTGCCCGCCGCGATCCTGATCGGGCCGGAGGGCGGGTTCTCAGCCGGGGAGCGGGCGGCGATCCTGGCTGCGCCGAACGTGCGGCGATTGTCGCTGGGGCCGCGCATCCTGCGGGCGGATACCGCGGTGGTGGCGGCGATTTCGCAGTTCCAGGCGGTTGCTGAGCACGGCTCATATTCGGCTGGCGCGGCGTTGGCGCCGCCGCTAAGGCCCGGCTTATGAGCAATCGACTGGAAGCTGTGGGCGACGGCGCGCTCATCGAAACGAAGGCAGACCTGATCCATCTGTTCGAACGGGGCGAAAAGCCCCGGCCCGACTGGCGGATCGGTACCGAGCATGAGAAGTTCGTGTTCCGCTTGGTCGATCATGCGCAGCCGAGCTGGGAGGAGCCGAACGGCATCCGAGACCTGCTGATGGCTTTCGGGCGGTTCGGCTGGGAGCCGGTGTTCGAAGACGGCAAGGTGATCGCCGCCAACGGCCCGGACGGCAGTTTGAGCCTGGAGCCGGCGGGGCAGTTCGAGCTGTCGGGCGCGATGCTGGAGACGCTGCACCAGACCTGCGAAGAGACCGGGCGGCACCGGCGACAATGCCTGGAGATCGGCGCGGAACTCGGCCTGGGGTTCCTGGGGCTGGGGTTCAACCCGGTGGCGCGGCGCGAGGACCTGCCGGTGATGCCGAAGGGACGCTATGCCATCATGCGCCGGCACATGCCTCGGGTCGGCTCGCTGGGGCTGGACATGATGCTGCGCACCTGCACGGTGCAGACCAACCTGGACTATGCCTCCGAAGCGGACATGGTGAAGAAGTTCAGGGTGTCGCTGGCGCTGCAGCCGCTGGGGACGGCGCTGTTCGCCAATTCGCCGTTCACCGAAGGGAGGCCTAACGGCTACCTCAGCTATCGAAGCCATATCTGGACCGACACCGACCCGGCGCGAACGGGGATGCTGCCCTTCGTGTTCGACGAGGGGTTCGGATATGAGCGCTATGCCGAATATGCGCTGGACGTGCCGATGTATTTTGCGTTTCGCAAAGGGAAATATGTCGATGCGGCCGGGCTGTCGTTCCAAGACTTCATCGACGGGCGGCTGGACGTGCTGCCCGGCGAGCGCGCGACCTATGGGGACTGGAAGGATCATCTTTCGACGGCGTTCCCGGAAGTCCGGCTGAAGGGCTATCTGGAGATGCGCGGGTCGGACAGCGGGCCGCAGAGCCGGATCTGCGCGCTGCCGGCGCTGTGGGTCGGGCTGCTCTATGACCAGACATCGCTGGATGCAGCGTGGGACCTGGTGAAGAATTGGCCGATCGAGGCGCAGCAGACGATGCGGGACGAGGTCCCGAGGCTGGCGCTGAAGGCGACGGTGCCGGGTGGAGGAACGATGCAGGCGCTGGCGAAGGAGGTGCTGGCGATCGCGAGCGGCGGGCTGGACCGGCGCGCCCGGGAGAACGGCATCGGCGACAGCGAGGCTGGGTTCCTGGCGCCGCTGTTCGAGATTGCGGAAAGCGGCAAGACGCTGGCCGAGCGGCATCTGGAAGCATTCCATGGGCGGTGGGGCGGTCGGATCGATCCGCTGTGGGAGGAAGCCCGGTTTTAGGCCATGGGAACGGCATGAACCGGCAGGTCAACATCGGGACGCCGGAGCGCGACGATGCTTTTATGAGACAGATGTGGCTGCCTGGTGTGAGGCGCAAACGGCCCTGCTCCGCGCTCGCGCTTTCCAGGCGATCGACCTCGACAACATCATCGAGGAGATCGAGAGTTTGGGGGGCGAACAGGCGCACGCCAGCAGCAGTCATATGGCACGGCTGGTGGAGCCTCTTCTGAAGCTGGATGCAGCAGCCGATGTGGAGCCGCGGCGCGGATGGCGCAAAACCGTTGTCGAGCAGCATGCACGAATGCAACGACGGCTGCGCAGAAACCCCAGCCTTCGCCGCCGGTTACCCGAGTATCTGGATGAGGAATGGGCTGCCGCTGTAGCGACTGCGACGGCGGGCCTGCGCGAGGAAGAAGAGCAACTTGTGGATCGGGTTATCAAGATACACGATCGAGCAGCTGCTCGACGAAAGCTATTTCGGGGAGCGTGAAGCGACCGCATAAAGCGCGATTGCCGCGGCGTTCGAGACGTTCAGACTTTCGACGGCACGGGTAATCGGCAGCCGGGCGAGGACGTCCACATGCTCCCTCGTGTTGTGGCGCATGCCTTCGCCTTCTGCGCCCAGCACCAACGCCTGGGGAGCGGGGGTGAGGGCTTCGGCGAGGGGCAGGTCGGCTTCACCGGCAAGCCCGACGCGCCAGTATCCGGCTTCGGCGATCTCCTCCAGCGCGCGGGCGAGATTGACCACGCGCACCCAGGGCAGCGCTTCGAGCGCGCCCGACGCCGAGCGCGCGAGAGCGCCGGATTCCGGCGGGGAGTGCCGATCCTGGGTGATGATCGCGCGCGCGCCGAAGGCCGCCGCCGAGCGGATGATGGCCCCGACATTGTGCGGGTCGGTCACCTGGTCCAGCAGCACCAGCGGCCGGGCCGGGTCCGGATCGAGCAGCACTTCGTCGAGCCAGGGGGTTTCCAGCGGCTCGACTTCCAGAACGAGGCCCTGGTGCGGCGCATCGATCGGCACCAGCCGGCCGAGATCCTGCGCGTCGCCATATTGGATCGCGAGGCCTTCCGGGAGCACGATCTTGGCGAGTTCTTCATGGGTGCCGAACAGCTTCCGCAGCTTGCGTGCCGGGTTGTCGAGCGCCGCATAGACCGCGTGTCTGCCATAGAAGCGCGGCCGGCTCGGATCGGGCCGGTTGGCGGTGCCATGGCGTTTGTTCGGTCTGCGTCCCATCCGCCTGTCAGTAGCGTGGGTGGATGCGAGCGCAAGGGTGGGAGAGGGCGGACTGCAAAGGGAGGCGGCGATGGCGAGCTTCGATTCGGTGATGGCCGGCGTGACCGCTGAAGGGGTAGGCTTCGTGGCGACGCCCCCCGACGACTGGCTGCAGGGGCGCACCCTGTATGGCGGATTGTCTGCCGCGCTGGCGCTCCGCGCTTGCGAGCTGGCCGAGCCGGGGCTGCCGCCGCTCAGGGCCGGGCAGATCGCCTATGTCGGGCCGGCGTCCGGAACGGTGCGGATGGTGCCCACGATCCTGCGGCAGGGCCGGTCGGTGACGGCGATGGGCTGCGACCTGTTCGCCGGGGACACGCTGGCCCTGCGCGCGCTGTATGCGTTCGGCGCCGGGCGGGAGAGCGGGCTGGCGGCCGCGGCGCCGCCGCCGCCGGATTGCCTGCCGGTCCGGGAGGCGCCGCCCCTGTGGGGCGAGGGGGCCGATCGTTCGATGGGGCCGTCGTTCGCGCAGCACCTGAGCCAGCGGTTGGCCGGACCGTTGCGTCCGTTCGCCGGAGCCGATCGCGGAGACCTGCTGCTGTGGGTGCGGCATGCCGCGCCCGTAACCCCGGGCCAGGTGGCGTTGGTCGCGATGGGAGATGCCTTGCCGCCGGCCAGCTTCACCCGTTTCACCCAGCCGATGGTGATCAGCACATTGACCTGGAGCTTCGACCTGTTCGAGCCGGCCCGGGCAGACGGATCCGGCTGGCTGCTGCTGCACTCGCGCGACGACGGCGTGGGCGAGGGCTATGCCGGGCAGGATATGGCAATGTGGGACGAGGAGGGCCGGCCGCTGATGCGCGGGCGGCAGAGCGTGGTTGTTTTCGGGTAGGGGTGGGGGCTGGAGCGGGTAGCGGGAATCGAACCCGCATATTCAGCTTGGAAGGCTGCTGCACTACCATTGTGCTATACCCGCGCCGCGGTGGGTGGCTATGCCAAGCGGGGAAGCCGCGTGCAAGGGCGGCCGGCGGCCAAGCCGCCGAGTCCGCTAGAGATCGGCACAAGCAAGAGCAGAAAGTTACGCGGCGGAGCCGCGTCGTCGGTCCTGTCGGCAGTTGGGCTTCGCCTGCCTGCCGCAGGCCGGCCGCATCGTTTTGGAGTCGCGGATTTGTGCTGCGCACAAACCGTCGCCCAAAACGATGGTGGAGGGGGTTGGATTTGAACCAACGTAGGGAAAACCCGGCAGATTTACAGTCTGCTGCCATTGACCGCTCGGCCACCCCTCCGGAACCCCGGCTTGGAGGCGGGCAGATGGCGAAAGGGGGAGGGCTTGTCAACCAACGCTGTTGGCGCGGAACCGCACTGTCAGTGCAACTTCGGACAGATCGCCCGATGCCAGCGCGAGGAAAGTCAGCACGCCGTCGGAGCCCGTTGCGGTGAGATCGATGCCGTTCCGTGACAGCAACAGCTCGGCCACGACATGGGCAGTGCGCTTGTTGCTGTCTGCAAAAGCCTGATTGCGGGCGGGACCGAAGGCATCGGCGGCCGCGAGCTCGGCGGCGTCGGGCTCGCCATAGGCAGCGAGGATCCGGGCAGAGGCAAGCCGGGGGACGTCGGCGCCCGCAGGGACTGAGAACACTCATACCTCAAACAATCTTGCACGGCTCCACACCGTCCTGTAAGGCCGCCGCTCCCGCGCTCCTGTAGGAGTGTAGCTCAGCTGGTAGAGCATCGGTCTCCAAAACCGAGGGCCGGGGGTTCGAATCCCTCCACTCCTGCCAGGGCGTTCCGGTTCATGCCGGTGGGTCGGCAGGGCGGCGGGACCAGGTTTCATGGCCCGGCTGGTGCCCCGAAACGGGGGCGTCTGCCGGGAGTTGTTGTTGGTGAAAGCCCGCAACGAAAAGCTGAAGAAGGTGTCGAGTCGCATGGCAAAGACGAGCCCGGGCGAATTTGTCCGGCAGGTGCGGGCCGAAACCGCGAAGGTCGTGTGGCCGTCGCGCCGGGAAGTCGTGCAGACGACGATCCTGGTGCTGATCATGACGTCGATCCTGGCCGTTTTCTTCCTGGGCGTGGACCAGGTTCTGGGCCGGGCGGTCCGCTTTTTCCTGGGCCTTGGTGCTTAAGTTTTTGGGGGCCTGACATGTCGCGCTGGTACATCATTCACGCTTATTCCGGGTTCGAGAACAAGGTTCGCGACCAGATCCTGTCGGATGCGTCCCGCATGGGGCTGGACGGCATGGTGGAATCGGTCGAGGTCCCGACCGAGAAGGTCACCGAGGTCCGCCGCGGCAAGAAGGTGCAGAGCGAGCGGAAGTTCTTTCCGGGCTATGTGCTGGCCAAGCTGGAGATGAACGACCAGGTCTATCACCTGGTGAAGAACACGCCGAAGGTGACCGGGTTTCTGGGGTCTATGGGCAAGCCGCAGCCGATCAGCGAGGCGGAGGCCGCACGGATCCTGAACACCAAGGCCGAGGCCGATGCAGCGCAGCCCAAGGCGCGCAAGAAGGTTTCGTTCGAGATCGGCGATTCGGTGAAGGTGCTGGACGGTCCGTTTGCGAGCTTCTCGGGCCTGGTTGAGGAAATCGACTTCGAAAAGGGCCGGGTGAAGGTATCGGTATCGATCTTCGGCCGCGCGACGCCGGTGGAACTGGATTTCGAGCAGGTCGAGAAGACCAAGTAGTTTCGCCTTCGGGCGCAAGCTTCGGCGTGCCGCGGTCGGGCGCCGGAATATCGTGGGAGGTGAAAGGCGCGGCGCCCCGATCCGTTTGCACCACACGGCCGCACAACCGGAGGGGAAGGTGGAGACACCCGAACCTGATTTTGGAGCATGAGATATGGCGAAGAAGATTACCGGCTATATCAAGCTGCAGGTTGCAGCTGGTAAAGCCACCCCCAGCCCGCCGATCGGGCCGGCGCTGGGCCAGCGCGGCGTGAACATCATGGAGTTCTGCAAGGCGTTCAACGCGGCGACGGGCAGCCTGGAAGTGGGCATGCCGATCCCGACGGTGATCACCGTCTATGCGGACCGCAGCTTCTCGTTCGTGACGAAGACGCCGCCGGCATCCTATCTGCTGAAGAAGGCTGCCGGCCTGAAGTCCGGCGCGACCAACCCCGGCAAGGGCGCGCCTGCGGGCAAGGTGAAGCAATCGGACATTCGCGCGATCGCCGAGCAGAAGATGCCCGACCTGAACGCGAACAGCATCGAAATGGCCATGAAGACCATCGAGGGCTCTGCCCGCGCGATGGGCCTCGAAGTGGTGGAGGGCTGATATCATGGCAAAGCTGACCAAGAAGCAGAAGGCGCAAGGCGCATCCGAGCCGCTGAAGCTCTATCCGGTGGATGAAGCGCTGGGCATGGTGAAGGCCAATGCGACGGCGAAGTTCGACGAGACCATCGAAGTGGCGGTCAACCTGAACGTCGATCCGCGCCACGCCGACCAGATGGTTCGCGGCATGGTGACCCTGCCCAAGGGTACGGGCAAGACCGTGCGTGTGGGCGTGTTCGCACGTGGGCCCAAGGCCGATGAGGCGCGGGAAGCCGGCGCCGACGTGGTGGGCGCCGAAGACCTGCTGGAGATCGTGCAGGGCGGGACGATCGATTTTGATCGCTGCATCGCGACGCCCGACATGATGGGCCTGGTCGGCCGGCTGGGCAAGGTGCTGGGCCCCAAGGGCCTGATGCCGAACCCGAAGCTGGGGACCGTCACCATGAACGTCGGCGACGCGGTGCGTGCCGCCAAGGGCGGTCAGATCGAGTTCCGGGTCGAAAAGGCCGGGATCATCCACGCCGGCCTCGGCAAGGCGAGCTTCCCGCAGGAAGACCTGAAGGCGAACCTAGACGCCTTTATCGATGCGCTGGTGAAGGCGAAGCCCTCGGGCGCCAAGGGCAAGTATGTGGAGAAGATCGCCCTGAGCTCGACGATGGGCAAGGGTGTAAAGGTTGACGTCGCGAGCGCGACGGCTGCCTGAGCGATCCAGCTTTGAAGATGCGAAGAGGCCGGGGGTGACCCCGGCCTCCTTTTTTTGATCGGTTTCAGGCCATGAACATGTCGGGCCGGCGCCGCCGCATCGCGGCCCCCACCACGCCGAATCCGGCGACAAGCATCGCCCAGGTGGCGGGTTCGGGGACGCCGCCCGGCGTGCCGGGCAGGTCGACCAGGAACACACCCGAGGCCGACGTGAAGCTGAGACCCGCCGGCAACGGGCCGAAACCGAATTTCGAGGTATCGGCGAAATCGCAGACCGCACCGGGATAGACCCAGCAATCGACGATGAGGCGCAGATCGAAGCCGATCCGGCTGCCACCATCGGGGACAGCCAGCACCGAAGAGACAACGGTGTTGTAATAGCCGCCGCCGCTGCCCCAGTCCTTCATGACGCTGTAGTTGGTGAGATCGACATTGTCGGGCGCGCCGAAGAAGAAGGCGCCGCCCTGCTGCACGCCGTTGTAGCGCCCGTTTGCGGCGTAACCGATGACGGTGGTCATGTTGGGCGTGCCACCATTCTGCAGAAACATGGAATAGTCGCCGAATCCGCAGCTGTAGCTGCCGTCGGCGCAGGCGCGCAGCGCGCCCGTCAGCGACAGAATGGCGCTGCTGGTTGCGCCGAAGTCGTCCGGATCGGAGATGCTGCCGTCGAAGCTGAAGCTGAATGGCAGGTAGAGCGTGCCTCCGGACGTGTTGCTGAAGAAGACTGTGTCCTTGATGCGCGCTTCGGACGTGTTGCGCGTGGTGCCGCCTGAGCCGTTGGTGGCGTAGGCGGCCACTGCACCTTCCCTGAGGTTGGCGGTGGCGCCCGATGTGCCACCGGTGTTGGAGACGGCGCCGGCACTGTTTCGGAAGCCGCCATCCAAGGAGGTTGCAAGCGCGCTGCCGCTTCCGCTTGCCACGCCCGACGTTGTGCCCTGGACGCCGTTGGTGATGTTCGTTGAGACGACCTCGGGGAAGCCGAGAGCCGAGGCGAATGCAAACGAGAGAGGGTCGTTTACGACGCTGGTTGCCGCAACTGGCGGTGCGGCCATGAGCAGGCTCAACCCAATTGCCCAGGCCGACCTCGTTCCCGTTGCCCGCCAAATGTAATCATATGTTGTCACCGGTCCGACTCCCTCTGTTGTGGCGCAAAAATGTTTCCGCCCTTGCCGCCGTGAATGTTAGAGGATCGGTGGGCCGGCGCTTCCCGGCATGTCAGGGCGCATGGGGGCATGACGGGGCAACAAGGTGGTGGAACGCATGGTCCAGAACGGGTTCGCCAGGTGACGGGGTTGAAAGTGAAGGGCAATGGTCGGACCGCCCCCGGCGATGGCCGCCTTCGCAGCTGGAAGGAGATTGCCAGCTATTTCGACGCTGATGAGCGAACCGTAAAGCGATGGGAAGTGTCGCGCGGGCTCCCCGTGCACCGGGTGCCGGGGGCGGCGCGGGCGCCGGTCTATGCCTATGAAGCCGAGCTGGCCGCATGGTTGAGGCCCGAGCCGGAAGCGATTGCAGCCGAGCCGATGGCCGGGTTGGCGGCAGCAAGGTCTCCGCCCTGGCGTGGCATGACCGCGTTGGGGCTTGCAGTCCTGATGGGGTTAGGGATTGTTTCGGCGCAGGGCTGGATGCGGGCCGAAACCCAGCGCCAGGTCGCCGACGACAGGGTAGCCGACGTCCGGCAGCTGGCGCGTTCGCAGGTGGAGGCGTTGAGCGACCGGCTGGAGATGCAGCCTGGAACGGTGCGGCTGCGGGCCGGGCTGGCGCTGGAAGCGGCCCAGGTGCTGGGCCGGGTCGCGGAGTTGCCGGAAGCCTCGCCGGATCTGCGCCGGGATGCCGCCGAGGCCTATCGGCGCCTAGCCATCGTGCAGAACACGACAGAGCGGCCGAGCCTGCGGGAGCGGCCGGCGGCGCGGGCATCGCTGGAGAAGGCGCTGGCGCTGGTGGCGGAAGACGCATCACCGTCTGGGCGGCATCTGCGTGCGCGGATTCTGGTGGATGCGGCGCGGCAGGCGGCAGCGGACGGCGCGGCGGCACAGGCGCCTGCAATGTTGAAGGCAGCTGCTGAAGCGGCGCGGGATGCGCCGCCCGCGCTTCGGGACGAACTGCTGCTAGGGACGGCGGAGATTGCCAACTGGCGGGGTGATTATCCGAAGGCGATCGCTCTTGGACGGCAGGTCGCCGCGAGCGCGGCCGCCGATGCGGAAGGATCGCTGCACCGAATGCGTGGCTTGGAGGCTGCGGCCGAAGGGCTTTATTACAGCGGGGACAAGGCGGCCGGGCTTGCCGCCTATCAGGCCGCCGCGACGGTAGCGCGGAGCGGCGCGGCCCGCTGGCCGGATGAGCCCCGCTTCCGCTGGGCGTTGCTGCGACACCAGTGGAACGTGGGAACAACCCTCATCGATGCCGGACTCGCACCCGACGCGCTGCCGATGCTGCGGGAATCGCGCGATGGCTGGATGGCAATGGCGAAGGCCGATCCGGAGGACGGCGCCGTGGCGTCATGGGTGCGAATCGCGCGCATGGCCTATGGTCAGGCGCTCGCCGCGGCCGGGCGTACCGACCCGGCCGTTGCCGAGCTTGCCGCATCGCTTGCGGATCGGCGCGCTTGGCTGGCCGACAAGCCGGGCAACGCCGAGCGGCAGCGGTCGTTGACGATCGGCCTGCAATCGATGTCGGACGTGCTGGGACAGGTCGGACGAAGCGCCGAGGCCTGCGCGCTGCTGGCGGAGATCGACGGGATGATGCAGCGGATGGCGGCGGCTGGGAGCCTCACCCAGCTTGACAGGGATTCGATGCTGCCGCTGCGCGATGCGACGGCGGGCCGCTTCTGCCCGGCAGCTCTGCCGAAGCTGGACCTCTGACTGGAAGACGGGGCACCCATGCAGGGCGTTCGTGACACCGGTCGTAGCGGGCCCAGATCTGCCGAGGAAGGGCAGCCGTCTGCAGCGTTGATGACCTTGACGTTTCGGGCAATTCCTCTATACGCCGCACTCCGCTGCGAGCCTTGGTTCGTGGCACCGTCCGAGATTGCGGGTGTGCGAGAGCACCTAAGCCCAACAGGCCCGCATGAGACGAGGAAGAGCTTTTGCCTTCGGGTGCCGTGCGATGGCGTCGGGGGATTGCGGCGGGGCAGTGCTCTTGCCGTCGGCGTTCCTTTTCGGGCGGGCCTTTGGCCCGGATCCACAAAATCCTGGCTTCGGGCTCAACTGGCGTTCCATTCGGGGCGCCATTGTGGATGGAGTGAGCATGGATCGTAACCAGAAGAAAGAACTGGTCGCCAATCTCGCGAAGACGCTGGGTGAGACCCAGGTTGTGGTGATCACCCGCAACCATGGCCTCACCGTGGCGCAGGTTTCCGACCTGCGCACGCGGATGCGCGGGGCAGGTGCCCAGTTCAAGGTGACGAAGAACCGGCTTGCCCGCATTGCCTTGGAGGGCACGCCCTATCAGGAGATCGGCACGCTGCTGGTCGGCCCTGTGGGTCTTGCCACCTCCGCCGACCCGGTTGCAGCTGCGAAGATTGCAATCGAATTCGCGAAGACCACCGACAAGTTCGAGATCGTCGGGGCTTCGATGGGCGGAACGATGCTCGACCCGAACGGAGTGAAGGCGCTTGCCGAACTTCCGTCGCTGGACGAGCTCCGGGCGAAGCTGGTGGGCCTGTTGCAGGCACCTGCGACCAAGATTGCGCAGCTTGCGAACGCCCCGGCGTCGAAGCTGGCGCGCGTGTTTGCGGCCTATGGCGACAGCGGCAACGCTGAAGCCGAAGCTGCCTGATAGAGATTAGGAGATTAGACATGGCTGACCTGAACAAGATCGTTGACGAGCTTTCGGCTCTGACCGTCCTCGAAGCTGCCGAGCTTTCGAAGATGCTGGAAGAAAAGTGGGGCGTTTCCGCCGCGGCGGCCGTTGCCGTCGCCGGACCGGCTGCTGCCGGCCCGGCCGCTGCCGCAGTGGAAGAGCAGACCGAGTTCGACGTGATTCTCACCGGTGACGGTGGCAAGAAGATCAACGTCATCAAGGAAGTCCGCGCTATCACCGGCCTGGGCCTGACCGAAGCCAAGACGCTGGTGGAGTCCGCTCCGAAGGCCGTCAAGGAAGGCGTGAACAAGGACGAGGCTGCGAAGATCAAGAAGCAGCTGGAAGAAGCTGGAGCCACGGTGGAACTGAAGTAGGCTGAAAGCGGCTGCGGCCTGGAAGGGGATTGCGAAGCAATCGCCTGAAGGCCCGCAGACTCGCTGCAAGCCCGGCCGGCACGCGAAGGGCGGAGGGTTCTACCCTCCGCCCTTTGTCGTGTCCGACGGCGCGGCTTTGCCGCGTTTTTTTCGGTTCCTTGCCTTGAACCAGCCGGACTCGCGGGCTTCGCCCGCGGCCGGCCACGCCGCCCCGAGTTCAGCCCCGAGCCACAACAGCCCGTCGCCGCCGCAACCCGGCCCCGACGATCCCGAACCCCGCCACCAGCATCGCCCAAGTCGCGGGCTCGGGAATCGCGTCGCTCACAAGGGTGAACTCTGGCGTAAAGCTGCTGATGACGCTGAGGCTTGCACCGTCGAAATCGTCGAGTGCGAAGAAGTTCGAGGGATCGACCGGGCCGATCGGGCTGTTGATGATGATCTGGCCGGCGCAGAAGAAACCGCACCCCGCGACCCCCGGCTGAAAACCGAATCGAAGGTCGAAAACCGAAAAGCCGCGGCCGTCGGCGGAGCGGGTACCGAACCCCTGCACCGGCCCCGGCGCAACATCCGCGGCGATATCGCCCAGCGTGCCGACAATGCCGCCAAAGTTCAACGTCAGCGCCGTGATCGACGCGGAGCCAAAACTGTCCCCCGGCTGCACC
>JANPJJ010000014.1:0-41877 GCA_031425455.1 Sandaracinobacter sp. | reverse complement strand
CTGGAGGTCGCGCTCGACGAGCTCGACCACCGGACGATGAACAATTTCCAGCTCGCGATCGCCATCCTCAGAAGCCAGGTCACGCGGGGCAAGAAGCTTGGGGTGGAGGAATCGCTGAATATCGCGATCGGGCGGCTGCATGTTCTGGCAGCGGTGCACGGGCGCCTCAAGCATCGGCCCGCGGGGATTTCCAGCCGGCCGCTGGCGCCGTTGATCGACGATATCCTGGCGACCGCGCGCGTCCATGCCGCCGATCTGGGCGGGGTTATCATCGAAACCGCTCTCGACAACATCGAAGTTCCGCCGGAACATGCGCTCCGCGTTGGCCTGATCGTGAACGAGCTGGTGACCAATGCGCTGAAACATGCCTTCCCCGACGATAAGGGGCATATCTCGATCGAGCTTCGCCTGGACGGCAATGGCTATCGGCTGCGCGTGGCGGACGACGGGGTGGGGCGGCCGGCAAAACCGTCCGACGGCACCGGCTCGCGCCTGTTGCCGATGCTGGCGAAATCGATCGGCGCCGAGATCGTGCATCTGCCCGGCCCCGGCACCGTCTGCGAGCTGCAGGTGCCCGTGATCCTGTGGCCGCGCCTGGCGACGGGCCATGAGGATCGAGCGAGCCTCTGAACTCCGGCGAAGTTTGACGGAACTCCGCGCCGCTTGTCCATGTTACGTTCGGGAAAGGGCACCGATCCGCTCCTCAACATGGGTATCGCCATGCGCGTTCTGATTGTCGAAGACGAACCATTGCTGGCATTGCAATTGGAAGATGAATTGATCGAGGCGGGCCATGAAGCAGTGGGCTTCGCCATGTCTTCCGCAGAAGCGCTGGAACTGGCCAATAGGACTATGCCGGACCTGGTGCTGCTGGACGTTTACTTGAGCAACGGAAGCAAGGGCACGGATGTCGCCGGCCGTTTGGCCGAAGCGGCCGCTGTGGTCTTCGTAACGGCAACGGCGGACGAGCTTCCGGACGACCTTGCCGGCGCCATCGGTGTGATCGAAAAGCCCTATACCAGCCGCGGCATGGCCGCAGCGCTCCGTTGGATCGGCCGCGCGGCAGCCGGAGGCGTGCCCCCGCCCCCTCCCGCCGGTTTGCGGCTGGCGCCCGGTTTCATGCCCGGCAGCAACGGCCTTTACGCACTGGCCTAAAGGTCTGGCAGCCTTGCGCGCCCGGGTTGCAAGTGCGCCAGGTCGCCGGCGCGACGCGCAAGGTCCGCCACGTCCAGAAGTGTCCAGCGCGATGCGCTCCCGACTGTGTCCAATTCGTCCCAGCCGACCGGCACTGCAACCGGCGCGTGCGGGCGGGCGCGCACCGACCAGGGCATCACCGAGGTTGCGCCGCGCTGGTTGCGCAGCCAGTCGATAAAGATGCGCCCCTTGCGGCGCGCCTTCGACATGGAGGCGGTGTAGCGCTCGGGCGCCTGCTGCTCCATGGCGAGCGCGAAGCGGCGGGCGAAATCCTTCACCTGCGGCCAGTCCGCGAAAGGCTTCAGAGAGACCACGACGTGAATGCCCTTGCCGCCCGACAGCATCGGCAGGCTCTCCAGCCCCAGCGCGCCCAACTGCTCGCGAAGCTCTCGCGCGGCCGCGACGATCCTGGGAAAGGCCATGCCCTCGTCGGGATCCAGATCGAACACCATGCGGTCGGGCCGCTCCAGGTCGGCGGCGGTCGCACCCCAGCCGTGGAACTCGATCGTGCCCATCTGCACGCAGGCCAGCAGCCCTTCGGCATCGTCGACATAGAGCCATTTGTCGTCCGGTTCCTGCGGGTCGGTCAGGGCCTTCACATGCGGGCCGAAGCTGCCGCCGAACCCGCCGCCGGCATGGCGCTGGAAGAAGCAGGCCTTGCCGCGTCCGCCGGGGCAGCGAACGAGGCTGATCGGCCGGCCGCCGATGGTGCGCAGCAGGTGCGGCGCCATCGCCTCGACATAGGCGGCCAGCATGCCCTTGGTGACGGCGGTTTCCGGGAACAGCACGCGGTCCGGGTTGCTGATCCCGGCGGGGGCGACCAGCACAAGCGCGGGCTGTTCCGGCACGATCTCCGCAGCGGGCTTGTCTGCGCGGAGCCCGATGAAGCTGGCGTGGCGCAGCACCCCCTCGTCGGTGACGTTGGCGTAGGCGACTTCGGCAACCAGCTGCGGCTTTACCCATACGGCGCCGCGCACGGCCGCAGCCGGTGCCTTCACGGTCGGGCCCTTCTGCCTCAGCGGTTCGAGCCGCTCCAGGATGTCGGCGATCCGCCGCTCGCCGAAGCCGGTGCCGACCTTGCCGGCATAGCGCAGGTCGCCGTCCATGTGGGTGCCCAGCAGCAGCGAGCGGAAACCCCGGCCGGCCGCCGAAGGAAGCCAGCCGACGATCACATATTCCTCGCGTCTGGTGCATTTCGCCTTCAACCAACTGGTCGAGCGACCGCTGACCGCGCGGGTGTCGGCGCGTTTTGAAACGATGCCCTCCAGCCCCATGCGGCAGGCCTCCGCCAGCACCGCCTCGCCGCTTCCGGTAATATGGTCGGTGTAGAGGATCGGGCCATGCCCCGCGCCGATCAGCCGGCGGAGCTGCTCCTTGCGGTCCGTCAGCGGCTTATCCGCGATCGATTGGCCGTTCAGATCGAGCAGGTCGAATGCCTGGAAGCGCAGCTCGCCACCGTCCTGCAGCCGCTGTTGCAGCAGGCCGAACGCAGGCTTGCCCGCTTCGTCCAGCGCGACCACTTCGCCGTCGATCAGCGCCGAACCGACCTCGATCGATCGCGCCGCCGCCACGATCGGGGCGAACTGGGCTGACCAGTCCAGGCCCGACCGGCTGTAGGCCCGTGCCGTCCCGCCGGCGATTGCCAGCAGGCAACGATAGCCATCGAACTTTATCTCGTGCAGCCAGGCGTCGCCCTCGGGCGGGCGGTCCACCAGCGTGGCGAGCTGGGGGGCGCGAAACGCAGGAAGCGCCGGCTTTGCCGAACCGGTTTTTCGCAACGGCGGCGTGCCCGCCTCGAGCTGTTCGAGCGTCAGGCCCGACTTTACGCTGGTGCGGTATTTCGCGGCCAGGTCGCCATGCTCGTCGGTCTCGTCGGCCACCTTGCGCAGCAGCCAGTTCTCGCTTCGCTCGCCCGGCCGCGGCTTCATCCGCACCAGCAGCCATTCGCCGTGCATCCGCTTGCCATTCAACTTCAGATGCAGATGGCCTTCTTCCAATGTCTTTGCGGCCGACTTGCCGTCGATGTCCTCCCAGTCACCCTCGTCCCAGATCAGCGATGGGCCGGCCCCATAGGCGCCCTTCGGGATCACGCCTTCGAACCCGCCATAGGCCAACGGGTGGTCCTCGGTTCGAACCGCAAGACGTTTGTCGGCCGGGTCGGCGGAGGGCCCGCGCGTGACGGCCCAGCTTTTCAGCACGCCGTCGATTTCGATCCGCAGGTCCCAGTGCAGCCGCCGGGCACCGTGCATATGCACCATGAAGTGCCGGCCTGCCTTGCCTTTCTCAGGTGTCGGCGCCGGTTCGGGCGTCTTCCCGAAGTCCCGCTTGCGGGCATATTCGGCGAGGCCCTGTGCCAAGGCTCAGGCCGCCTTCCGCCCGCGCTTCGCCGGTTTGGGCGCGTCCGCAGCCCTGGGCTGGGCGGTAGACGGCTTCGAAGCACCCGGCTTGGAGGCAGCCGGCTTCGTCTTCGCAGGGCCGCTCTCCACCGATTTTCGCAAGGCCGCCATTAGGTCGATCACCTTGGCACCCTGGGGTTCGCTGTCGTCCTGGGTGCGCACCGTCCGGCCCTTGCGCTTCTGCTCTACCAGGTCGCGGATCGCGTCGACATAATGGTCGTGGAAATCCGCCGGATCGAAGCTGCCGGTCTTGCGCTCGATCAGGCTGGTGGCGAGCTCCATCAGCTCGTCGGCCGGCTTCGCGTCGGCGATCCCGCGGAAATAGGAAGCGGCGCGGTTCACTTCCTCGTCGTAGCGCAAGGTCTCGGCGATGATGCCGCGCCCGCACGGCCGGATGGCAACCACATATTCGCGGCCCCGCATCGCCAGCTGGCCGATCGCGACCTTCCGCGTTTTGCGCAGCGCTTCGCGGATCACGATATAGGCTTCCTCGGCCAGATCGTCGGCCGGCACCAGATAATAGGGGTGGTCGTAGTAGATGCGATCGATCGAGTCGGTGTCGACGAAGCGGGTCAGCTCCAGCGTCCTGCGGCTTTCCAGCCGCACTGCCTCGATCTCCTCGGGCTCCAGCAGGACATACTCGTCCTTGGACGTTTCGAACCCCTTCACGATCTCGTCGAGCGGGACCGGCCCGATGCCCGGCACCACCTTCTCGTAGCGAACGCGCTTGCCGCTGGGCTTGTGGATCTGGCGGAACTCGATGGTCGGGCCGCTTTTTTGGGCGGTGTAGAGCTCGACCGGAATCGAGACCAGGGCCAGCCTGAGCTGCCCTTTCCAGACAGGACGTGACGGCACGACACCCTCCTTGCGCTTGTTGCGGGCCGCCGGATGGCGGCCCGGATCGGCAGCGGGCAAACCGCCGACGTCGGGCTTTGTTGCATGCGCTGTGAACGGGCCGGCCGTGATGTTGCAGCCGCAGCACGAAGGTGGGAGCGGATTGCCGCGACGACATGCAGATTGCGAATGTGGCTTTTCGGAAATGACAGGCGCGTTGCAGGGTGCGACCAAGAAGCTATAGTCGCGGCGCGCGGCACCGGCTATTCGGTCTGCAGGAGGAACGATGTTCATGAATCACAAGCTTCTTGCAATGTTCGGAAGTGTGGCGGCGATCACGCTGCTGTCTGCCTGTGGCGGATCGAAGACCGAAACGCCGGCGGCCGAAGCGCCTGCCGAAACGGCTGCGGCCACCCCCGAGGCAGCTGCCCCGGCGGCAGAGGCTGCCGCCCCCGCAGCGACCCCGGCGGCTCCTGCCGCAACACCAGCCGTCGCGACCGAGGATTATGCCGCGTTCACCGGCAATGCCGCAGCTGGCAAGGTGGTCTTCATCCAGTGCCAGGCCTGCCATTCCCTGAAGGAAGGCGAAAACCGCGTCGGTCCGTCGCTCTACAGCAAGATCGGCAAGACGGCCGGCCAGGTGCCTGGCTACGCCTATTCCGACGCGAACAAGAACAGCGGCATCGTCTGGACCGAGGAGCAGCTCTTCACCTATCTGAAGAACCCGCGGGCGACGATCCCGGGCACGAAGATGGCGTTCGCCGGCATCCCCGATCCGCAGAAGCGGGCCGACCTGATCGCGTTCCTGAAGGTGAACGGCCAGATCTGAGGCGATCTGCCGATCTGATATGGGGCGGTGCCGCAAGGCGCCGCCCCTTTTCGTTACCAGCGCCTGTGGTTACCAGCGCCGGCGGCGGAGGTCGGCCAGATGGACGGGCCAGGCCAGCAGCAGCGGTGCGGCAACGAATGGCCATGCCGTGCCGGTCAGCGCCGCGCGCAGCCCCAACAGGATCAGGGCTGCGGGTGCCAGCGCCAGCACGATCTCTACCGGCCGGCCGCGGCCCCGACGCCACAGCCAGACCGCTTCCGCAAGCAGCACCGCCAGGACGACATCGACCGCCCGGCCAGAGGCGAAGAACTGTTCCAGGTTCAGCCGAACGGCGCGTTCAGCCGGACCACTGCCAGGTTCAGCAGTCCGGCAATCGTGACCCAGACGAGATAGGGCAGCAGCAGCCAGGGTGCGAGCTGCGAACGGCGGCCGCACCAGACCATCATGACCAGGATCGAGACCCACAGGAATATGAGCTCGACCAATGCCCAGTCCGGCCGCTGCAGGCGGAAGAAGAACAGGCTCCAGAGGATGTTGAGGAAGCCGTTCAGTGCGAACAGCCCGATCAGGGTCTCGCATTCGCGCCGGCTGGTGAGCTTGGGCCAGGTCTCGACCGCAGCCAGCGCCCACAGCGCAAGCACAAGCGTCCAGGCGATCGGGAACAGCGCATCGGGCGGCGCCCAGTCGGGCTGGACCAGGCTGCGATACCAGGGGCCGAGTTCGGTGAGCGTGCCGCCGATCGCTGCCACCAGCACGGCTGCAATGGCTGCAACCGCAATGGGAAGCAGCGAAGCCCTGGCCAGCACCCGCTGCCTCAACGCGCGAGCGAGCCGATCAGATGCCCCATATCCTTCATGAAGATGCGGGCATGCGCCGCCGGCCGGGCGCGAACCAGCTTCTTGTGCATATAGGCTTCCCAGGTGAGATACTGGACGTCCGGGTCCTCGCAGATGCGCACGAAGCGCTCGCGCCGCTTGTCCGACGCGTACCAGAAATACTGCATCATCCCCAGGACCCAGAATATCTTGCCATGGTCCTTCATGAAATGCTTGCGGGCTTCGCCCAGCGCCCGTGCGTCGCCGGTTGCGAGGAACTTGTCGGTGGCGTCCGCCGCCATTCGCCCGGCCGTCATCGCATAATAGATGCCTTCGCCCGAGGCCGGCGCGACCACCCCGGCCGCATCGCCCGCCACCACGCAGTCGCGCCCGTTATCCCAGCGCTTGCGCGGCTTCAACGGGATCGGGGCCCCTTCGACTCGAACGGTTCGGCACTGGTCCAGGCCGGTCTCCGCCCGAAGCTGGGCGACGGCCTCGCGCAGGGGAAAGCCTTTCTTCGCGCTCCCCACGCCGATCGAGCTGTGCGCGCCGTGCGGGAAGACCCAGGCGTAGAAATCAGGCGAAAGATGCCCCTGGTAGAACACGTCGCAGCGCCCGGCCTCGAACCCGGCGACGCCTTCGGGCGGCGATTCCACCACCTCGTGATACGCCGCGACGAAGGGAGGCTGGCTGGTCTTCGGCAGCTCCTGCCGGGCGACTGCCGAGTTGTAGCCGTCGGCCCCGATGATGGCGCGCGCCCGGATGCGTTCCGGTGTGCTGCCCCGTGCGGCGCCCTTGGGCCGGTAGGCGATGGTGGCCGAGCCGTCGGCCTCACGCTCGATCGTTTCGAAGGTGCCGGCGATCCGCGTTGCCCCCGAACTGGCTGCCCGGTCGCGGAGCCATTCGTCGAAGCTGTCCCGGTCGACCATGCCGACGAAGCCGTTGCCGACCGGCATGTTGACCGCATTGCCCGAGGGCGCGATCATCCGGGCCGAGGAGGCGCGCGCCACCAGCAGCGACAGCGGGATATCGAAATCGCGCACCAGGCGCGGCGGAATCGCGCCGCCGCAGGGCTTGATGCGCCCGTCCCGGTCCAGAAGGGCCACGCGGCGCCCGGCACGGGCAAGATCGTCTGCGGCGGTGGCGCCCGAGGGGCCGCCCCCCACGACGACGGCGTCGAACTGCTCCAGGCTCATGCGCGGATCTCCTTGAACTCGGTGGACTTGGATAATGTGGATCCCGACAGGACTGGGCCGGTCCGGGTGCGGGCCATTCCGATCGCCAGCACGGCGGCTGCAAGGAACAAAGCCGCCTCGGCGGAGAAGACCGTGAAGAAGGCGGGGCCATCCGCCCCGAAGGCGGCGCGCCCGATATCGACGCCGACCGCGCCCAGGAACCCGCCCGCCCCGAATGCCAGCGCCTGCGCCGCGCCCCACACCCCCATGCGGATGCCTTCGCGCCCGCCGCCCGCCGCGCCGGCCAGCGACATCATCGCGCCGATCGCCGACACGGCGAACACGCCGTTGGCAAACCCCAGCATGAAAACCGCAGGCTTCAGCGGGAAGCCCGGACCGGTGAGCGCGCCTAGCGCCAGCAGCGCCATGGCGAGCGCCGAGCCGATGCAGCCTGCCGCCACCCAGATCCGCATGCGCTGGTGGCCCGCCCGAGCGGCGTCGGGACGGGCAAAGGCGCTGCCGCCGATGCCGACCAGCAGCATGCCGAGCAGCACGCCCATATGCTGTACCGACGAAAGACTGGTCGACTGACCCGGCGTATAGTTGAACAGCAGCCCGGCGAACGGTTCCAGCACCATGTCCTGCATCGAATAGGCCAGCATGGCCACGAACACGAACAGCGAAAAACGCCTGGCAACGGGGTCGCTCCAGGTTTCGGCAAGCGCCACCCGGAAATCCGTCTCCGCCGCCGGATCGGGCATGTTGACAGGAGCGTGGCGTGCCTCGATCCCGCTGACGGCAGCGACCGTCAGCAGGAAAGCCGCCAGCACCACTCCGCCGGCGACAAGCGCGAGCCGTTCGGGCGAGAACGGATCGAGCAGCTGGCCTGCAATCCCCGCCGTCACCACGATACCGGCAATCATCATGATCCAGGTGATTGCAGCCGCGGCCGGGCGTCGCTTCTCCACCGTCCGGCTCGCCAGCAGCGCGAGCAGCGACGTACCGCTCGCGCCCACCCCGGCACCGATCAGGCCATAGGCAAGGACCGCGAGCAGGAAGGCGAGCACCGGCGCCGCCGACGACATCAAGGTGGCATTGGTTGCGAGCAGGCCGCCGAGCGCCAGCGTGCCCACGCCGCCGATGATCCAGGGCGTGCGCAGATGCCCGGAATCGGAACCATGGCCGAAGCGGGGCCGCGACAGCTGCACGGCATAATGGAAGGCCACAAGCCCGGCAGGAACCGCTGCGGGAAGCGCGAATTCCACCACCATCACCCGGTTGAGGAGCGACGTGACGAGCATTACGATCGAGCCCAGAGCTGCCTGCACCAGCCCGAGCCGCGCGATCGAGCCCCAGCCCAGCCCCTTTTCGACAGTCGTCAAACCGGCAGCTCCCCCAGATTGCGCACGCCGAACGCGGCCACCAGCATCCCGGTCACGTAAAGCGAAACGCCAGCGCCGTTGTACCAGGGCGCGAATTTGGCCGGATCCCGAACCAGGCGGCGCATTGCGAGCAACTGGCCCAACAGCAGAAACGTGACGGCACCGGCCGTCAGCAGCAAGCCCCAGCTGAGCAGCAATCCGATGACGACAAGCTGCGCGCCCAGCATCACGACGCAGGCCAGACGAGCCGCCCGGCGGACCCCGAGCTGGACCGGAAGCGACGCGATCCCCATCTGCCGGTCGCCTTCCACGGCTTTGAAGTCGTTGAGAGTCATGATGCCGAACGCGCCGAGCGCATAGAGCCCGGCCAGCAGCATCACCGGCGCGGACGGCAGGGCGCCCAGCATCACGGCGGCCCCGGTGAACCAGGTGAGGCCCTCATAGGCGAACGCACAGGCCAGCGGTCCCGACCAGCCGCTCTTCTTCAGTCGCAGCGGCGGTGCGCTGTAGCCCCAGGCCAGGAACAATCCGAACAAGGTGGCGAGGACGACCCATGCGCCCAGCAGCGTGGAAACGAGCAGAGACAGGATCGTGCCGGCGACTGCGATCCACAGCCCCCAGCGGCCGGCGATGCGGCCCGAGGGAATCGGACGCGCCGGTTCGTTGATCGCATCGACATCCCGATCGAACCAGTCGTTGATGGCCTGGCCGGTGCCGCAGACCAGCGGCCCGGTAAGAAGCACGCCGAGCGCCAGATACTGCCATCGATCGGCGACCGGCACGCCCGAGGAGACCACCCCGCAGAAGAACGCCCACATCGGCGGAAACCAGGTGACCGGCTTCAGCAGCTCCAGCACATCGCCCGGCGCCGGAAGACGCGACGAAGCCGCCGTTCGGGTCGCTTGGTCCATCGGGGAAAGCTAACCGGGCCGTTGGCGAGCGTCAATTCAGATTGACACTTTTTGCCGTCAAATCTGCATTACGAATGCGATTGCGAAGCGGCGGATTGTCGCAGTCGTGTCGCCTGACTCAAGCCTCGTCGTCGAGGTTTGCGCTGCCCATGCCGTGCCGGTTCAGTTTCGAGTATAGGCTTTGCCGCGACAACCCCAGGATCTCGGCTGCCGAGGCCCTGTTATTCGACGTGTACCGCAGCGCAGCCTCGATGCAGAGCCGCTCGATAAGGTCGGTCGACTCCCGCACGATATCCTTCAACGAGACGCGTCCGACCAGTTCCGTCAGCTGCTCGACCGAGCGCGGCACTCCGGTAATCTCGCTTGCGGCCAGATCGGGCCGGCGCGCGGCCGAGCGGATCGCGAAGCCATAGTGCGTTTCGGCCTCGCGCTCGACTGCAACGGCCGTGATCGTCACGTCCAGCCGATCGCCCAGCCGGCCTCGCATCGACGCTTCGAAATTGCGCACTTGCCCTGTCGAGCGAAGCTGGGAGGTGAGGATATCGAGATCGATTTCGGGCCGGCTCATGAACCGGGCAAGCGGCGCGCCGAGCGCCTGCTCCAGCCTGGGGGTCTGGGTAAGGTCGAGGAAGGCTGGGTTGGCCGACACGATATCGAGGCTGCGGTTGGTCAGCAGGAACGCGTCCGGAATGCGCGCCAACACCTCCTGCAGCGTGTCGCCCAGCGGGGACGGCGCATCGGCAGGCCGGCTGCGCGGCATCCGCACGAGCAGATGGGCGCTGCCGTCCTGCCGGAACAAGGTAGCCGTCAAGGTCGTCTCGCGCCCGTCGGCCAGCCGGAACGCCTGTGGCCCGAGCGCGGCGCCGCCCGTGATGGCACCGATCATCTGCAGCGCATCGTCTCGCGAGTCGGCATGGAACAGCGTCAGGAAGGCCTGACCGGACAGCGAGCCGCCGCGCTGGTTGCCGATCTCATGTGCGGCCGGATTGGCTTCGGTGATGCGCCGGGTCACCGAGTCGACGATCAGCACCGGCTCGTCGCTGAGATCGAACAGCAGCCTGTAGCGCTGCTCGGCCTGGCGCAGTCGTACATAATCCCGTTCGATCGATTGCTGCGCCTGGATCAGGCGTTGCTGCAACGCCGCTGCCGGCCGCATGTCGCGGCCGATCGCGATCACGCGCCCATCGCTGCCGGCCTCCATCGTCAGGTATCTCACCGGCACATTGCCGCTAGGTGCCGGGTGGTTCACCTGCCGCCATCGCGGGGCATTGCGGCTGGCGACGTCGCTCAGCATTTCCTCGATCTTCGGCCGGCTGTCGAGGCTGACGGTATCCACGAACGGCCGGTCGATCCAGCCGGCAAACGGGTCTTCGCCGAGGTCGGCGCTGCCGACCGCGATGTCCCGTATCACGCCGCCCCGATCCAGCACGATGGTGACATCGCCGCTGGCCCACAGTATTCTTGCTGCGGTGTCGGGCCCGACATCGCCGAGCGCAACAACGGGGTCCCTGAACGGGAGCGACCCGATCTGGGGGGGCGGGGGAAGATCCATCAGCGTGCTGTGCGCCACGATTGCCTGGCCATTCAGCCGGGCACGGGCGGATGGAAGGGCGCCCCGCCCGCAGCGCGGCACACCAAGCTCCCGCTCAGCGCCGGCTCGGGGTCGGCCTGCGGCTGGTCGGCCCAGGCCTCCGCACAGGCAAGGGCGCCCCGTGCATCCGCCGCGCCGGCATCCGCGCCGACGTCTTCGGCAAAGAGCGTGCCGGCGAAGGCCGGACCGCCAATCATTATCTTGACCACCGGATTGCGGGAATGGGCGCGCATATCGGCGATCAGGCCGGTGAAGTGGCAGCCGGGCTGGGCGATGGAGGCCGTGAAGGCGATGACGTCGAACCAGTTCGCGGCGATTTCGGCCATGATGTCGGTGGCCCCGACCCCGCGGCAACTGCTGCTGGTCCAGGCGGCACGGCGGAACACCTCCTCCAGCATGATCGAGCCGAAGCTGTGCGAATCACCGGGGGCCACCACGAAAAGAATTCGCTTGGCCACCGATCGGCCGGACGTCAGGGCCGTCGAGGAGCGCCGCGATGCGAGCGCGTGGACGACTTCCTGAAGGCGCCACAACGCCATGGTCACCTCGATGAAGTCGAGGCTATCTTCTTCCCAGCCGACCCCGATCAGCCGGGCCGCGGGGGCCAGGAAGTCCACCAGCAGGTTGTCGATCCCGAGCCCTCCTGCCAGCGCATCGTCCACCCGGTCGATCAGCAGGCCCGGTTCGGCCAGCAGGGCCAGCCGGGCAGTTTCCGCGACTGTCAAAAGCCTGTCCGCCGACCCTTTTAGGTCGGGCCGGGTCATCGCCTCGGACATATATTGCGCAGGATCGCGACGATGTGCCGCCACCGTGCGGGTTGCAATGTCCACCGCCAGGGCCTTGTGGGCTGCCAGCAGCCGCGGGATGACCTCGCCCTGGATCAGGCTGGCCATTCCATAGCCGGCCAAATCTTCATCCTGGCGATCTCCGACCGAACCGAATGCCGCGGGGTGGCCCGCATCGTCCGGCAACATATCCGAAGGCAGATGGTCTCGCAGCACGGTGTCTCTCAGCATGAGGCTCTCCCGGCCTTGGCGCTGGATCCGTCGCCGTCTCTTGGCGGGTGGTCGGCGGACATCTGCCCGCCACCGGTTGCAGGGGACCAGCATGAACATCGTCAGCTTCAATCCCACGCGCCTGAGGTCGAACGATTCGAACGCTAACCCCATTCATTCGGCTTGGCAACGCGCCAGCGGCCTCACTGTCAAAAAAAATGGACGTAAAGAACATTTGACAGTCTGGCTCGCGAGGTCATAGGTTCTGCCACAGGAGAGAGCGCAGGGAAGGCGGATGGCGACATCGGCTTCCGGGCTCTGGAAAAGCGCTGCCGGGGGGCTCCGACCCCTAGAGGCAGCGGGTGGGAAGGACAGCAGCGGCCTTGAAAACGCGCACCGCGCTTTACACCCCGGAAGAACGGGCCCGGCGCGACGGCACTCGCTGGACGCTCGTGCAGGGCATTCTCGCCCCGATCCAGTTCCTGGCCTTCATCGTCAGCACGATCCTGGTGCTGCGCTACCTTGGCACCGGGGAGGGGGTGGCACTGGCAACCGCGTCCATCGTGCTGAAGACGATGCTGCTGTATGCCATCATGATCACCGGCTCGATCTGGGAAAAGGTCGTGTTCGGCAAATGGCTGTTCGCCGAGCCCTTCTGGTGGGAGGATTTCTTCTCGTTCCTCGTGCTGGGGCTGCACACGCTGTATCTCGCGGCCTTGTTGCAGGACTGGTGGACCACGCGGGACCGCATGATCCTGGCGCTTGTCGCCTATGCCGCCTACGCCATCAACGCCACACAGTTCCTCCTGAAGCTGCGCGCGGCCCGGCTGGACGAAGCGGCGGGACGGGCCGCAATGCCCGGCCCTGCTCCCGATGGAGTTGCGGCATGAAGCCCGAAGTGCCGCTTGCCGCCGGCGGGGCGCCGGCCCTGCTCCGCGAGCGCGGGCAGCGCGAAGTCTTCTGCGGCCTCACCGGGATCGTCTGGCTGCACCGCAAGATCCAGGACGCCTTCTTCCTCGTCGTCGGCTCGCGGACCTGCGCCCATCTGCTGCAATCAGCGGCCGGCGTGATGCTGTTCGCCGAGCCGCGCTTCGCCACCGCCATCATCGAGGAGCGCGACCTCGCCGGCATGGCCGATGCCAATGAGGAGCTGGACCGGGTGGTCGATCGCCTGCTGGCGCGACGTCCCGACATTCGCATGCTGTTCCTGGTCGGCTCCTGCCCGTCCGAAGTGATCAAGCTGGACCTGTCGCGTGCGGCATCGCGGCTGTCGGTGAAGCATGCGCCTCAGGTGCGGGTGCTGAACTATTCCGGTTCGGGCATCGAAACCACCTTCACTCAGGGAGAGGATGCTTGCCTGGCCGCGCTGGTGCCCGAGCTTCCGGCCTCTACAGCAACCACGCCCGAGCTGATGATCGTCGGCAGCCTGCCCGATATCGTCGAGGATCAGTTCCTGCGCTTTTTCGACGAGATGGGGATCGGCCCGGTCCGGGTGCTGCCGCCGCGCCAGTCGGTCGCCCTGCCGCCGGTGGGTGCGAACACGCGGTTCCTGCTGGCCCAGCCGTTTCTCGGCGATACCGCCCGTGCGCTGGAGGATCGTGGCGCCGTCCGGTTGCCCGCGTTGTTCCCGTTCGGGGCCGAGGGCACGTTCGAGTGGCTGCATGCGGCCGCCCAGAACTTCGGCGTGGATGAGATGCGGTTTCGGGCCGTGGTCGCGACCGCGCGGGAGCGCGCCAGCCGAGCGCTGGAGCGGCCTCGGGCCAAGCTTGAAGGCAAGACCATCTTCTTCATGCCCGACTCGCAGCTGGAGGTGCCCTTGGCGCGGTTCCTGAAGCGCGAGCTGGGGATGGTGCCGCTGGAAGTCGGCACGCCCTATCTGCACCGGGCGCACCTCGCGCAGGAGCTGAAGGCGCTCGGACCCGAGGTGCTGCTGTCGGAAGGGCAGGACGTGGACCGCCAGCTTGACCGTGTGCGCGCCCAGCGCCCGGACCTGACGGTCTGCGGGCTCGGGCTTGCCAACCCGCTGGAAGCGCTGGGGCTGTCGACCAAATGGTCGATCGAGCTGGTCTTCTCGCCGGTGCATGGCTTCGACCAGGCCGCCGACCTCGCCGAACTCTTCGCCAGGCCGCTGCGCCGGCGCGACATGCTCAAGGTCTAGGGCATGCAGGCCGGATCCCATGCAGCTGACCTTTCCATGCAGCTGACCCTTCCATGCAGCTGACGCTTCCATGCAGCTGACGCTGTGGACCTACGAGGGTCCGCCCCATGTCGGGGCAATGCGGGTCGCGACCGCGATGGAGGGCGTGCATTATGTGCTGCACGCACCGCAGGGCGACACCTATGCCGACCTGCTGTTCACGATGATCGAGCGGCGCGGCAAGCGGCCCCCGGTCACCTACACCACCTTCGAGGCCCGGGATCTGGGCGGGGACACGGCACAGCTGTTCCAGACCGCGGCGCGCGAAGCCTATGATCGCTACCGGCCGCAGGCGATGCTGGTCGGCGCAAGCTGCACGGCCGAGCTGATCCAGGACGATCCCGCCGGCCTTGCCGAGGCGATGCGGCTGCCGGTGCCAGTAATCCCGCTGGAGCTGCCGAGTTACCAGCGGCGCGAGAACTGGGGCGCGTCCGAGACCCTGCACGCGCTGGTGCGGGCCCTGGCGAAGCGAGACGTGGTTCGCACGCCCCGTGAAGGCCGCCGGCCGCGCGCCAACATCCTGGGGCCCACCGCCCTTGGGTTCCGCCACCGCGACAATCTGGTCGAGGTGAAGGGCCTGCTGGCCGCGCTCGGCGTGGACCTGCATCTGGTTGCGCCGCTGGGTGCCAGCCCGTCCGACATCGCGACGATCGGGGAAGCCGACTTCAACATCCTGCTTTACCCGGAAATCGGCGATACGACGGCCCGTTTCCTGGAGCGTCAGTTCAAGCAGCCCGTGGTGCGGACCGTGCCGTTGGGCCATGGCGCCACATGCGACTTCATCCGCGAAGTCGCAGAGGTTGCGGGGGTGGACCCTGCAGCGGCGCTTGGCGTGGGATCGCGGATGCCCTGGTGGAGCCGCTCGGTCGACTCGACCTATCTCACGTCCAAGCGGGTGTTCGTGTTCGGGGAGGCCAACCACGCCATCGCCGCCGCCCGGGTAGCTCGCGACGAGCTGGGGTTCGAAGTCTGTGGGCTGGGGGGCTACAACCGTGAGTTCGCGCGCGAACTTCGTGCGGCCGCCGCCGAACATGGCGTCGAGCCGCTGATCACCGACGATTATCTGGAAGTGGAAGCGGCGATCACCGCGGCGCAGCCCGAGCTGGTGCTCGGCACGCAGATGGAGCGCATGATCGCCAAGAAGCTGAAGCTGCCCTGCGCGGTGATTTCCGCGCCGGTCCATGTGCAGGATTTTCCGGCGCGCCACTCCCCGCTGATGGGGTTCGAGGGCGCCAATGTGATCTTCGACAGCTGGGTTCATCCGCTGGTGATGGGACTGGAGGAGCATCTGCTGACGATGTTCCGCGACGATTTCGAGTTCCACGATGCCGCCGGCCCGTCCCATCTGGGCGCCGGCCACGCATCGCATGCGGGCGTCGAAAGCGTGCCCGAAACCCCGGCCGCGAACGATGTGCAAGGCTGGCTGCCCGACGCCGAGCGCGAGCTTTTGAAGATTCCGTTCTTCGTGCGCGGTAAGGCGCGCCGGAACACCGAGGCATTCGCGGCCGAGCGCGGAATCACCGCGATCAGCGTCGAAACGCTCTACGAGGCAAAGGCACATCATGCGCGTTGATCCGCCTGCACCTGGCATCGGTCGCCCGGCGGAGCCGCTGATGCGCGTCGTGATCGTCACGCTGGACAATCATCTGTCGGGCGCGATCGAGCGGGCCGAGGCGCGGCTTGCCGCGGACGGCATTGCGATCTCCTTCCATGCGGCCGCCGATTGGGATGCAAACCCGGCGGCGCTGGCGCAATGCTGTGCCGACATCGCCCAGGGCGACATCATCCTGGCGACGATGCTGTTCCTGGACGACCATATCCGCGCGGTGCGCCCGGCGCTGGAGGCGCGGCGCGAAGCCTGCGATGCCATGGTCGGCCTGATGTCCGGCAGCGAGATCGTGCGGCTGACGAAGCTGGGCGGCTACCGGATGGACGCCCCGGCGAAAGGCCCGCTGGCGCTGTTGAAGAAGCTGCGCGGCTCGTCGAAGCCGGGGGCCGATTCGGGCGCCGGGCAGATGCGGATGCTGCGTCGACTGCCGAAATTGCTGCGCTTCATTCCCGGCACTGCGCAGGATGTGCGGGCCTATTTCCTGACCCTGCAATATTGGCTGGCCGGCTCCGACGACAATGTCGGCGAGATGATCCGCGCGCTTGCCGGCCGCTATTCCGCCGGCCCTCGCGCCGGCCTCCGCGAGCGCCTCTCGGCCAGCATGCCGGCCGAATATCCCGAAGTCGGCGTTTATCATCCCCGTATGGCCGGGCGCATGGCAGACGATGCACGGCTGCTGCCCCGAACATCGGCCGAAGCCGGCACGGTGGGCGTGCTGCTGCTTCGCTCGTATGTGCTCGGCAAGGACAGCGCGCACTATGACGGCGTGATCGCTGCCATCGAAGCACGCGGGATGAAAGCGATCCCGGCGTTTGCCAGCGGCCTCGATGCCCGCCCGGCGATCGAAAAATTCTTCGTCGACGAGAAGGGCAGGCCGACGATCGATGCCATGGTGTCGCTGACCGGATTCTCGCTGGTGGGCGGTCCGGCCTATAACGACTCAAAGGCGGCCGAAGCCCTGCTGTCCCGGCTCGACATTCCCTATGTCGCGGCCCACCCGCTGGAGTTCCAGACGCTGCAGCAATGGGGCGCCGGCTCGCAGGGGCTGCTGCCGCTGGAAGCGACGATGATGGTCGCCATTCCCGAACTGGACGGCGCCGCGGGGCCCATCGTTTTCGGCGGCAGGTCCGACGGATCGGACCAGCCCTGCACCGGGTGCGAGCGGCATTGCAGCTTCCGCCAGACCGGCCTGGTCCGGGAAATGCAGAGCTGCCCAGAGCGTGCGATGGCGCTGGCTTCGCGCGTGGAGCGGATGGTCGCGCTGCGCCGATCGCCGCGCGCCGAGCGCAAGCTGGCGGTCGTGCTGTTCAACTTTCCGCCGAACAGCGGCGCTGCCGGCTCGGCGGCGTTCCTGGCGGTGTTCGAATCGCTCTACAACAGCCTTGCCGCGCTTAAGTTGGCGGGCTGGTCGGTGGATCTTCCCGCCGATGTTGATGCGCTGAAAGATGCGCTGCTGAAGGGCAATGCCGGGCGCTATGGGGCCGACGCCAATGTCCATCGCCGCGTGCCCGCAGACGAGCTGGTGCAGCGCGAGCCGTTTCTGGACGAAATCGAGTCGCAATGGGGGCCGGCCCCCGGGCGGGTCAACGCCGATGGCGGCCATGTCCATGTGATGGGCGCCCAGTTCGGCAACATCTTCGTGGGCTTGCAGCCCGCACTGGGCATCGAAGGCGACCCGATGCGCCTGATGTTCGAGGGCCGCTATGCGCCCACGCATGCGATGAGCGCCTTTTATCGGCACCTCCGCGAGGATTTCGGCGCCCACGCTGTGCTCCACTTCGGCACGCATGGCGCGCTGGAGTTTCTGCCGGGGAAGCAGGCCGGCCTGTCGGCGGCCTGCTGGCCGCAGCGGCTGATCGGCGACCTGCCGCATTTCTACCTTTATGCCGCCAACAACCCGTCCGAAGGCATTCTCGCCAAGCGGCGCACCGGCGCGACCCTGATTTCCTACCTGACGCCGCCGCTGAGCGAAGCCGGCCTCACTCGGGGCCTTGCAGATGTGAAATCGACCTACGAGCGGTGGCGGACAGCCGACGCCGACATGCGTGCCGAGCTTGAGATCGTCATCCGGGATCAGGCGGCCGCGATCGACCTGGAAGTCGTGGAAATCGATGCGCTGGGCGCCCGGCTCTATGAACTGGAGCGCGAGCTGATTCCGGCCGGCCTGCATGTGGTCGGCGAAGGCCTGTCGGGCGAAACGCTGGCGGCAATGCTGTCGGCCCTCCCGGGCGAGGACCGGGCCCGCGCCGCCGACATCCTGGCGCGGGATCATGAAATCCCTGCGCTGCTGCACGCGCTGGACGGCGGCTTCGTCTCGCCCGCTCCCGGCGGTGACATCTCGCGCAACCCGGCCGTGCTGCCGACCGGGCGCAACATCCACGGGTTCGATCCGTTCACGATCCCCAGCGCCCACGCCGTGCGCGAAGGCGCGGCGCAGGCGGACCGGCTGATCGAGCGGCATCGGGCCGACACCGGCAACCTCCCGAGTGCCGTTGCGATGGTGCTGTGGGGCAGCGACAATCTGAAAAGCGAAGGCGCGCAGATCGCGCAGGCCCTGGCGCTGATCGGCGCCAGGCCGCGCTTCGACGGCTATGGCCGGCTGTGCGGCGCCGAGCTGATCGCGCTGGCGGAGCTGGGCCGCCCGCGCATCGACGTGATCGCGACACTGTCGGGCATCTTCCGTGACCTGCTGCCGCTCCAGACCCGGATGCTGGCCGAGGCTTCGCTTCTGGCGAGCCGGGCTGACGAGCCGCTGGACATGAACTTCGTTCGGGCCAACAGCCTGAAGCACCAGTCGGCCCATGGCTGCGATCTGGAAACCGCGTCACTCCGCGTGTTCTCGAACGCGGAAGGGGCTTACGGCGCCAACGTCAACCTGATGATCGATGCCGGCTGCTGGAGCGAGCCGGACGAGCTGGCCGACGCCTTCGAGCGCCAGAAGGGCTATGCCTATGGCGTGAAGGGCCCGCCGCAGCGGCAGGGCGCGCTGATGGCCTCGGTGCTGTCGGGCTGCGACCTCGCCTACCAGAATCTGGAGTCGGTCGAGCTCGGCGTCACCACGATCGACCAGTATGTCGATACCCTCGGAGGCGTGTCTCGGATGATCCGCAAAGGCCGCGGCGAAGCGGCGCCGGTCTATATCGGCGACGAGACGCAAGGGTCGGGCAAGGTTCGGCGGCTGGAAGAGCAGGTCGCGCTGGAAGTCCGGACGCGGATGCTGAACCCCGCCTGGTACGAACCGCTGCTGAAGCACGGCGGCGAGGGCGTGCACCAGATCGAGTGCGGCGTGACCGCGACGATGGGCTGGTCGGCCACCACGGGGGAAGTCAGCCCCTGGGTCTATCAGCAGATTTCGGAAACCTTCGTGCTGGACGAAGCAATGCGCGACCGCCTTGCGACCTTGAACCCCAAGGCCTGCGCGAAAGTCGCCAACCGGCTGATCGAAGCCAGTGATCGCCAATATTGGTCGCCGGATGCGGCGACGCTCGAAGCCCTGCAGCGGGCGGCCGACTCTATCGAGGATATTCTCGAAGGCGTCGGGCGCCAGGCGGCCTGAGGAGAAGAAGATGACGCTCGAACTCGACGGCCATGAAGATGGCGAAGGCAGCGTCCAGGTGCGGATGGACATTCCCGACCGCATCGGTTCGGCACAGGTGCTTGCGGTCTATGGCAAGGGCGGCATCGGCAAGTCCACCACCTCGTCCAACCTGTCGGCCGCCATGTCGCTGCTGGGCAAGAAGGTGCTGCAGATCGGCTGCGACCCCAAGCACGACAGCACGTTCACGCTGACGAAAAAGCTGATGCCGACCGTGATCGACGTGCTGGAGACGGTGAACTTCCACGCCGAGGAGCTGCGCCCCGAGGACTATATGTTCGAGGGCTTCAACGGCGTGATGTGCGTGGAGGCAGGGGGACCCCCGGCCGGCACCGGCTGTGGCGGCTATGTCGTGGGCCAGACGGTGAAGTTGCTGAAGCAGCACCATCTGCTGGAGGACACCGACGTCGTGATCTTCGATGTGCTGGGCGACGTGGTGTGCGGCGGGTTCGCCGCCCCGCTGCAGCATGCCGAACGCGCCGTGGTGGTGGCCGCGAACGATTTCGACAGCATCTTCGCGATGAACCGCATCGTCGCGGCGATCAAGGCGAAGTCGAAGAATTATGATGTGCGCGTCGCCGGCGTGATCGCCAACCGCTCGGCGGGTACCGACGAGATCGACCGCTACAACGAGGCGGTCGGCATGAAGCGACTGGCCCACTTCCCCGATCTGGATGCCATCCGCCGCTCGCGGCTGAAGAAGTGCACCCTGTTCGAAATGCCGGATTCGCCCGAGGTGAATGCCGCCCGCGACGAGTATCTGCGCCTCGCAGCGGTGCTGCTGAAGGGCACGCCGGCGCTGGACGCCGAACCGATGAAGGACCGCGAGATCTTCGAATTTCTGGGGTTCGAATGATGGCGTCAGTGCCGGCCCCTACCCGCTATGACGAGGCCCGTGATCGGCTTCAGGACTATTTCGACCGCACCGCGGTGGAACAGTGGAAGGCGATCACGTCGGACGCGCCGGTCAGCCGGATCCGCGCCACCGTGCGGGCCGGGCGTGAGCGGATGCGCGACACGCTGCTGGGCTGGCTTCCCGAAGACCTGCGCGGCGTTCGGTTGCTGGACGCTGGCTGCGGCACCGGCGCGCTCGCCGTCGAAGCCGCGCGTCGCGGCGCCAGTGTCGTCGCGGTCGATGTGTCGGGGCAGCTGATCGCGGTCGCACGGGATCGTGCGCCCGCCGGCCTCGATATCGACTGGCGCGTGGGCGACATGCTCTCCCCCTCGATGGGCATGTTCGATCATGTGATCGCGATGGATTCCCTGATCCACTATGCCGCGCCTGACATGATCGAGGCGGTACAGGCGCTTCGGGCGCGGGCGACCCGCTCGGTCATGTTCACCTTCGCGCCGTCCAGTGTGCTGCTGGAGCTGTTCTGGGCCGTGGGCAAGACGTTTCCGCGCAGCGATCGCTCGCCGGCAATCGCGCCCGTCCGCGAGGCGCTGCTGCTGAAGTCTCTGGTGGTGTCGCGCAGCCAGCGCATTTCGTCGGGCTTCTACACCAGCCACGCCATGGAGGTGCCGAGAGCATGACGGGCGTCGCCGATCGCTGGACCAGGGTGGGGCTTCGCTTCCTGCCTTTTGCCGATGCGGCGTCGGTGGACCTTCCGATCGGCCGGCTTCTGCGCCTGTCGCTGTTCCAGCTGAGCTGCGGCATGGCGGCCGTGCTGCTGACCGGTACGCTGAACCGGGTAATGATCGTCGAGCTGGGGCTTTCGGCCGGCATCGTGGCCCTGATGATCGCACTGCCGCTGCTGTTTGCGCCGCTGCGCGCGCTTATCGGCTTCCGGTCGGATCATCATCGCTCCGTGCTCGGCTGGAAGCGGGTGCCTTATCTGTGGTTCGGCACACTGATGCAGTTCGGCGGGCTTGCGATCCTGCCCTTCGCGCTGATTCTGATGACCGGCGAAGGCCGCGCCCCGCCGCTGGTCGGTGAGATCGGCGCGGCATTCGCCTTCCTGCTGGTTGGCGCTGGAATGCACACCACGCAGACCGCCGGGCTGGCCCTGGCGACCGACCTGGCGCCGGAAGACAGCCGCCCCCGGGTGGTCGCGCTGCTCTATGTCATGCTGCTCGCCGGCATGCTGGTCAGCTCGCTGCTGTTCGGGCAGGCCCTGGTAGACTTTTCGGCTACCCGGCTGGTGGGGGTGGTGCAGGGCGCCGCGGTGGTTACGTTGCTGCTCAACATCATCGCCCTTTGGAAGCAGGAAGCGCGCAATCCGCAGGCGACGCGCGCCGACCGCCCGCGGCCGGAGTTCGGAATGGTGTGGCAGGGCTTCATTTCGGATCGGGGCACGCGCCGGCTGCTGGTAGCGGTCGGCTTCGGGACGGCGGGCTTCGCCATGCAGGATGTGCTGCTGGAGCCGTATGGCGCCGAAGTGCTGGGGATGACGGTCGGCGAAACCACGCGGATGACTGCGCTTTGGGCGGCGGGCACGCTGGTGGCGCTGATGATCGGGGCGCGGCTGCTGCGGAACGGGATCGATCCGCACCGGCTGGCGGCGCTGGGCGCGCTTGCCGGCATCCTGGCGTTCGCGCTGGTGGTGGTGTCGGCGCCAACGGGCCTCGTCCTGCTGCTGGCGGCCGGCATCTTCGCGATCGGCTTCGGCGGCGGGCTGTTCGGTGTCGGCACGCTGATGGCCGCGATGGCACTGGGGCGGGGAGAGAGCGCCGGGCTGGCACTGGGCGCCTGGGGCGCGGTGCAGGCGACGGCGGCCGGAGTCGCAGTGATCGTCTCGGGTTTCCTGCGCGACGGCTTGTCGTCGCTTGCAGCATCCGGCGCGCTCGGCCCCGCGCTCACCGACCGTGCGGTTGCCTACACCATCGTGTGGCACATCGAAATCGCACTGCTGTTTGCCACCCTCGTTGCGCTGGGGCCGCTGGCCCGGCGCCTTTCGCACACGCCCGACGGTTCTGCACGGCCGTTCGGACTGCAGGCGTTCCCGGCATGAACGCCCGTTTCTTCCCGTGCAGCGGAGACGCACAATGTCACCCGTGATCGTCGGCAATATCGATGTCGCTCTGCTCACCCTGTGGGCCTTCTTCCTGTTCTTCATCGGCCTGGTTTTCTATCTTCGCCGCCAGGATCGGATGGAGGGCTATCCGCTGGAGGACGAGCTGACCGGCCGGCCGGATACCCCCGGTGGCCCGCTGTCGACTGCAACCGCCAAGCTGTTCCGCCTGCCGCACGGCCTGGGCGAGGTGGAGACGCCCACCAAGGGCCGTGAGCCGGTCGATTTCGCCGCCCGCCGCACCTGGCGGTCGGCGGGGGCCCCCTATGAGCCGACTGGCAACCCGCTGGTCGATGGCGTGGGGCCGGCCGCCTATGCCGACCGCGCCAAGCGCCCCGATCTGGATTGGGAAGGCCACCCGCGCATCGTCCCGATGCGACGGACGTCGGAACTGTCGGTCACCCGGCAGGATGTTGATCCGCGCGGTCTCACCGTGCTGGGCTGCGACGGAGTGGCCGTTGGCAAGGTGAACGAGATCTGGATCGACCGCGCCGATCGACTGGTGCGATATCTGGAAGTCACGCTGGACGCCGGGCGTACCGTGCTGGTGCCGTTCACCATGGCCCTGGTGAAGGGGCGCAAAGGCGTGGTGCAGGTGGACGCCGTTCGCGGCGACCAGTTCGCCGACGCGCCCGGGATCGCCAGCCCCGATACGATCACCCTCTATGAGGAAGACCGGATCGTCGGCTACTTCGGCGGCGGCTATCTCTATGCCACCCCCGGCCGGCAGGAGCCGCTGATATGAGCGTCACACGCGATCCGTCGGTCGGCTATGAACATGAGCCGATCCGCGGCCTTCCCGGAAACCTGCCTGCGGGCGAACATATCCTGTGGCAGGGCGCCCCGGAATGGCGCCGCCTGGCGCTGACCGCGTTTCACGTGCGCGGCGTTGCCTTCTATTTCGGCCTGCTCGGGTTCTGGGCGCTGGCAACCGGCAGCAGCATCGGCGGCCTGCTGGCGACCGCACTTGCCGCCGGGCTGGCGGTCGGACTGCTCTGCCTGATCGCGTGGCTCTCGTCGCGGACCAGCGTGTACACGCTGACCAATCGTCGCCTGGTGCTTCGGGTCGGAATCGCGCTGCCCACCTGCATCAACATTCCGCTTCGGATCATCGGCAACGCATCGCTGAAGCTTCATGTCGACGGCACGGCCGATCTGCCGCTGGAGCTGACCGGGCCCACCAAGATGGGCTGGATGCTGTTGTGGCCGCACGCCCGGCCGTGGAAACTGGCTTCGCCCGAGCCAATGCTGCGGGCGGTGCCCGATGGCGAGCGGGTCGCAGCGATGCTGGCCCGAGCCCTGGCGGAGGAAGTGCCGCAGGGCCGGCGGGTGGCTGTGGCGCCGGCGCCGACTTCTTCGGCCGATCGGCCGATCGGGGAGGCGCAGGCCGCATGAGCGAGCATGCCGCAATCGGGTTTCCCAGGGGTGCGCTGATCGGCGCCGCCGCGTTGATCTCGGTCGCGCTGCTGGCGGCCGTGTCGGTTCGCTCCGGCCTGGTGCCCGAAGTCGCCAACCCGCAGGCGATGCGCGCCGACGCCTCGGTCGCTGTCGTCTCGCAGCGGGACCTGCGTTTTCTCGACGGGGCGGATGGCTCGGTACTCGTCCGCGATGTCTCGGGCGCGCTGGTCACCACGATCGATCCGTCTTCGGAGCAGGGTTTCGTCCGCGGGGCGCTGCGCGGCCTGGCGCGGGAGCGGCGCCTTCGCGATGCCGCGGCCGATGCCCCGTTCCGGCTCGCGCTCTGGGCCGACGGCGGGCTGACGCTGACCGACCTCGCGACCGGCAGGCAGATCGAGCTGGGCAGTTTCGGTCCGACCAATCGCGCGGCCTTTGCCGTGATGCTGCCGGGAGGCACGAAGTGAGGCCCTTCCTGCCCTTCTGGCGCCAGCAGCTGGACATCGGCTGCCGGGTCGAAATCAACCATACCCCCGAACGGTTCGGGGCGCATGTCCACCTGGACGGCGAGCCGGAGATTGAGCCGGGCGACCGGGTCTGCGTCTATGGGGACCCGATCGTCGTGGTGCCGGGGGAAGATATGGAGGTCCGTCGTCGGGCCAGGATCGAGAGGGCGACCGCGTTGGGCCGGGCCTGGACCCGGCTGCGCGGCCAGTTCGAGATCCACGAGCTCTATGAAGTGAGCTTCACCTCTCAGGCGATGACGAGCGAGGAGCGGGCAGCCCCTATGCAAAGCGGGAGAATGGCATGAACGCCTTTGCGCCGATCAAGCCGGCCGGAACGACCGATGTGCATGTCCCGCAGTCCGCTGCCGAGACGCTGGAGATGGCGCAGGGCGACACGATGCTGTCGCCGCGCTTCTACACGACCGACTATGCGGCGATGGACCGGATCGACGTGGACGCCGTGCGCGGCGAATGGGATGCCCTGATCGCGGAAATGGCGAGCGACCCGAACCGAAACCATTTCCACAAGACCGCCGAGTTCGAAGGCGTGCTGCACAGCCTGCCGGCGCCGCTGAAAGCCGAGTTCATCGATTTTCTGGTCAGCTCGCTGACCTCGGAGTTTTCCGGCTGCATCCTCTATGCCGAGATCGCCAAGCGAGTGAAGAACCCCGACGTAAAGCAGCTGTTCAAGCTGTTGTCGCGAGATGAAAGCCGGCACGCGGGCTTCATCAATCACACGCTGAAGGATGCCGGGATCGGGGTAGACCTGGGATTTCTGACCAAAACCAAAAAATACACCTATTTCAAACCGAAATACATTTTCTATGCAGTCTATCTGTCCGAAAAGATCGGCTATGCACGCTATATCGCGATCTATCGGCATCTGGAAAAGCATCCCGAAATGCGCTTTCATCCGATCTTCAAATGGTTTGAGGACTGGTGCAACGACGAGTTCCGCCATGGCGAAGCCTTTTCGTTGCTGATCCGGTCGGACCCGGCGCTTATGAAGGGGCACAACAAGCTCTGGATCCGCTTCTTCCTGCTGTCGGTCTATGCCACCATGTATGTGCGCGATCACCAGCGGCCGGAGTTCCATAAGGGCCTGGGCGTCGACCCGACCGACTATGACTATAATGTGTTCGGCATCTGCTCCGAGATTTCGAAGCAGGTGTTCCCGCTGACGCTGGATATCGACAATCCGAAATTCCGCCGCGGCATGGAATCGATGCGGATGTGCAATGAAGGGATCGCGGCCTCCCGCGCCGAAGGGGGCGTCACCGGCCTCTGCAAGCGGATCGGCTGGCAGCTGCGTGCCGGCACTACGTTCCTGGCGATGTACATGCTTCCGGCCAATGCCAACCGGATTCCCGAAACCTCGCGGCTGCAGCCGGTCTGGTAGCCGCTATGGCCGGGTTTCTCCTCCCCTTCACCGTGGCGCTGCTGGCCTGGTTCTTCGCAACGGGCGCGATCCTGTGGCTGGACCGTCGGCCGATGGCGACCTGGCCTGCAAGTCTGCTGGGGGCGACCGTGGTGTCCGGCGTCGCATTCGCGGCCATTCTGATCAGCGCGGAGAGCGGGTCCGCGCTTGGCGCCTATGCCGGGTTCATTGCCACGATCCTGCTCTGGGGCTGGCACGAGATGAGCTTCCTGATGGGTTTCGTGACCGGCCCGCGCCGGTCGGCCTGCCCCGAGGGCGTGTCGGGCTGGCGGCGGTTTCGGTTGGCGACGGCAACGCTGATCCACCATGAGATCGCACTTGCGGCGACCGCACTGCTGCTGTTCCTCGTGACATGGGGGCAGCCGAACCAGATTGCGCCATGGACTTTCCTGCTGCTGTTCGCGATGCGGCTGTCGACCAAGTTCAACATCTTCCTGGGCGTGCCGAACTTCTCGCACGAGATGCTGCCCGAGCATCTGGGCTATCTCCGCAGCTATTTCCGCACCCGCCGCGGCAATCCGCTGCTGCCCTTTTCCGCTCTCACCAGCCTCTCGTTGACGGCGTTGCTGGCCTGGGGCGCGATGGTGGCCGCAGCCGGGAGCGGCGAGCAGGTCGCGCTGCAACTCCTGTTCGCGCTCAGCCTGCTGGGCGTGATCGAACATATGTTTCTGCTGCTCCCGCTCCGGGACAGCGCCTTGTGGACCTGGATGCTGCCGGCGAAGCCCGGCACCGGACTATCGATGAAGGGGAGCCCGAATGGACTATGATGCACTCTGCGAAGCGCAGCTCGACGAACTGCGCGCGGCAGGGAATTATCGCGTGTTCGCGGAACTGGAACGCAAGCGCGGCCTCTATCCGAACGCCGCCCGGCACGGTGACGACGGGATCGAGAATGTGGCGGTCTGGTGCTCGAACGACTATCTCGGCATGGGGCAGCACCCCGCCGTGATCGCGGCCATGCACGAAGCGCTCGATGCACAGGGCGCCGGCGCCGGCGGCACGCGCAACATCTCGGGCACCAACCATGCCCATGTCATGCTGGAACGCGAACTTGCAGACCTGCACAACAAGCAGTCCGCCCTGCTGTTCACATCGGGCTATGTCTCCAACTGGGCCGCGCTCGGCACGCTCGGCGCACGGCTGCCGAACTGCGTGGTCCTGTCGGACGCCGGCAACCATGCATCGATGATCGAGGGCATCCGCCATTCCAAGGCCGAGCGGCATGTCTGGAAGCACAACAGCCCGGAAGATCTGAACCGCATCCTCGCCTCGCTCGACCCGTCGCGGCCGAAGCTGGTGGCCTTCGAGAGCGTCTATTCGATGGACGGCGACATCGCCCCGATCGCCGAAATCCTCGACGTCTGCGAAGCGCATGGCGCGATGTCCTACCTGGACGAAGTCCACGCCGTCGGCCTCTATGGCCCGCGCGGGGGCGGCATCGCCGAGCGCGAGGGGCTGATGGACCGGCTGACCGTGATCGAGGGGACGCTGGGCAAGGCTTTCGGCGTCGTCGGCGGCTATATCGCGGCCTCGGCCTCGGTGGTCGACTTCGTGCGCAGCTTCGCATCGGGTTTCATCTTCACGACTGCGCTACCGCCGGCCATTGCGGCGGGCGCGCTTGCCAGCGTGCAGCATCTGAAATCGAGCAGCGCCGAGCGCGCCTCCCACCAGGAGCGGGTCGCCAAAGTGCGGCGCCGGCTGGAAGCGCTCGGCATTCCGATGATGGACAATGACAGCCACATCATCCCGGTGATGGTTGGCAATGCGCACCACGCCAAGCTGATCTCCGACCGGCTGCTGGCCGAGCATGGCATCTATGTGCAGCCCATCAACTATCCGACCGTGCCCAAGGGAACCGAGCGGCTGCGCATCACGCCCTCGCCGGTGCACAGCGACGGCGATGTCGACCGGCTGGTGCGGGCGCTATCCGACATCTGGTCGGAATGCGCGCTGGCGCGGCGGGAAATGGCCGCCTGAACGGCGCCCTTGGGCCATTAAGAGCGATGCATTGGCCGAAGGCCGCAAGCGCGACCGCGCGCCGGCCGCTGGGTCGAACAAGAAAGTTCAACGAGCTGGAAACGGCCCGTTCAGTTTTACGATCCGCCAGTTCAACCCGGCTGCGAAGCTGACCCAGACGATATAGGGCACCAGCAGCCACGCCGCCCTTTCCGACAGCGGCGCGACCAGCAGGATGAGGGTGAGGATCGACAGCCAGAACGGCACAATCTCGATGAGCGCCCAGTCCGGCCGCTTTGCCGTGAAGAACAGCGGGCTCCAGGCGAAGTGGAGGATCGCGTTCAGGCCGAACGCGCCTGCGATCAGCCATTTTGTTTCGCTGTCGGGCGCTGCCACCCAGGCCAGCGCCGCGGCATAGGCCCAGCAGCCCAGGATCAGAGTCCAGGCCGGGCCAAACAGCCAGTCCGGCGGCTGCAGGCGGGGCTTTCTGAGGTCGCGATACCAGGGCCCGATCTCGGTCAGCAGCCCGCCGCCGAGCGCCAGCAACAGCGCCACGCCGCCCGAAACCAGAAGGGGAACCAGCATGTTGCGCACCTCACCCGGGCGCGGGATTGCGCCCCTGTTCGCGCCTGCTACACGCTGAAGCCATGCGGGTCACTTTTCCTTTTTCGGCCATCGTCGGCCAGGACGAAATGAAGCTGGCCCTGCTGATCGCGGCTGTGGACAGCCGCATCGGCGGGGTGATGGTGTTCGGCGACCGGGGAACCGGCAAGTCCACCGCGGTGCGCGCGCTGGCCACCCTGCTGCCGCCGATCGAGGTGCGGGCAGGCTGCCGCTTCACCTGCGATGCGGGGTCCGACGGCCCCTGCCCGTTCGATTGCCCGGCCGCGAAGGGCAGGGCGATCGAAAAGCCGGTGCCGTTCGTCGATCTTCCGCTTGGCGCCACCGAGGATCGGGTGGTCGGCGCGCTAGACCTGGAGCGGGCTCTGGCCACGGGCGAACGCCGCTTCGAGCCCGGCCTGCTGGCGCGGGCTCACCGCGGCTTTCTCTACATCGATGAAGTCAATCTGCTGGAAGATCATCTGGTGGACCTGCTGCTGGATGTTGCCGCGTCGGGCGAGAATCTGGTCGAGCGCGAAGGGCTGTCGCTGCGCCACCCGTCGCGCTTCATCCTGATCGGCTCGGGTAACCCGGAGGAGGGCGAGCTTCGGCCGCAGCTGCTGGACCGGTTCGGGCTTTCCGTGGACGTGAAGACGCCCGAAAAACTGGCTGATCGGGTCGAAGTGGTGAAGCGGCGCGACCGGTTTGATCGCGATCCGCACGGCTTCGTGACAGACTATGCCGAGGCCGACCGCGCGGTGGTGCGGCGGGTGGCGAAGGCCCGGCGCAAGGCGCCGGACGTGATGGTGCCGGACGAAGTGCTGGAGCTTGCGTCGCGGCTGTGCCAGGCGCTCGGCTCGGACGGGCTTCGGGGCGAGCTCACGCTGATGCGCACCGCCCGCGCGCTGGCCGCGCTGAACGGCAAGCGCATCGTGACACCCGGCGATCTGGCCGCGGTGGCGCCGATGGCGCTGCGCCATCGGCTGAGGCGAAACGTGCTCGACGAGACCGGCTCTACTCCGCGCATTGCCCGCGCCATCGCGGAGCTGTTCCCCGCATGATCGATGCCGCGCTGGCGCCGCTGCTGCTGGCAGCGGATCCTGCGGGCCTGGGCGGTATTCTGGTCCGTGCCAGGCCCGGCCCGTTGCGCGATGCCTGGCTAAAGGCGCTGGGTGCGGCGTTTCCGCCGGGAACCCCGCTTCGCCGCATGCCGGTGGGCATCTCCGACGATCGGCTGCTGGGCGGGCTCGACCTGTCGGCAACGCTCGCCGCCGGCCGGCCGCTGTTGTCGCGCGGATTGCTGGCAGAGGCGGACGGCGGGGTCGTCATTGTTCCGATGGCCGAGCGGCTGCCGCCGGAAACCGCCGCCCGAATTGCGCTTGCGCTGGACCGGCAGGAGATTCCAGGCGCCGACGGCACGATGCACCCGTCGCGCTTCGCTCTGGTGCTGCTGGACGAAGGCGTCGACGATGAGGCCGCGCCGGCTGCCCTGGCCGAGCGGGTTGCCATTCATCTGGACCTGGACAACCCGCGAGAGGAGCCCGGAGAGAGCGCCACAACGGGGCCCGACACGAATGTTTCGCAGCCGGTCGAGATCCTGTGCGCCGTCGCCGAGTCGCTGGGCGCGGGCGGCGTGCGCGCCGTGCTTCAGGCGCTGAAAGTCGCTCAAGGGAGCGCGTTGCTGGCCGGGCGAGCGCATCCGGTGGAAGCGGATATCACCGCCGCAGTCCGGCTGGTGCTGGCGCCCCGCGCCACGCGCCTGCCACCGGCAGAGGCACCTCCGCCGGGGCCGGAACAGCAGGCGCCCCCCCCGCCGGCGGGAGAGCAGGAAACCATGGCAGGCGAGCCCCAGATCGACGAGCTGACCGAACTGGCGATCGCAGCCGCGCGGGCCATGCTGCCGCCCGGCCTGCTGGAAAGCCAGGCACGGCGGGCGGAGCGCGGCAGCGCCAAGGCTTCGAGCGGGCAGGGCGCCGGCAAGCTCCGCAACAGCCCCGGCAGCGGCCGTCGAGCGGGCGTTCGCCAGGGGCCGCTGCGCAACGGCGCCCGGCTCGACCTTGTCGAAACCTTGAAGGCCGCAGCCCCGTGGCAGGCAATCCGGCGCCGCGAGCAGCCGGGGCGCAGCGGTGTGCAGGTGCGGACAACCGATTTCAGGATCCGCCGGCTGGTAAAGCGGGCGCAGTCCACCACGATCTTCGTGGTCGATGCGTCGGGTTCGGCGGCGCTGGCTCGCCTGAACGAGGCCAAGGGTGCCGTCGAGCTCCTGTTGGCGGAAAGCTATGTCCGGCGCGATGAAGTGGCCCTGATCGCGTTCCGGGGCGACACGGCCGAACTGCTGCTGCCGCCGACCCGCTCGCTGGCCCGGGCGAAGCGCGCCCTGGGCGACTTGCCCGGCGGCGGCGGCACGCCGATGGCCGCCGCGATCGAGGCCGCCAGCCTGCTGGCGAGCGCGGTGGAGGCGAAAGGCCGCAGCGTCACCACGCTGTTCCTGACTGACGGCCGCGCCAATGTGGCGCGCAGCCCCGACCGAGTGCCGATGGACGATGCCGAGGCCGCCGCTCGACAGCTGCGCTCGCTGGGGCTGAGGGCCTTGTTCATCGATACCTCGCCGCGCCCTCGCGCCGAAGGGGCCCGGCTTTCCGCGGCGATGGGTGCCCGGCTGGTGGCGCTGCCGCGCGCCAGTGCCGAGACGCTCGCCGCCACGGTGCGCGCGGCATGAGCCGGCTGGAGTGGGCGCGGGACGGTCGCGACTGGCCGCAGCGCCATGTCAGCAGCTTCGTGACGGCAGGCGGGCTCGACTGGCATGTCCAGCAGGAGGGCTCCGGGCCGGTGCTGCTGCTGCTGCACGGCACCGGCGCTGCGACCCACAGCTGGCGCGGGCTCTGGCCCCTGCTGACGCCGCACTTCACGCTGGTCGCGCCCGATCTGCCGGGCCACGCCTTCACCTCGACGCCGCGTGACATGTCGCTGGATGCGATGTCCGCGGCACTGGGTGCGCTGATGGACGTGCTGGAGGTGCGCCCTGCGGCCGTCGTCGGGCACTCCGCCGGGGCTGCTGTCGCAGTCCGGATGGTGCTCGACGGCCGGCTCTGTCCCGATCTCGTCGTCGGCATCGGCGGCGCGCTGCTGCCGTTCCCGGGCCCTGCTGCCACGCTGTTTCCGGCGCTCGCGAAGATGCTGTTCCTGAACCCCTTCGTCCCGCGGCTTTTCACCTTCACCGCCGGCTTCTCCGGAGAGCTGAAGCGCTTCCTGGCGCGCTCGACAGGGTCTGAGATCGACTCGGCCGGAGCGCATTATTACGGCCGTCTGTTCCGCTCCCCCACCCATGTCGCCAACACGCTGGCGATGATGGCCGCCTGGGATCTGTCGCCTCTGGCGCGCGACATGCCGGCGCTCAAGCCGCAGCTGCTGCTGCTCCACGGCGACGGCGACGCCGCCGTCCCGCCCAAGGGGTCGCGCGATATCGCTGCCCGGGTTGCGAACGGCACCGCCCTGATCCTGGCCGGGCTCGGCCATCTGGCGCACGAAGAGGCGCCCGAGCTGATTGCCGGCCACATCCGCGCCGCAGCGCAGCAGGCAGGCGTACTTCCGGCGGCCCCGGAAAAGGAGCGCGCATGATAGACCCTGCACATTATGGCCTCATCGAGCTGCTGCTGTTCGGGGCGATCGCAATCGGCCTTGGCGTCTGGCAGCTTATCAGCGTGAACCGCGATATCGCGCGCCGCAAACGCGGCGAGGAAGACCGGCGGGACTAGCGAGGCCTATTCTGATTGCCTCAGAACGGCCGCTCTATCTCCTTGTTTTCCGCATGGGATTGCGATGCTAGTGATTCCACCAGATCATGACATGCTCTAAACCCGGCGTGGCATGCGATAGGGCAGCATCCACTGCACCACCGGGCTGATGAAGCGCGTCAATGAAAGACTCTCGTGCACCGCCAGCACCTCCCTGCCGTGCAGCGTCGTTGCCAGTGCCGAGCGGGCGTAGAAGGGCGCATCCTCCCAGGTCTTCAGCACTTTGGCCGTCCCCTCGCTGCGAGCGGCGCGGGGCATCATCCATGCGGTCGGGCGAAGCGGCACGAGCTTGGGCGCGTCGGCGAGGTGCGGGACACCGTCGCGATCGATCGTCAACGCCAGCGCGAACCGGCTTCCGTCCAGCCGCTCGCCCTCGTAGAATACCTGCGAGCCTCGATCGACATGCGCGCGCGACCATTGCCAGTGCCGGAAACGCTGCTCCATCGGCTCGCTGCCGAAATTGCTGTCGACATAGGCGTCGCCCGTCCAGCCGATCCCCGGCCGATCGAACGCGACTTCGATCCGCGCCCGGGTCGCCACCGGTTCCCAGCGATGCCGTCCTTCGGCATCGAGCGGAAAGCTCGATGCCACCAGCGCTTCGGGGTGAACCCGCACCTTGCCGCGAACCTTTTCCCCGAACACGGCGCCGACTTCCTCGATATCGAACGACAGGCAGTTGCCGTCCCACACGAGGCTGGACGGACCGATGGCGAGATGCCCCCGCCCCCGGTCGAGCGCGCCGCACCCGCGCTCGGTCATGGTCCAGCGCCGAGCGCCGGGGCCGTACAGCGCCACGTTCAGTGCGACATGATCCTCCGGCCGGCCCTTTCCCGACGTCACATAATAGGGCGAGAAGACCGAGCCGATGAAGGCGATGAGGGTGATTCCGAAGCGCCCGTCGTCGGAGACGGCATCGACATACCACCAGGCGTAACCGCCGGCCGGGACATGGACGTCGAAACGCGGCCCCGTTTCTGCCGGTCGTGCAGCAGGGCCTCGCTCGCGAGACGGCCCGACAGGGCGGCCATCGGCACGCCCGCGCCAGGGTGCGTCGCCCCGCCCGCGAGATAGAGGCCCGGGATCCGGCTCCGGCTGCCGGGCCGCAGGAACGAGCCCAGTGCCCCGTGCGAGGCCCGTCCATAAAGGGCTCCACCCGTCGAGGGAAACAGGTTCGCGTAGTCCGTGGGTGACACCCGCACGAGCCCGCCGCTGTTCCATCGGAGCGAGAGCCCGCCAGAGCGCAGGGAGGTCAGCATGGCTGCTTCGCATTGGTCCATCTCCTGGGCGGATAGCGGGCTGTGGTCGGCCGTGGCGGGGGCGTTGACGATGATCTGGAGGCGCTCGGGCCCGGCAAGCCGAGGCTGGCCGCGGCGATCCTGCGCGCAGACATAGACTGTGGGCGACGCCGGCAGCCGACCCCGGGCGATGCTGTCGAACTCGGCGCGGTAGTCGCTGGAAAAGAAGATATTGTGATGATCGAGCGGAACGCCGCCCGCATCGGCGACCGCCATCCAGGTCATCGCCGAGAGCGAGCGCTGGCGAACCGGCGTGGCACCGACCGCGCGCCGTGCAGCAGCGCCGAACACTCCTTCGGCGATCGAGGAGGGATCGCAGTTGGCGATCACATGCCCGGCCCGGATCTCATCGCCTCCGGCCAGGACCACGCCGGCGGCGCGGCCCCGCTCGACCAGGATTTCCGTCGCCGCAGACCCCAGCCGGATCGTCGCGCCATGGCCGGTCGCGACCTCCGCCAGTGCCTGCGCTACCCGATGCAGGCCGCCATCCACGCGCCAGACCCCGGATGCCTCCAGATGCGCGATCAACATCAGGGTCGCGGGCGCCTTGAACGGCGAGCAGCCGCAGTAGGTGGCGTAGCGCCCGAACAGCTGTACCAGCCGGGGGTCGCGGAAGTGTCGGCGGAGCGCGGACCAGAGGCTTTCATAGGGCCGCACCGCCTGCAACTCGGGAAGTCTCGACAGGCCGAGGCGCAAGGTCAGCCCGATCGGGTTGGTGCGCTGCCGGCGCAGGAAACTGTCCTCCAGCGTGTGCCAGATGCGGCCGGCTTCAGCGGCGAAGGCGGCGTGGGCATCGGCCTCGGCGGAGCCGGCGAAGGCAGCGATCGACTCGAACGTCGCGGCAGGGTCGGCGAACAGGTCCAGCCGGCTGCCATCGGGCCAGGCGTGGCGCGCCAGCGTCCGCATCTGCGACAGCGGCACCATCGCGGCGAAGTCGGCCCCGCAATCGTCGAACAGCTCCTCGAACAGGCGGCGCATCGTGAAGACCGTGGGGCCGGCGTCCACCGCACGACCGTCGACCTCGACCCGCCTGATCTTGCCGCCCACCGCGGCTTCCTTCTCGACAATCGTCACGCCGAGCCCGCGCGAGGCAAGCAGGGCGCCGGCAGCGAGGCCGCCCATCCCGGCGCCTATGATCACGACATCTGCTGCGGACATGACGGCTGCGCGCACCTCTGGGCCCCCTCGGCCCCCGACCGACATAATTGACGCGACGCGCGCATATGTCCAGACTGATTGACACACATCAGCGTCCAGATATCTGGACGACAGCTCGAATGAGGGCGGACGAAAGCGCAATGCGGGAAAGCTGGCATGAAACCTGGGTTCGAATACGCAATCGCTGGCTGATGGACCCTGGATTCCAGGCAATGGCCTGGAAGCTGCCGATCTTTCGCAGCATCGCCCGCCGCCGGGCCCGTGCGATGTTCGATCTGGTAGCGGGCTTCACTTATTCGCAGCTGCTGTTCGCGGGAGTTCGCCTCGGCCTGTTTCCGCTGCTGCAAGCCGCCCCGCGCGACCTGGGCGAGATCGCGGCGCACAGCGGGCTGGGCCCCGAGGCGGCCGAGCGGCTGATGAAAGGCCTGGCTGCGCTGAAGCTGGCCGAGCCGCTGGCGGGTGGCCGCTATGCGCTGGGGGAGCATGGCGCCGCGCTGGTCGCCAATCCCGGGGTGATGGCGATGGTCGATCATCATGATCTTCTCTATACCGACCTCGCAGATCCGGTCGCGCTGTTGCAACGGCGCGGCGGTGGCAGGCTGTCCGGCTATTGGCCCTATGCCGAAGGCAGGGCTGCGGGAGATGTTGCGCCCTATTCCCGGCTGATGGCGGCCTCCCAGCCGATGGTGGCAGACGCCGTTCTAGACGCGGTGGACTTCCGCCGGTTCCGTCGTCTGCTCGACATCGGCGGCGGTGAGGGGGCCTTCCTGGAAGCTGTCGGCGCGCGCCATCCTGCCCTCGAACTTGCGCTGTTCGACTTGCCGGATGTGGCGGCACGGGCGACCGGGCGATTGGGCGAACGGGTGCGCACATATGGTGGCCGGTTTCCGCACGATCCCCTGCCACAGGGCGCAGACCTGATGACGCTGGTTCGGATCTGCCACGATCACGACGACGATGTGGTCCGGGCCCTGCTGGCTCGGGTGCGGGCCAGCCTGGCACCGGGCGGCACCTTGCTGGTGGCGGAACCGATGGCGGGCACACCCGGAGCCGAAGCCATGGGGGACGGCTATTTCGGGCTCTACCTGCTGGCGATGGGGTCAGGTCGCCCGCGGACGCCGGCCGACCTCATGTCGATGCTGCGCAGTGCCGGATTCGTCCGCGTGAGGCAGATCCGAACGAGCAATCCCTATGCCGCGCAGCTCGTGTCAGGCCAGGTTGACGCATGAACTGTCAATTAAAGTTGACAAAGCGAATCGTAAACATAGAGTGACGGGTGTGGCCGACCATCGGACTCGGAGGAACATCCGACCGAAGCAGGGCTGCCGGAGGAGACGAGGTTTGCAGACTGTGGCGATCGTGATCGAGGCCCCCCGGAAGCTGGCGTTGCGCCAGCTGGGTGTGACCGAGATGGGCGATGCCGATGTTCTCGTCCAAACCGAATGGAGCGCGATCTCCACCGGCACCGAGAAACTGCTGTGGACCGGAACGATGCCAAGCTTTCCCGGAATGGGTTATCCGCTGGTGCCCGGTTACGAGACAGTGGGCCGTGTCACCGACGCCGGCATGTCGGCCCGGCACCTCGTCGGCCAGCGGGTTTTTGTGCCCGGCGCCAGCTGCTATCGGGAAGCGCGCGGCCTGTTCGGCGGCGCGGCGCATCGCCTGATCGTGGCGGCAGCGCGAGTGGTCCCGGTGGGCGAGCTGGCCGAAGAGGCTACATTACTGGCGCTTGCCGCCACGGCGCAGCATGCGATTGCCGGCGGCAACCTTCCCGAGCTGATCGTGGGGCATGGCGTGCTCGGCCGGCTGGTGGCTCGCCTGACGGTCGCTGCCGGCGGCGCCCCGACCGTGTGGGAAATCAATCCGGCGCGGGCGTCGGGCGCGGAAGGCTATCCGGTGGTCCATCCCGAAGCCGACGACCGCCACGACTATCGCACCGTGCTCGACGTCAGCGGCGACGGATCGCTGATGGACGGCCTGATCGCCCGGCTGGCCAAGGGCGGCGAGCTGGTGCTGGCCGGCTTCTACCAGGACCGGCTCGACTTCGCATTCGCGGCCGCCTTCCGGCGCGAGGCCCGCATCCGGGTCGCCGCGGAATTTCTGCCGGCCGACCTTGTCGCCGTGTCCGCCGGGGTGGCGAGCGGCGCTCTCAGCCTGACCGGCCTAATCACCCATGTCCGCCGCGCGAGCGACGCCGAGCAGGCCTATCCGCAGGCCTTCACCGACGCCGACTGCCTGAAAATGCTTCTCGACTGGAGGAATCTCTAGATGTCGTCCTTCGACGAATCCCTGGCAGCCCTGCGCGAGGAAGCCTCACACGAGCCGGATCCGGTCCACACCGGCCCCGTCAAGAGCGAAACCCAGATCATCGCGATCTACGGCAAGGGCGGCTCGGGCAAGAGTTTCGCCTTGGCCAACCTCAGCTACATGATGGCGCAGCAGGGCAAGCGGGTGCTGCTGATCGGCTGCGATCCGAAGTCGGACACCACGAGCCTGTTGTTCGGCGGCAAGGCAACGCCCACCATCATCGAGACCAGCTCGAAGAAGAAACTGGCGGGCGAGGAGATCGGCATCGAGGATGTCTGCTTCCAGCGCGACGGTGTGTTCGCGATGGAGCTGGGTGGGCCCGAAGTGGGGCGCGGCTGTGGCGGGCGGGGCATCATCCACGGCTTCGAAACTCTGGAGAAGCTCGGGTTCCACGACTGGGGCTTCGATTACGTCCTGCTCGACTTCCTGGGCGATGTGGTCTGCGGCGGCTTCGGCCTGCCGATCGCACGGGATATGTGCCAGAAAGTGATCGTGGTCGCGTCGAACGACCTGCAGTCGCTCTATGTCGCCAACAATGTCTGCAAGGCAGTCGAGTATTTCCGCAAGATGGGCGGCAATGTCGGCGTCGCCGGCATCCTCATCAACAAGGACGACGGCTCGGGCGAGGCGCAGGCTTTTGCCAAGGCCGTCGGCATTCCGACACTGATCTCGATTCCGGCGCACGAGGATATCCGGAAGAAATCGGCCAACTACCAGATCATCGGCACGTCCGAGAGCCAATGGGGTTCCTTGTTCGCCGAACTCGCCGAGAATGTGGCGGTCGCGCCACCGGTCAGGCCCACGCCGCTCGACCAGGATGGCCTGCTCGGCCTGTTCAAGCCCGAGGACACGGGTGGCAATTTCACCCTGAAGCCGGCGACCCAGGCCGACATGCGCGGCGGCAGCTGGGCGCCCAAGCCCTCGCTCGAAGTGGTGTACGACACGGTATGACGCTGGGCGGTCCCCCGCGCGAGCCGGACCGGCTCGATCTGGCAGCCCCGGCCGGAGGCGGGTGCGGCAGCAAGGATACGCTGCGGCAGGCGGCAGAGAGTGCGGGCAAGCGCGAAATCTTGGATCGCTATGCCGCCGATTATCCCAAAGGCCCGCACGATCAGCCGCAGAGCATGTGCCCGGCCTTCGGCTCGCTTCGCGTCGGCCTCAGGATGCGGCGCACTGCAACGGTCCTCTCCGGCTCGGCCTGCTGCGTCTATGGCCTTACCTTCACCTCGCACTTCTATGGTGCCCGACGGACGGTCGGCTATGTGCCGTTCAACTCCGAATCGCTGGTGACCGGCAAGCTGTTCGAGGACATCCGCGACGCGGTCCACGACCTTGCCGACCCCAAGCTCTACGACACCATCGTCGTCACCAACCTCTGCGTTCCGACCGCGTCGGGCGTGCCGCTGCAGCTGCTGCCCGACGAGATCAACGGGGTGCGGGTGATCGGGATCGACGTGCCGGGGTTCGGCGTGCCGACCCATGCCGAAGCCAAGGATGTGCTGGCCGGCGCGATGCTGGCCTATGCCCGGCGCGAAGCGGAGGCCGGCCCCGTGGCGGCGCCCAAGGAGCGCACCGATCGGCCGACTGTTACCCTGCTGGGCGAAATGTTCCCCGCCGACCCCCCGGGAATCGGCCTGCTGCTGGAGCCGCTGGGTCTCGCCGCCGGGCCGGTCGTCCCGACCCGCGAATGGCGCGAGCTTTATTCGGCGCTGGCCTCGCCGGTCGTGGCCGCCATCCATCCTTTCTACACCGCCAGCGTCCGCGAATTCGAAGCCGCAGGACGCGCCGTCGTCGGCTCGGCCCCCGTCGGCCGCGACGGTACGGCGGCGTGGCTGGAGTCGATCGGTCGCGCCTTCGGCATCGCGCAGGCCCAGGTGGACGCCGCCAAGAACCGCTTCCTCCCGGCGATTGCGGCCGCGCTTGCGGCAAAGCCCGTCAAGGGCCGGATCACGGTCTCCGGCTACGAAGGGTCGGAGCTGCTGGTCGCCCGGCTGCTGATCGAAAGCGGCGCCGAGGTTCCCTATGTCGGCACCGCCTGTCCGCGCACCCGCTGGTCCGATCCGGACCGCGCCTGGCTGGAAGCGCATGGCGCCCGCATCCAGTACCGCGCCAGCCTGGAGCAGGACAAGGCAGCCGTCGACGAGTTCGGCCCGGACCTGGCGATCGGCACCACGCCCGTGGTGCAATATGCCAAGGAGCGCGCGATCCCCGCGCTTTACTTCACCAACCTGATCTCGGCCCGGCCGCTGATGGGCCCCGCCGGCGCCGGCAGCCTGGCCATGGTGGTGAACGCCGCCATGGCGAACGGCGAGCGGTTCGAGCGGATGCGCCGCTTTTTTGAGGGCGTCGGCACGCAGGAAACGGCCGGCATCTGGGAAACGAAGCCGGTCGATCGCCCCGAGTTCAAGGCCAAATACGCCGCCCGCCGCATCGCCGCCGCGAAAGCCCAGGAGGCCATCGGCGGATGACACTGATCCTCGATCATGCCTTTGTCGCGTTTGTCATGATCGCTGATAAAGCGAGGCTTGCGGCGTGACCCTAATTCTCGATCATGACAGGGCCGGCGGTTACTGGGGCGCCGTCTATGCGTTTTGCGCCGTGAAGGGTCTGCAGGTCATCATCGACGGCCCGGTCGGTTGCGAAAATCTGCCGGTCACATCCGTGCTGCACTACACCGACGGCCTGCCGCCGCATGAACTGCCGATCGTGGTGACGGGCCTGTCCGAACAGGAACTGGGCCGCGACGGCACCGAGGGCGCCATGAAGCGTGCCTGGGCCACGCTGGACCCGGACCTGCCGGCTGTCGTCGTCACCGGGTCGATTGCGGAGATGATCGGCGGCGGGGTCACGCCCGAGGGCACCAACATCCAGCGTTTCCTGCCGCGCACCATCGACGAGGACCAGTGGCAGGCGGCCGACCGGGCGATGACCTGGCTGTGGACCGAGTTCGGCCCGAAAAAGGCCTTGCCGCCGAAACCGCGCAGGGAAGGGCAGAAGCCGAAGGTCAACCTGATCGGCCCGATGTACGGCATCTTCAACATGGCGAGCGACCTCGCCGAGATCCGGCGACTGGTGGAGGGCATAGGCGCCGAGGTGAACATGGTGTTCCCGCTGGGCAGCCACCTGGCCGATGTCCGCAAGCTTGCCGATGCCGAGGTGAACATCTGCATGTACCGCGAGTTCGGCGCCGGGCTCTGCCAGGCGCTGGACCGGCCCTGGCTGCAGGCACCGATCGGGCTGACTTCGACCACCCTGTTCCTGGAAAAGCTCGGCGAGATGCTGGGTCTGGACCCCGCCCCGTTCATCGAATGCGAGAAGCATACCACGATCAAGCCGCTATGGGATCTGTGGCGCAGCGTGACGCAGGATTTCTTCGGCACCGCGAGCTTCGCGATCGTGGCGACCGAAACCTATGTGCGAGGGATTCGAAACTTCCTGGAGGGCGACCTCGGGCTGCCCTGCCATTTCAGTTTCCAGCGCTCGGCCGGGATCAAGCCCGACAATGCGGCCGTCCGCGAGGCGATCGCCACGAACCCGCCACTGGTGATGTTCGGCTCCTACAACGAGCGGCTCTACATGGCCGAGACCGGATCGCGCGGCATCTATGTGCCGGCTTCGTTCCCGGGGGCCGCCATTCGCCGCCACACCGGGACGCCCTACATGGGCTATTCCGGGGCCACCTATCTGGTCCAGGAAGTCGTGAACGCGCTGTTCGACGCACTGTTCCACATCTTGCCGCTCTCCACCCAGATGGACGTCGCCGACGCGACGCCGTCTCGGATCGCACGCGAACTCGCCTGGGACGACGATGCCAAGGCCCGCCTCGACGAGCTGGTGGAGCGCGAGCCGGTGCTGGTGCGCATTTCGGCCGCCAAGCGGCTGCGCGATGCGGCCGAGCGCGCCGCCCGCGCTGCTGGCGACGCCAGCGTCTCGACCGACCGGCTCGAGACCATCATCCAGCAGGCGAGGGCGGCATGACCGGCCTTGCTTTCAACAGTTGCGGCACAGGCCTGTGCCCGAACAGCTTCAGGGGCCGACCGGTTCATGAAGACGCCGCCGGGGGACGCGGTTGCTCCTCCTTCTTGCGGGTAAAGCGGAGAGCAAGACATGGTTGACAACAGTGACAACAAGATGGGGCTGGGTACCTACCTGACCCCGCAGGAAGCGCAGGAGTTTCATAAGCTCTTCGTTTCCGGATTCATCGGGTTCACGGTGATTGCGATCATCGCGCACTTCCTGGTGTGGAGCTGGCGTCCCTGGCTCTGAGCCAGTGACAGACTAGTTGCCGGGCCCGTTCGCGGACCCGTGAAGATCGGGACATTGGTTCCCAAAGGAGAGACTGACATGTGGAGATTGTGGCTCATTTTCGATCCGCGGCGCACCCTGGTGGCGCTTGCGGTGTTCCTGTTCGTTCTGGCCCTGCTGATTCACTTCATCCTGCTCAGCACGAACCGGTTCAACTGGCTCGACGGTGGTAACAATGCCGCTGCCGCGACGACGGCAGCTGCCCCCGTAACGCCTTGACCGGCTGCCCGATCGGGCAGTCTTCAAGGTTTTGCGTGAATGACGGCGTGGACGGACAGGGCTCTGACAGACGATGATCTGGAACGAGCCCTGTCTGCCCCACCAGACCATAGAGAAAGGCGCCCGAGGCTGCACAGGCCGGCGGCGTTTGAGAGAGGTGCGCCATGGCGCTGCTGAGCTTTGAGCGAAAATATCGTGTGCGGGGAGGCACGCTGATCGGCGGCGATCTCTTCGACTTCTGGGTCGGCCCCTTCTATGTGGGCTTCTTCGGAGTCACGACCATCTTCTTTGCGGCGCTCGGCACCGCGCTGATCTTCTGGGGTGCCTCGCAGGGGCCGACTTGGAACCCCTGGCTTATTTCCATCAACCC
>JANPJJ010000013.1:0-11840 GCA_031425455.1 Sandaracinobacter sp. | reverse complement strand
CCCCTCTCGTGATGGCAAGTCGAGGTCAGGCGGTGATGACAACCCGCGAGCTGCGCCTGCGGGCAACTACGCCGACCAGACCGAATCCAGCGATCATCATCGCCCAGCTGGCCGGTTCGGGAACGACCCCATCTAGCACCTGCACGAACAGGCCCGCGGGCAACCCGCCGGCACCGTCGCCGGTGATGGAGATGCTATAGGTGCCGGCGCCCAGCGCATAGTCGATAAGGCTATAATTACCGCTGAACCAGGCCGCGTCGGCAGTCGGGTCGCTCGCCGGAATGGCACCACCGGTACCGATGGCCGACACCACCGCGAAATCGCCGCTGATCGTATAGGTGTCGCCCAATACGAAGGCATCGGTCAGGAGGAAACGTCCGGGACCGGTCAGCGTGAAGGTCCAGGGCGAATTGTCGGTCGGCTCGCCGGCGACTTCCAGGGTGTCGGATTGCCACCCGCTGCCGACGACGAGTTCGACGGCGCTTGCGGGGACGGAGAAGGTCGCCAGCAGTGCGGCGAGTATCCAGCTTGGCTTCATGTGAGTTGCTCCCAGTTTCGACCCCAGGACCGACCCTGATGTTGGAGGAGCAAGAACCGTGCCAAGGTGCGGCGCCATACCGGACAGCCGCAGGCACGGTCGCATGGCCGGTGATGCCTGTAAGATTCATTTACAAGAGCAACCGACGAAACGGCAAGTGGCAGCCGGCCTGCCTTTACAACCGGATGGAACCGCCGGCCATTATGCCTTGCTCCGGAACGAAAAAGGCGCCCGACCTGTGGGGTCGGGCGCCTTGGATCGACGGAGGCCTGCGTCGCGCCTCAGGCGTAGGCTTCGTTGCCCACGAACCCCATCTTGGCGATCCCGGCCTGCTGGGCCAGCGCCATCACCTTGTTGACGATCTCGTACTTGGCCAGCTGGTCGGGCTTCAGCCGCAGCTCGGGCTGCGCTTCGGCTTCCAGGGCGCCGACCTGCTTCAGATAGCCGTCCAGCTGGATCAGCGTCACTTCCTGATCGTTCCAGTAGATGGTGTTCAAGAAGTCGACGTTGATCTGGTTGAAGTCGGGTTTGATGTCGTTCGGCAGATTGGTGGGCGGCGGAAGATCGAGCTTCGTCGCGTGGGTCTGAATGGGGATCGTGATGATGAACATAATGAGCAGCACGAGCATGACGTCGATAAGCGGCGTCGTGTTCATTTCGCCCATCGGCTTTTCTTCGCCGCCACCGGATCCGACTGACATTCCCATGAGTATGGCTTCCTAGCGCTTGACGATGGTGCCGACGGGCGGCTCCGAAATGAACCCGATCTTCTGGTAGCCGGCACGCTGCATCGCGAAGATGGCGCGGCCGATATGCTGATACTCGGTGCCGGCGTCGCCCCGGATATGAACTTCGGGCAGCTCGATCTTGGCGCCCGCCGCCTTCTGCCGCTCCACTTCGGAGAGCAGGTAGGTGGCGCCCTTCTCACGCAGCTGGTCCGAGGACTCGATCCGGGTCAGGCCCCAGAAAATGTCCCCGTTGGCGTCGACTGACAGGGGCACATTCTCGGGCTTGGTGGTGGTCGGGATATTGACCACCTTGGGCAGGGACACCGGGACCGTCTGGATCACGACCGGCACGGTGATGAGGAAGATGATGAGCAGGACCAGCATCACGTCCACGAGGGGCGTGGTGTTGATCTCGGACATCAGTCCGCCTTCTTCCTGCTCGCCCACAGCCATTGACATAGGATGTTTCCTCTACGTGTCGCGGACAGGCTTACTTGACGACCGGCTTGGCGGCTATCGGGGCGGCCTGCGGCGCAGGGCGTGCCATGCGGGCGCCCGACAGCAGATAACCGTGCACGTCGGCGGCGAAGGTGTTCAGCTTTTCCATGATCGCCTTGTTGCGGCCGGCCAGGAAGTTGTAGCCGAGCACGGCCGGCACGGCGACCGCAAGACCGACGGCGGTCATAATCAGCGCTTCCCCGACCGGGCCGGCGACCTTGTCGATCGAGGCCTGCCCGGCGATCCCGATGTTGATGAGGGCGCGGTAGATCCCGATCACGGTGCCGAGCAGACCGATGAACGGTGCCGTGGCGCCGACCGAGGCCAGGAACGACAGCCCGGAGTTGAGCTTGGTGGAGATGAGGCCCGCCGAACGGTTCAACGTCATCGTCACCCACTCGTTCTGGTCGATCTGGTCGGTGAGCTTCCCGTCGTGGTGATCGAAGGCGCGCAGGCCGTCATCGGCGAGCTGGCGGAAGGCCGAGCCCTTGTCGAGCTTGGCGGCGCCTTCCTTCAGGCTGGATGCGGACCAGACCTTCTTTTCGACCTCGACGGCTTCCTTCATCATCTTGCGCTGTTCAAACCACTTGGTGAACATGATGTACCAGGAGATCACCGACATCAAAACCATGATGCCGAAGATGACCTGGGCGATAATCCCGCCCTGTTCGAGAGCGGCCACCAGGCCATAGGGGTTCTCGGTTGTAACTGCAGCCATGATGTGTCCCTCTACAGATATTGTCTGAATTGATGTTGGTCGATGAAGTCCGTCGGTAGATAAGCGTGTTGATGCTACATCGGGCCCCGGAGCAATGGCCGGGGCGCCCGGTCAGAGGCCTTCCTGAAGCTGCCAGCGATAATTCCGGCTGATCGTCGCTTCGACCGGCTGGCCGTTCGCGGTGGCCGGCTTGAAGCGCCAGCGTCGCTGCGCGATCTGACATGCCTTTTCGTCGAGGCGCGGAAAGTTACTGGACCGGGTGACGCTGCACGCCGAGACGCGACCGTCGACGCCGATCGTAACCCGGACGCCGGTCACGCCTTCCTCACCAGCCCGGCGCGAGGCGTCGGGATAGTCGTCGGCAGACACGGTGAAGGTGCGCGCGACGGCGATCGGCTGCGTGTTGGGGATGGCCGGCGGCGCCACCACGACCGGCGGGGCGACCACTCGCGGCGGCTCCGGCGTTGCAATCGTGCTCTGCGTCGAGATGGTCGGCGGCGGCGGGGCGGAAGTTTCCACCACCACGTCCGGGGGCGGGACGTAGGGCGGGATATCCTCCAGCTTGGGCGGCGGCGGCGGCGGTTCGTCCGGCGGCGGCGCCTGCTCTTCGATGTTCACGGTCTCGATATCGGCGATCACGCTCTTCACCGCCTTGATCGCGAGGCCGGTGATGAGGGCATAGGCGAGGAACGCATGCAACACGCCGACGGCGATGATTGCGAAGAGCCTGTTCCTGCTGATGCCTTCTTCTTGCAGATACGACATAGGCTGTTTGCCACTCCCTCACGTGCAGCCGACCCTGGCCGCATGCCCAAAACTCCCCGGCCTGCCCGCTGTGACAACAGCAGAGCCGACCCCTTGATCCCGTTCCGGCCCCGCAAGTGCGGGACTTCCGGCAGCGCCCCGAGCGCGCCCATCCCGTTCCAATCCGCCCCAGCCGCAACCCCGGCAACCGGAACCCCGGCCAACCGGGCCCCCCGGCCCGGCCTTTGGAAACGTCCGATTCGGACGCGCCCCCTTACCGGCACATCTTGCCAGGCCGCAACCGCAATATCGAGCCGTTCCAACCGCCACTCCGCCATCGCGCCCACCCTGCACGATCGGCCAGAGCGCGCTTCCATCGCGACCCGGACCCTGAAACGATACCGCTCGCCCCTTTCGGTCGCAACCGTTTTTCGTGTAGTCGACCGGGGTGACAAAAGCCGCCCGCCAAGCGCCCCCCCGGGCATGCTGGACGCAGTTCGCGATAATGCCGGCCATGGCAGCGCTGCTGCTGCCATCCCCTGCCCGTTCGCAAGCGATCATGTCCGCGCCCGCGCCCGCTGTGTCCGCGCCTGCATTGTCGTGGACCGATCTTGCCGATCTCGCGCTCGCCAGCCCGGTGGTCCTCGTGGCCGATGTCGCGAAGGTCGACCGGCTGGGGAAGCGCGATGCGCCCGACGTTCCGCCCGGCCAGGTCCGGGCGCTGGTGGAAGGGCGGCTTCGCGCGGCGCTGAAGGCGCCTGCGGTGCTGCCGGCAGGGGCGGCCTGGCTGTGGCAGGGGCCGGCAACCGCCAAGGGGCGGGTCCCGTTCGGCAAGGCGGCGCCGCTGATCCTGTTCGCCAGCCTGCTGTCGGGCGGCAGCAAGGCCGACGTCCAGCCGCTGCGGCTGAGCTCCGCGCATGGGCAGCAGCCCTGGGACGCGGCGACCGAAGCGGTCGTCCGCTCGATCCTGGTGGAGGCGGTTCGCCCCGCCAATGCCGGGCTGATGGTGACCGGGATCAGCGACGGGTTCCGCAGCACCGGCGATGTTCCGGGCCAGTCCGAAAGCCAGTATTTCCTCCGCACCGAGGGGGGCCGGCCGCTGACGCTGGTGGTGCGCCGCGCCGCCGATGCCGAGCCTTCCGTGACGGTCGCGACCGGCGAGCTGGTGGACCGGGCCCGGCCCGTTGCGCCGCGCACCCTGCTGTGGCGCGGGCTGGCGTGCGGCCTGCCGGAAGCGCTGCCCGAGGCCCTGGCGGCAGACGCCGGGCTGGTGGAGGATTATGCGCTGGCCCGGGCGTCGATCGGTGCCTGCGGGCGGACTGTCCTGCCGCCCCGCTGAGCGCGCTCAGCACCGCGCTGAGTGCGCTCGCCGCGGCGCTGAGCGCCGCCCCCGTCGCCGCCGTCAATCGCTGGAGAGCAGCACGCCCACGGCCTTGGCGTCGGGATAGACATCGGGCTTGCGCAGCGACAGCCGGAGCGAGATCACGCCCGGCTTGGCGGCGATCATCGCGAAGATCGCCTCTGCCAAGGTCTCCTGCAGATTGAACCGCCGGGCCGCCACCAGTTCGATGATGCCCTCGCGGATGAAGTCATAGTTCCACGAGGCTTCCCGGGTATCGCTTTGCGGCCAGTGCGCCAGGTCGAGCCCGACGTCGACGTTGACGAGCAGCCGCTGCGGCGTGCCGACCTCGAAATCGTGGAAGCCGATATCGGCGTCCACCGCGAGATCTTCCAGGAAGATGCGGTGGGTGCGAGGCTGCAGGCCGGGCTGCCGTTCGGCGGGAAGCGGAATGTCGGAAAGCGGAATGACGGTCATGATGGCACCATATAGGCGACGTCCCGAGGGAGCGCGAGGAAGCGTTGGCCGGAATCGACCACAAGGGTCTGCCCGGTGACGGTGGGGGTCTCGACCAGATAGCGCAGTGCGCGGACCAGATCCTGCACGTCCACGCCGCGGCCGAGCGGGTTCAGCACATGGGCCTGTTCGAAGTTGCTACGGCTCTGCGGGCCCGAAACCAGCGTGACGGCGGGGGCGATGGCGTTGACCCGAACCCGCGGCGCAAGCGCCCGGGCGGCAAGCTCGGTAACGCCGGCGAGGCCCATTTTGGAAACGGTATAGCTGAAGTAATCCGGGTTCGGGCTGGCGAGCTTGGCGTCCGACATGTTGACCACCAGCGCCCGCGCGCCGGCGGGCAGCCGCGCCGCCAGCGCCCGGATCAACAGCGTGGGCGCCAGCAGGTTGACGACGGCGTGGCGGTGCCACTGGTCCAGCTCGAACCGGTCCAACTGGTCTTCCAGGAACAGCGAGGCGTTGTTGACGAGCAGGACGGGGGGCCGGGGCAGGGCATCCAGGAGCCGTTCGCCGATGTCCGGCAGGGCGAGGTCTGCCGCCACCACGATCGGCGGCGGCACGCCGGCGCTTGCAAGCTCCGCTGCCAGCGCCTGGGCTTCGCCGCGCGATCGGTTGCAGTGAATCGCCACCTGGAAACCGTCCGCCGCAAGCGCCCGCACGAGGGCCGAGCCGATGCGTTTCGCCCCGCCGGTGACCAATGCGATCGGGGGCGGTCCTTCGGCGGACTGGAACTCGGGCGGCAGCGGCATGGGCTGCGCCATAAGGCCAAGTGTTTGCAAGGGCTAGGGGGGTGCGGCTAGAGGAGCAGGATGATGCCGACCCCCAACGCTGCAACACCCGGCGCCGCCAAGCCTGCCGGTGCGGCCAACCTGCTGAAGGACCCGGGCGCCGAGCTGCTTTCCCTGCCGCAGCAGGCCGAGGAAATCACGCGCGACCTCTACCGCTGGTTACGGACCGACAGCCTGGGGGCGCTGGCGGGGATTGCGCTGGGGGTCGGGCTGTATTTCGCGCTGGTGCTGGTGCGCGGCTGGGCTCGGCGGCGGCTGGGGCGGGTCGCGCAATTCGGCAGCTGGGGCTGGGTCGCGCTGAGGGTTGTCGCGCGCACCCGGAGCCTGTTCCTGGTGGCGGCATCGGCCAAGGTGGTCGACTGGCTGTTCGAGGCGCCGCCGGCCTTGTCGGCGTTCATAGGGTTCCTGTTCACGATCGCGGCCGTGGTGCAGGGCGCCTTCTGGGTGCGCGAGTTTCTGGTGGCGCTGGTGGAGCGCAAGGCGATTGCCCGCGACGGCGACGCTGCGCTGTCATCGGCAGTCGGCGTCGTCACCGTTATCATCAATGTGGTGGTCTGTGCGATTGCGGGGGTCATCCTGCTCGACAATCTCGGCGTCAACGTGACCGCGCTGGTCGCGGGCCTGGGCATCGGCGGCATTGCGATCGGCCTTGCCGCGCAGGGTATCTTCTCCGATCTGTTCGCGGCGCTGTCGATCCTGCTCGACCAGCCGTTCAAACGCGGCGACACGATCCAGATCGGCGGGCCCCAGGGCGTGATCGGCACTGTCGAGCATATCGGGCTGAAGACGACACGGCTGCGCGCGCTGTCGGGTGAGATCGTCATCATGTCCAACGCCAACCTCTTGAACCAGCAGATCAACAATTTCGCCGCCTATGAGGAGCGGCGCGTGGTGATGCTGCTGGAGCTGATCTACCAGATCGATCCCGACCTTCTGGCACGTGTTCCGGACGAGCTGCGCGACATCGTGAACGGCGTGGCCGGCTGCCGGTTCGATCGCGCCCATTTCATCAATTTCGCCACCTCCTCGCTCGATTTCGAACTGGTGTTCCATGTGGAGAATCCCGACCTGGTGGCGATGATGACGGCACGCCAGGCCGTCGCCTTTGCCACCCTTCGCCGCTTCCGCGAGCTCGGGATCGACTTTGCCTATCCCTCGCAGACCAGTTTCCTCGCCGGGGCCGACGGCCGCATCGTGGACCCGCATCCGGGCGGGGACGAGGTGACGCGGCCGGCCCATCTGGCCGGCGGGCGCCGCCCGCCCGCCCCGCGCGGAGCCTGATCGCGACCGGGCTTGCACGCGCCCGGCGGCGGGGGCAAGAGCGGGGGAGCCGCGCCGGGGCGCAGGATCGGGAGCTGGACATGAGGCGTGGACTGCCGCTGGGCGAGTATCTGGAGCTGAAGGGCAAGGCGCTGGGCGCGTCGGACTGGATCGAAGTGGACCAGGGCCGGATCGATCGCTTCGCCGAAGTGACCGGCGACCATCAGTTCATTCATGTGAACCCGGAGCTGGCGGCGCAGACGCCGTTCGGAACGACCATCGCGCATGGCTATCTCACGCTCTCGCTGCTGTCGCAGATGGCCTATGGCGTGATGCCGGGGATCGAGGGCACGAAAATGGGCGTGAACTACGGCCTGAACTCGGTGCGCTTCCTGGCGCCGGTAAAATCCGGGCGGCGGGTGCGGGGGCACTTCACCATGGCCGATGTGGCCGAGCGGTCTGCGGGTGTGATCCAGTCCACAGTCGAGGTGAAGGTGGAGATCGAGGGCGAGGAAAAGCCGGCGCTTGCGGCCGAATGGGTGACGCTGGCCTATATCTGATCGGCATTCGATCGGTAAGAATTTCGTAAAAGCTTGGGAGACAGGATCATGCGCGACGCTGTTATCGTTTCAACCGCCCGCACGCCGCTGGGGAAGGCGCATCGCGGGGCGTTCAACGCCACCCTTACCCCGACGCTTGCAAGCCACGCGCTGAAGGCTGCGGTCGAGCGGGCGAAGCTGGACGGGCCCGAGATCGACGATGTGATCATGGGCTGCGTGCTGACCCAGGGATCGGGCGGGGGCAACATCGCGCGCACCGCGCTGCTTCGCGCCGGGCTGCCGGTCACCGTGTCGGGCCAGACCATCGACCGGCAATGTTCGTCGGGCCTGATGGCGATCGCGACGGCCGCGAAGCAGATTCTCATCGACGGGATGCAGATTGCGGTGGGGGCGGGGGTCGATTCAATCTCGACCGTGCAGACCGACAAGTTCCGCATCGAAGGCGACCCAGCGCTCGTGGCGATGCACCCCGACATCTACATGCCCATGATCGACACCGCCGAAGTGGTGGCGAAGCGCTATGGCATCAGCCGCGACCGGCAGGATGAATATGGCTATCGGTCGCAAATGCTGACCGCGGCGGCGCAGCAAGCCGGCAGGTTCGACGATGAAATCGTGCCCGTGACGGCGACGATGAAGATGGTGAACAAGGAAACCAAGGAAGTCACGGAGCATGTCGTCACGCTGACGAAGGACGAGGGTAACCGGCCCGAGACCACGCTGGAGGGATTGAAGGGGCTGACTCCGGTGCGCGGGCCGGGAATGAACGTGACGGCGGGGAATGCCAGCCAGCTGTCGGACGGGGCATCGGCTGCCGTGCTGATGGAGGCGGGCGAAGCCGCGCGGCGCGGGCTCGCGCCACTGGGCCGCTATGTGGGGATGGCGGTTGCCGGGCTGCAGCCCGACGAGATGGGGATCGGGCCGATCTATGCCGTTCCGAAGCTGCTGAAGCAGCACGGGCTGAAGATCGACGATATCGGATTGTGGGAACTTAACGAGGCGTTTGCGGTTCAGGTTTTGCACTCGGCCGATGTGCTGGGGATCCCGATGGAGCGGTTGAACGTGAACGGCGGCGCCATTTCCATCGGGCATCCGTTCGGCATGTCGGGCGCCCGTCTCGTCGGCCATGCGCTGATCGAGGGACGTCGTCGCGGCGTGAAGCATGTGGTCGTGACGATGTGCGTCGGCGGCGGCATGGGCGCAGCGGGCCTGTTCGAAGTTCTGTGATGGCCGGCCGCTTTCCGGGGCGAACGGCAGTGGCAGGGGTTGGAAGCGGCACGCAGGCTCCCTAGCTTCGGGCGGAGGGGCGTCGGGCAACCGGCGATACGGCAACCTGACCGGCACACCGCCGGTCTGCAACGCAAAGGATCTGCAATGGCAGGCGCAACTACGGGCAATACCATCACCGATGTGGCCGACGATCTCGGCGAACATTCGTCTGACAACATGCGTTCGGCAAAGGCGAAAGCGGCCAATCTGATTACCGACGTGACGGACGAGGTCTCCGCCCTTGCCGGGAAGGCTGGCAGCGGTGCCAAATCCGCCGCAACCTCGGGCAAGGGCATGGCGGCCGACGCCGTTCATGGGCTTGCCGATGCGGCGCGGCAGATGGCCGGCAAGCTGGAAGACGGCAAACCCGACAGCGGCAACGCCAAGGCCGCCGAATATGCCCGCAAGGCGGCTGACGGAATGGACCGCTTCTCCAGCTCGCTGCGGGACCGCGAAATCGAGGAAATCGTCGACGACGCCCGCAATGCCGTGCGGCAGAACCCGGCGATCGCCGTGGGCGCCGCCGCGCTGATCGGTTTTGCTCTCGCCCGCTTCCTGAAGGGCGGTCGTGACGGCTGAAGCCCCCGTCGAGGCGCCGCCGCCCGGCCCCGGGCGTCGCTCGCTTGTCGAAACCTGGACCGAGGTCGTGGCCGATGCCAGCGGCCTGGTCCAGGCCGAGGCGGCGCTCGCCCGGGCTGAAACCAGCGCCAATTTGAAGGCACTCGGCCTCAACAGTGCACTGCTCGCCGGCGGGGTCGCATTGATGGGGCTGGCGCTGGTGTTCCTGACGGTTGCCGCCGTGGTAGCGCTTGCCGAAGCGATCGGGCTCCTTTGGGCGCTGTTGGCGGTCGGCGTGGCGTGCGTCGCAGTCGGCTTTGTCCTCATCGGGTCGGGGCGTTCGCGGCTGGCCGGGCAGAAGCTGCTGCCGGACCGGGCGATCGGGCGCATCTCGTCGGACTTGCAGGCCTTGTCGGCGCGCGGGCGGCCGATGGCGCATGACGGCGCGGCTTTTTCGGAACGAACCTTGGGGGAGCAGGGGAGGCAGCATGAAGCGGCGTGACGAAACGGACCCGGGGGCCCGGATGCAGGGGCTGGAGACCGAGCGGGAGGCCCGGCGGGATCGGCTGTCCTCGAATCTCGATGAATTGTCCGGGCGGATGACCTTCGCCAACCTGTTCAGCGAAGCGAAGGAGGCTGTCTTGAAGCAGGTCGACCGTGCTGTGGACGATGCGGTACAACTCGGGCAGGAAATGGTGAGCGACAGTCTGGACTGGGTCCGGGACAATCGCACCTTGGTGGCAGGCGGGACTGCAACGGCGCTTGTCGCGGCGGGGCTGGTGTGGGCTGCCACACGGCGCCGGACCGTTCCCCTATATGCGGCCTATGATCAGGAGGATTTTCCAATGACCGACGAAAACGACCCTAGCTCGACGAACGGCGGCGGGACCTGGGGCAAGGTGCGGAATGAAGCCGGCGTCCTGGGGGATCGTGCCGGCGAGGCCTATTATTCGGTGCGGTCGAAAGCGGCCGAACTGTCCGACACGGCGCGGGAGCGGGCGCGCGACGCCGCCGACCTCGCCCGCGAGCGGGCGCATGAAGCTGCCGAAGCTGCGCGGGACGCGGCCGAGCGGGCGCGCGAAGCTGCCGGCGACGCAGGCCGCTGGGCTGCTCGGCAGCCCCAGGAAAACCCGGCTTCGGTCGTGCTGGGGGCGATGGCATTCGGGGTCCTCGTCGGGCTGCTGTTGCCATCAGGCAACAGAGCCAGAAGCTGAAGGCCGCGTTCAGGCACCCGACATAGGTGGAATGCGAATGAGACGTGGACGGCGCCGGGTTCCGGCGCCGTTTGCTGTGTGATGGAAGAATGGAGCCGACCTTGAAGTTCACAATTCCCCTTCTGGCTGTGGCATTGGCTGCTTCGGTTGTCCCAGCGGCCCCCGCGCTCGCGCAGACGGCCGCGGTCGCGGCAAGCCCGGCGCAGCAAAAGGCAGCGGCCGACTTCATCAATGGCCTGGCGGCCGAGGCGTTTGCGGTGCTGCGCGACAAGAGCCTGTCGAAGGAAGCGGCGCGGACGAAGTTCCGCGACCTGCTGCGTACCAATTTCACCATCGACGAAACGGGCCTGCGCCTCATTCGCCGTTATCGGGCGCCGAACAGCCCGGTGAAGCTGACCCCGAAGCAGATCGATGCCTATCGCGCGGCACTGCCGACCTTCCTGGTGAACACCTATTCCGACCGGCTGTATGACTTCGCCGCTGCCAAGGTAACCGTGGTTCGCACCGTTCCGCGCGGGACCCGGGGCGATGTCGATGTCTATACCCGGATTACCGACCCCAAGGGCGGCAAGCCGATCGACGCCATCTGGCAGGTGAAGCCGGGCGCGCGGCCGCAGGTCTCCAACATCACGGTCAACGGCGTGAATGTCGCGCTGACGCAGGAGGCCGACTTCAACGCCTATATCGGGAAGAACGGGTTCGACGCCCTCGTGGACTTCATGCGGAAGGCGAAATAAGCGTCGGCGTCATGAGCCTCGTCGATCTCTCGCGCGCCGCCTTCGTCCACCCGTCCGCCGCCGTCTATGGCAAGGTGACGGCGGGCGAGGGCAGCTCGATCTGGTGCAATGCGGTGATCCGCTCGGAAGCAGCGTATGTGGCAATCGGCGCGTTCACGAACGTGCAGGATTTCGTGATGATCCATACCGATCCGGGGCGCCCGGTGGTGATCGGATCGCATTGTTCCATTACCCACCACGCCACGATCCACGGCTGCACCATCGGCGACAATGTGCTGATCGGGATCAACGCCACCCACTACGGCGGCTGCCATATCGGTGACAATTCGATTGTCGGGCAGCACGCCTATGTGAAGGACGGCACCGTCGTTCCGCC
>JANPJJ010000012.1:0-8704 GCA_031425455.1 Sandaracinobacter sp. | reverse complement strand
GCTTGCCCGGCCGCTCATATCCATCCTGCGCCATCGCTTTCACGCCCCCGGGCAGCGCGGCTTTCTCGCTGGGGTCGCCCCACTGCACGACATAATTGTCCTGCACCCTGACAATCGCGGCATGCCGATCGAACCAGCCGTCGCGAACCAGTGTGCGGATGTTGGCGAGATGGGCGGGCGCAGCGTCCGGCGCCAGCTCGATCACGACCTGGCGCCCACCCGCGAAAGACATCACCAACAGATTGTCCGGCTGTACATCCCGCCAGGCCTCGGCCGTAGCAGCCGCCACGATGTCATTGGGGGAGGGTGGCGGGACAGGCGGGGCGGCAGCCATCAGCAGCCCGGCTGCAAGGAACGGAAAAAGGCGCATGGCAGCTTCCTGCCACGCGCCTCATCTTCCCGCCAGTGTCGCGAAAACCGGCCCCGGCTCTACAGCGCCCGGAGGCTCGCCGCCAAGGCCTGCACCACGCTCGCCAGCCGCACCGCACCGTGGATCACCGCGGTCGACACGCCATGCTCGCGAATCACCTTGTCATGCGCATCGATGCACATGCCGCAGCCGTTGATCGCCGACACCGCCAGCGAGAACAGCTCGAAATCGGCCTTCTCGATCCCGGGTGCGCCGATCACGTTCATCCGAAGCCGCGCCGGCAAGGTCGAATATTCCTTGTTCGAGGCAAGATGCACGAAGCGATAGTAAACATTGTTCATCGCCATGATGCTTGCGGCCGCCTTGGCCGCCGTCAGCGCCGCCTCGCTCAGCTTCTCGCCCGCTTCGGCTTCGGCCGCCGCGATCAGCGGCGCGTAGCCGGTCGCATGGGCGCAGGCCAGCAACGTGCCGTATTTCTGCTGATCGGAGAGAACCGTCTCGGCCAGAAGGGACGAGACGTTGAGGCGGATGTCCTTCGCATAGTCGGGGAGGGTACGGGCTAGGTCGGTTACCGACATCTTGGTTCTTTCGTTGTGCGGGAGTCGTCGGTCTGGCTTTTTCGTCAGTCCACCGGGCGGTCGGCAAAGTCGCCGCCGGGCGGCCTGCCGAAACCCGCCGGCCGGGTGCTGGCGCCGAATCCGGAGGCCTTCGCACGATTGCTTCTCAATCCTGCTCCAGGCTCCGGCCGGCTAAGCCTGCTGCTTAGGCAGCAGGCTTCAGCACTTCCTCACCCGGCTTCCAGTTGCACGGGCACAGCTCGTCCGTCTGCAGCGCATCGAGGTTCCGCAGCGTTTCCTGGGGATTACGCCCCTGGTTCAGCCCGTTCACGCTCACATGCTGGATCACATTGTTCGGATCGATGATGAAGGTCGCCCGCAGCGCAACGCCGGCATCCTTGTCCACGATGCCAAGCGCCCCGGCCAGTTCCTTCTTGTTGTCGGCGATCCAGGGGAAGTCGCATGCCGCCAGCCGCTCGTCGGCCTTGCGCCAGGCGAAGTGCACGAAGTCGGTGTCGGTCGAGGCGCCGATCAGCACGGCGTCACGGTCGGCGAAATCTTCCTTCAGCTCGCCATAGGCGATGATCTCGGTCGGGCAGATGAAAGTGAAATCCTTCGGCCACCAGAAAATCACTTTCCACTTGCCGGGATAGCTCGACTGGTCGATCGTCTCGCCACCGGGCAGGGCGTCCACACCTTGCTGCACTGCAACCTTGAAGTCGGGCAACTTGTCACCGATCGTCAGCATCTTCGTCTCCTGAAAACATGAGCATGGCCGCAGGCAACGCCTGCGGGACACCGCCGATATGTGGCAGTGCAGCAACGATCGCAACCCTCCAGCTGCCACTTCGTTGCCCCGGAAATCTCGATTGTCGTCATCGACTGCGTCGATTAGAACGCCGTCCATGATCTACCTGCCCACGATCAAGCAGCTGCAATATCTGGTTGCCCTGCACCGCACCCGCCATTTCGGCCGCGCCGCAGACGATTGCTACGTCACCCAGTCCACCCTGTCCGCGGGCCTGCGCGAACTCGAAACCCTGCTCGGCGTTACCCTGGTGGAGCGCAACCGCCGCGTCGTCCGCTTCACCCCGCTCGGCGACGCCGTGGTGGAACGCGCCTGGCGCCTGCTCGCCGAAGCCGACAGCATCACCGAACTCGCCCGCGCCGCCGGCAAGCCGCTCGCCAGCGAGCTTCGCCTGGGTGTCATCCCGACCATCGCCCCCTTCCTGCTGCCGGGCCTGCTCCCGGGCCTGCGTCGCCGCTGGCCCGAGCTGAAGCTTTACCTTCGCGAGGAACAGTCCGGCGCGGCCTGCGAGCAACTGGCGCGCGGCCAGCTCGATTGTCTGCTCTTGGCGCTGCCTTACCAGTGCGGCGACATCGATCACGAACCCCTGTTCGACGATCCGATCCGCTTCGCCTTCCACCCCAGCGATCTCCCCGCCCCGCCCGACGCGATCCTCCCCGCCGGTATCGACGAATCCCGCCTGCTCCTCCTGGAAGACGGCCACTGCCTGAAGGACCACGCGCTGGCCGCCTGCAGCCGAGCCACCTTCCGCCCCGACCAGTCGGTGCTGGGCACCTCGCTCCACACCCTCGTCCAGATGGTCGACAACCGCATCGGCATGACCCTGTTGCCGCAAATGGCAATCGACGCCGGCATCCTCACCAACACCCAAATCGAAACCCGCCCGCTGGCCAGCCCAGACGCCAGACGCACCATTGCGCTTGCCTGGCGCCCCAGCAGCCCAAGGGCCGAAGAATACCGCCTCCTGGCCCAAGCCCTGAAAGAAGCCCGCACCTAATCTTCCCTCCCTCCCGCGGGCCGCAGGCGACCGAAGGTCAACCGCAGAAGGGAGGAGTAGGGGAAGGGTTCTCTGCAACTCCAGCGCCGCATCCCTAGCGCGGCGGCGGCAGCATCTCCTGCCCGCAGACACAGCGACCGTTCCAGTTCATCATCGTGAACCCGTCCGAGCACTGGAAGTGGATCGAGCACTCATCATCGGGAATTACGGGCGGCAGCGGTGTCCGCGGGGGCGGCGGCCGCTCGGGCCGCCGGGGGTTGGGCTCCGGTGTTGCAATTTCCTGACAGCTGCACTGCGGCCAGTCCCCAACCGGGATCTGAGACCCACTCGCGCAGCCGAAGTTCAACGCACAACTCGGCCCCTCCCGGGCATCGCGCTGCGCCCCAACCGAGGTCGCAGCCGCAATTCCGAGAAGCAAAGCAATCGCTCGCCACCGCATGATCCCGCTCCCGCAACGACCCTCTGAAATCTACCAAAAACCTGGACCGCGAACCACCGCCCAGCGAAACCGACACTCCGGAAGGCATTGCATCAAGCACGCCCGTCAGAGACGCCTCCCACATTGCTTCCCCTCCCTCCCGCGCAGCGGATCTGGGGGTGGGTCCTTCTCCCGTTGTCGAAGAAGGGAGCTAGCGCGCGCCCCGCCGTCCGGGCTGCCGGCGAGTCCGGGCATTAGCGCTGCGCGCCAAGCTCGGCCAGCAGCTGCTTCGCCCCCCAAGGCCCAGCCCCAGTCTCCGCCGCCCGCACCAGCTCCACCAGTCGCGCATTCACCGGCGCCTGCCGCCCCAGCCGCGCCGCCGTCCGCACCACCGCGCCCTGCAGCCAGTCCACCTCGGTGCGCCGGCCCTGCGCCAGGTCGTCCGCCATGCTGCTGCGCGCATGCGGGTCCACCCGCACCTTGCCGCCGCTCCCCGCCTTCAGCACATAGCGATACAGCGCATCCGGCAGCCGCAGGATCTGCGGCATCAACGCCAGCGGCATCGGCAGCGGATCGACGAGATCGATTCCCGCCGCCCGCGCCACCGCCAGCCCCTCCGCCAGAGACAGGGCCCAGCATCGCCGGAAATCGCGCTGCCGCAGCTCCTCCGCAAGGCTCACACCCGACAATGCGTTGATCGCATTGTTCAGGTTCAACAGCATCTTGCCCCACTGAACTCCTACGATGTTGGAACTTGCGTCGATCGGCAGCCCGGCCGCCGCAAAGGCAGGCCCAAATCGCTCCAGCGCCGGCGACGCCTCCACCACAAGTCCGCCCGGCGTGCCCCGGTGCAGATGTCCCGGCGCCCGCTCGGCCACGTTGAACGGCACCATCCCCGCCAGCACTGTCGCCCCCGGCAGCGCCGCGCGAAGCACCTCTGCGTTCGAAACCCCGTTCTGGAACGAGATCACCACCGCGTGCCGGGCATGTTCGGCAATCGCCGCCGCCGCTTCCGCGGTGGCCAGGCTCTTCACCGTTACCAGCACCAGCTCCGCGCCCGACAGCGCGGCCGGCTCCATGGCCCGCGCCAACGCGTCCCCCGGCACAGCCAAATCCAGCCCGTCCACATCGGTCAGCCGCAGCCCGCCCGCCAGCCGGTCCAGCATCGAAGGCCGCCCGATCAGTACCACGTCGGCATGGCGCGCCAGCAGCCCGCCCAGCCAGCAGCCGATCAGCCCCGCGCCGAACACCGCGACTTTCACCCGGCCCTGCGCCATTGCCCCTCCCGCCGATCCTCGCCTATCTGCTCCATGGCCTGAGGGAGAGAGACATGAAAGCGCTTGTTTGTGTGGAACACGGCCCGCCCGAAAAGCTGGTCATCCAGGATCTGCCCGTCCCCGAACCCGGCAAGGGCGAGGTTCGCATCGCGATGAAGGCCGCCGGCGTGAACTTCCCCGACGCGCTCATCATCCAGAATCTCTACCAGTTCAAACCGCCGCTGCCCTTCTCGCCGGGCGGAGAAGCCGCCGGCATCGTCGACGCCGTGGGCGAGGGCGTGACCCGCTTCCGGCCCGGCGACCGGGTGATCGCCATGATCGGCAACGGCGCCTTCCGCGAAATGTTCGTGGCAGACGAGAGCCGCGTCATCCCGATCACCGGCGACATGCCGTTCGACGTCGCCGCTGGCTTCACCATGACCTACGGCACCTCCCACCACGCGCTGAAACAGCGCGCCCGGCTGCAAGCGCACGAAACCCTCCTCGTGCTCGGCGCCGCCGGCGGAGTCGGCCTGACCGCGGTCGAGCACGGCAAGCTGATGGGCGCAAAGGTCATTGCCGCCGCTTCGTCCGACGACAAGCTCGAACTGTGCCGCGAATACGGCGCCGACGAGACCATCAATTACAGCACCGAAGACCTGAAAGATCGCGTAAAGGCGCTCACCGGGGGCAAGGGCGCCGACGTCATCTACGATCCCGTGGGCGACAAATATGCCGAGCCCGCCTTCCGCTCGATCGCCTGGAACGGCCGCTACCTGGTGATCGGCTTCGCCGCGGGCGAGATCCCGAAGCTCCCGCTCAACCTGCCGCTCATCAAGGGCGCCAGCATCGTCGGTGTGTTCTGGGGCGCGTTCACCGCGATGGAGCCCAAGCTGCACGAAGCCAATATGGCCGAGCTGCTGGGCTGGTTTGCAGACGGCAAGCTGAAGCCCCACGTCTCCGCACACCTGCCCCTGGAGCGCGGCGCCGAGGCGATCCGCATGCTGATGGACCGCAAGGCGATGGGGAAGGTGATCCTTACCGCATGATGCTGCAGCCCACGCTGCACGGCCCCATGGTAACGCTGCGCCCGCTCGCGCCCGAAGACTGGGATACTCTATACGTGGTCGCATCCGATCCGCTGATCTGGGCCGGCCATCCCGCCCACGACCGCTGGCAGGAGCCCGTCTTCCGCCGCTTCTTCACCGACGCGCTCGAATGCGGCGGCGCGCTGGTGGTGACAGACCGCGCAACCGGCGCCCTGATCGGCTCCTCCCGCTACGACCTCCGCCGCGCCGAACCGGGCGAGATCGAGATCGGCTGGACCTTCCTGGCCCGAAGCCACTGGGGCGGCGCCACCAACGCCGAAATGAAGCGCCTCATGGTCGCCCACGCGCTGGAACACTACCGGCAGATCATCTTCCTGGTCGGCGAAACCAACCTCCGCTCGCAGCGCGCCATGGAGAAGATCGGCGGCACGCTGCTCGAGCGGACAGCGATGTACGAGATGGCCGGAAAGCGCATGCGTCATCTGATCTACGCGATCGACCGCGCGGCATTTGCTTGCGGCCCACTCCAGCTGGCTGGTGGCCCAGTACCAGCCGTCGATACAGGGGATCTGCCACCGGCGCCTGCCGGTGGCAGATCCTGACTTCCCGTTCAGCTGATTGCGCGCGCCAGGCTCCGGCGCCGTGTCGAGCGCATGGACATGCCGATGGCACCGAACCCGACGATCAGCATCGCCCAGGTCCCCGGCTCGGGGACAACGCCGGCGCCTCCCGTCTCGATTTCACCCGACAGAACCGGCAGTAACACCAGAAATCCATTGGTTCCGTTCACTTCCCCGGGGGTCCCGGCGCCAGGCCCCGGCAGAACGTTCAGCCCGTGAACCACGATTTCGCGCAGGTTGAGCGACATGAGATCGAGCCCCAGCAGGTCTTCCCGGTCGTAGCCAGCGGTGTAAATCGAGGGATCGAGCAGGTCGAGCGTCGTCAGGAAGTTGATCTCGCCGTCCAGGTCCGGGTCGACGTTGCCGAAATCGATGATAATCGGACCATAAGCCGGAAGCCCTTCGGCCAGCTCGATGAAGCCGTCACCGTCGGTGTCGTTCGCCAGCGTGGGCGTCGTCGAATTCACCGGCGTGCCGGTGGTCACTTCGGAAAACAGCCCATGGATGTGGGCAAGATGCGGACCGCCGGGGTCCATCCCGCTGGCAAGGATCTGCACCGTCAGGCTGGTCGCATCATCGTTCAGCACCAGATTTGCCGTTCCCATGGAGCCGGTACCGTTGATCTGGGTGAAGCTCACGGAAAAAGTCTGCATGGCCGATGCGGGCAATGCACTCATCGCGAATATCGCCGCAACTGACGCCGCCGCGATCCTTGTTGGCTTGAAATTGAACTGCATGATGGCTCTCCAGGGCTTGTGATCGCCGGAAAAGTCCGGCCTGGGCACCCAGGCGCACCGGCGTCGCCGAGCCCTGCATACTGATTAACCAAGCCGGCCTGCGGCGCTTCGGTTCCGCACGACCGGTCCCATTGCAAAGAATTCCGGGATTACCGGCAGCAGGCACTTCGATCTTGTGCGGGCTGTGCGACCGGGAACGCCATCCTCGGCCGCGAGCGCGAACGTCTCAGCGCCGGGTCACGCTGAGCCCGCTCGGTGGAGCTGCGGCATCCACTCGCGCTGCCCAGGCGGCCAGCAAAGGCCGCTTGCCCACCAGCGCCTTCGCCTCGACCGTGCGTTCCAGCAAATTCACCATCACGCGAACGGCGATGTCGGCGGTGGAGAGCCGCGGACCGGCCAGCCAGTCCTTGTCGGCGAGCCTGGCGTCCAGGGCGTCGAACAGCGCCGTCAGGTCTGCGACCACGGTCGCTTCGCTCTTGCGGCCGAGGCCCTGCGCCTTGGTCCCTTTCAGCAGCGCGCCCGGGATGAACCGGGCGAGCAGGTTGCGCACCAGCCCCGGCGGCTCGTGGTGCAGCAGATCGGCCAGGAACCATTCGCGGTTCTGCGGCCAGGCGCGCATTGTAAGATCGTAGAAGTACAGGCTTTCGTCGGCCCAGTCTTCCAGGATGGTGGCGAGCGCCGCGTCTGCGGGATGATCCGGAGCCAGGCGAACGGCGGGGTAGGTGGCATCGAGATAGCGAACGATGTCGGTGGAATCGACGATCAGCCGGCCGCCGTCGTCCAGCACCGGAAACTTGCCGGTGGGGCTGATGTGGCGATATTTGCCTGCTTTGGAAACGAGGATCTCAATAGGTTCATACGTTAACGATTTGGCGTTAAGAATTCGCCTTACCTTATCGGAAAATGGTGATAGCTCAAATTGATACAGCTTCATATTTAACTCCTGTCCCACCGCTTGACGGCTGCATCATCTGTTAACTTATGATCCACCCAGCCGGCCGCCGCGCGTTTCCAGAACGGCGCCCGGGTTTTCAGCCAGTCCATCAGGAATTCGGCAGATTGAAAGGCGGCAGCGCGGTGCGAGGAAGCCGTCAACACCAGCACGATCGGCGCCCCCACGTCCAGAAACCCGAACCGGTGCACCAGCGTCGCCCCCAGCAGCGGCCAGCGGGCTCGTGCTTCCGCCAGCACCGCCGTCATCTGCCGCTCTGCCATACCCGGGTAATGCTCCAGCTCGAGCGGCTCGTCCCGAACCTGCCCGACGAAGCTGACGACCGCACCGACAGTATCAGATAAAGCCGTTAACCTTTCATGTTCGATAGAAAGGTCAAAGACTTGGCGTTGAACTTTGATTAAGAATTCCATTAACCACCTGTGACGGGCGGGAACAACGCAACTTCATCGCCAACGTTCACCACCGCGTCCCATCCGGCGAAATCCTGGTTGATGGCGGCCCGCAACCGGCCCCGGTCCGCCAGCGCATCGGCATGCTCGGCTGACCGCGCCCGCAGCGTCTCCAGCAATCCGGACAGGTCGGTCGCCCCTTGCAGCTCGACCGTTTCCTCCGCCACGCCGATCCGTTCGCGCACCCAGGCAAAATAGAGCAGCCGCACCGTCACCGCCCCATCGGGGTGCCGTACCGTCGCCGCCCCATCGGGGTGCCGTACCGTCACCGGGCAGTCCCGTTACCGTGCAGTACCATCGGCCTCGTTCATATGCTTCAGCCCGATCCTCAGATAATCCCAGCCGGTTACCAGCGTCAGGACGCCGGCCAGCCACAGGCAGGCCAGCCCGACCGGTTGGGCGGGGAGGGCGGGCCACCAGTGCGCGCTCGCCGGCACCAGGATCAAAGCGCCCAGAGACACCATCTGGAAGGTCGTCTTCCATTTCGC
>JANPJJ010000011.1:0-2324 GCA_031425455.1 Sandaracinobacter sp. | reverse complement strand
GTATGGCCCTTCTGGCGGCCGAACCCCTTCACCTCGGTGACGGTCATGCCCGTGACGCCAAGCGCTGTGAGCGCCTCGCGCACGTCGTCCAGCTTGAACGGCTTGATGATGGCAACGATCAGCTTCACGTCTGGCTTCCCCTTTTTCAAAGCCGTGGGGAAAGCACTGCAGGGATCGTGCCAACCTTTCCGTGCTGTTGCGGTGCAACATCGGCTGCACCTCCATGCCCAATTTCAGGGCAGGACTAATCGGCGTCGAAATCCTCTGCCTCATTTTCAGGCACGTCCACGATGATGCGTGCCCGGCTTTCGTCCTCCGCCTCCACCATCACCCGAATGCCCGGATAGCCCCCACCCAGCAGCCCGGAAAAGCCGGCGTCGAACAGCTGCACTTCGATGCCTTCCGACGCCAGCCGCCCGCGCAAAATCTCCGCCAGCATCACGTCGTTCACGGTGAGCAGCTCGACCAAACTCATACCCCGGCAGCGGGGCATGGTTTCTTGTCGGCCACGAATTCCGCGCGTGGAGTCCTTCTGGCCACGAATTCCGCGCGTGGAGTCCTTCTGGCCACGAATTCCGCGCGTGGCCTGCTCACCCCGTCCCGCCCACGGTCAGCCCCTCCACCAGCAACGTCGGCTGCCCCACCCCGGCCGGCACCGATTGGCCGCCCTTGCCGCAGGTGCCGATGCCCTCGTCCAGCGCGAGGTCGTTGCCGATGGCGGCGATCTTCTTCATCACCTCCGGGCCGTTCCCGATCAGCGTCGCGCCCTTCACCGGTGCGCCCAGCCTGCCGTCCTCGATCAGATACGCCTCGGTGCAGCTGAACACGAACTTGCCCGACACAATATCAACCTGCCCGCCGCCAAAGCTCTTCGCGTAAATGCCCTTCTTCACGCCGCGCAAAATCTCGGCAGGGTCCTCGGTGCCCGCCGCCATGAACGTATTCGTCATCCGCGGCATCGGCGGATGGCGGAAACTCTCGCGCCGGCCGTTGCCCGTCGGCGCCACCCCCATCAGCCGCGCATTCATCCGGTCCTGCATGTAGCCGCGCAGATAACCGTCCTCTATCAGCACCGTGCGCTCGGTCGGCGTGCCCTCGTCGTCCACGCTTAGCGATCCGCGCCGGTCCATCATCGCGCCGTCGTCGATCACGGTCACGCCGGGCGAGGCAACCCGCTCCCCCACGCGGCCCGAAAAGGCCGACGTGCCCTTTCGGTTGAAATCGCCCTCCAGCCCATGCCCCACCGCCTCGTGCAGCAAGATCCCCGGCCAACCCGGCCCCAGCACCACCGGCATCTCGCCGGCCGGCGCCGGCACCGACTCCAGGTTCACCAGCGCCTGCGCCAGGGCCAGATCGATCGCCCGGGTCCACTCCGCCTCGTCGAACAACCGGTCATACAGGATGCGCCCACCGAAGCCCCAGCTACCCGACTCGCGCCGGCCATCCTTCTCGGCCACGATCCCCACATTCATCCGCACCAGCGGCCGCACATCGCGCACCCGAACCCCGTCGGCGCGGATGATCTCCACCAGGCTCCAGCTCGCCGCCAGACTCGCCGTCACCTGCACCACCCGCGGGTCCTTCGCCCGCGCCACCGCGTCGATCTGGGCCAGCAACGCCACCTTCCTGGCAAACGGCACCGCCGACAGCGGATCCGCATCGGTATACAGCCGCGCATTGGTCCCCCGCGGCGGCGCCGCCGCCACCCCGCCCTGCCCGCCCTTCACAACCGCAATCGTCTCCGCCGCCCGCCGGATCGCCGCCGCGCTGATCTCGTTCGCATGGGCATAGGCACTCACCTCGCCCACCACGCCGCGCAAGCCGAACCCCTTCGACTGGTCGAAACTCGCCGATTTCAGGCGGCCATCATCGAACGAGAACCCCTCCGACGTGGCGACCTGCAGGAAGAGCTCCCCATCCTCCAGGCCCTCAAGCGCCTCTTTCGTAAGGCGCTCGGCCTGGTGCGGGTCGAGCTCGGCGTAGAGAAGACTGTCCATGGGTTCCTACATAAGGGCTTGGACGGCAAGCGCCAGCAGGGGCTGGTTGTCACCCATCAGACGGGGCTGCCTCCGGCGGGCAGGGCTCTGCCCTGCACCCGGCAGGGAAATGATTTCCCTGCACCCTCGAGATATGGTTGCAAGTAACCAACATGGGAGTCGAATATGATACAGTTGGATGAAGCCTGCCCAATCTGGGGAACGACCGCGACAGTTCACGGCGGTGGCGGGGACTATTGGGATGTCGAAAGCTCACGAGCCGGCGGTACATATCGAATCGTCGGCACCGCAAGGACGGTGCTAGCTGGTAAGCCTCACTTGAAATCT
>JANPJJ010000010.1:0-1767 GCA_031425455.1 Sandaracinobacter sp. | reverse complement strand
ATTGGGGATGACCGGCCGCTTGCCCGCAAACGATTCCCCCAGCGTCAAGATCTGGATTCGCGGCACCGCCCCGGCCGTTCCGTATCGACGAATTGCTGATGATCCGGCGACCAGTCGAAATTGTTGCCATAGTGAAGCCTTTTGATCACTGGGTCCCCGCATGCTCCGGCGATCGCGCACCGGGGCAGCGCCAGCACCTGCAAAAGACCGCTTGCGTTTTTATCCGTTTTGGTTATAACAAGGTCAGGTTCAGGTAATCCGCTCATTTCGATTGAATCTGACGCAATCACATGAACCAACGCCCGGCGCTGCTCTTTGACATCGATGCGTCCCTAGTCACTTCCTCGATGAAAATCCCGGGAGTCGGGATTTTACGGCGACCCCGCCCTCGACCCGATGCGCGTTGGAAATGACGTTCCGGGGGTAACTTTCGACACTTTCCGAATTTTCGGTAATGTTTATACCACCATTGCGACCGTCTGGACTCGTCCCCGGATACCGGCTTGATTGGCCCGGTTACAGACTGGGGCCAAAGATGACCGACCTGATTACCAACCGCCGCACGCTCCTCGCCGGCGCTGCCACGGCCGCGCTGTTCCGCCCCGGCGCGCTGCTCGCCGCAAGTGGTGACCTGCCTGCGATTCGGGCCGCGGTGGACAAGCAGCTTCCCGAGAACGTCGCGCGCATCCAGGACTGGATCAGGCACCCCGGCATCGCCGCCGAAAACTGGCAGATGGACGCCGCCTGCGACTTTACGATGGGGCTGCTCAGGGACGCCGGCTTCCAGACGGTCAAGAAGATGCCGACCGATGGCCAGCCGGGGATTTTCGCGACCCTCGACGCCGGCGCCAGGCGCACGATGGGCATTTATTTCATGTACGACGTGAAACAGGTCAATCCGGCCGAATGGACGACCCCGCCGTTCGACGCGGTCATCACCGACAAGCCCGGTTTCGGCAAGGTCATCGTCGGCCGCGGCGCCATCAACCAGAAGGGCCCCGAAGCCGCCTTCCTCGCCGCGCTCCACGCCTTTCGCGCCGCGGGCAAGAAATTGCCGGTCAACCTGGTGCTCGTCGCCGAGGGCGAGGAGGAAATCGCCTCGCCGCATTTCCACCAGATCGTTCAGGCCCCCGAAGTGCTCAAAGCATTGAAAAAGTGCGAGGGCGTGGTCATTCCGAGTGCGTGGCAGGGCCAGAACGGGGCGGTGGAGATCAACCTGGGCGCCAAGGGGCCGCTCGAATTCCAGTTGATCGCCAGCGGCGAGCGCTGGGCCCGGGGGCCGAAGGGCGACATCCATTCGTCGTTGCACGCGCAGGTGGAAAGCCCGGTCTGGCACCTTGTTCAGGCGCTGAACACGCTGGTCGGCCCCGATGGCCATACGCCGGCGATCGACGGCTGGTTCGACAATGTCCGCCCGCTGACGGCGCGCGAGAAGCTGCTGATCGCGCAGAACGCCGCCGCCAGCAGCGAGGCCGAAGCCAAGACCGCCTATGGTGTGAAGACGTGGATCAACGACGAGCCGTGGCAGACATCGCTCGAACGGCTGGCGTTGCAGCCGACCGTCTACATTCAGGGGCTGGTCGCGGGCTATACCGGCCAAGGCGGCAAGACCGTGCTGCCGGGGCGGGCCGAAGCCAAGCTCGAATGCCGGCTGGTGCCCAACCAGACGAAAAAGGAAGCCGAGGCAAAGCTGCGCGCCCACCTCGCCAAGCGCGGTTTCGGAGACATTCTCGTCAATGTGTCAGGGGGCTACGACCCGACCGAAAC
>JANPJJ010000009.1:0-14451 GCA_031425455.1 Sandaracinobacter sp. | reverse complement strand
GCCGGCCACCGTGTCGTCGCGTCGGCACCGCTGGTGCCGCAGAACGACCCGACGCTGATGTTCGTCAACGCCGGGATGGTGCCGTTCAAGAATGTCTTCACCGGGCTGGAAACGCGGCCCTATGTCACCGCGGCCTCGTCGCAGAAGTGCGTGCGCGCCGGCGGCAAGCATAATGATCTCGACAATGTCGGCTATACTGCGCGGCACCATACTTTCTTCGAAATGCTCGGTAATTTCTCGTTCGGGGACTATTTCAAGGAACAGGCGATCACACTTGCCTGGGATCTGCTGACCGGCACCTGGCGTATTCCCAAGGACCGGCTGACCGTGACGGTGTATCACACCGACGACGAGGCTCATGCGCTGTGGCAGAAGATCGCCGGGCTTCCCGACGATCGGATCATCCGGATCGCGACCAGCGACAATTTCTGGTCGATGGGCGACACCGGGCCGTGCGGTCCCTGCTCCGAAATTTTCTACGACCATGGTGACCACATCCAGGGCGGCCCGCCCGGCTCGGCGGACGAGGACGGCGACCGGTTCGTGGAAATCTGGAACCTGGTGTTCATGCAATACGACCAGCAGGCCGACGGCACCCGGCTGAATCTGCCGCGCCCGTCCATCGATACCGGCATGGGGCTGGAGCGGATTGCCGCCGTGTTGCAGGGCACGCACGACAATTTCGAGATCGATATCTTCAAGGCGCTGATCGCCGAGTCCGGCGCGCTGACCAAGACACCGACCGACGCGCTTGCCACGCGCAGTTCGCACCGGATCATCGCCGACCATCTGAGATCAGCCGGGTTCCTGGTGGCCGATGGCGTGCTGCCCGCGAACGAGGGCAGGGGCTATGTGCTGCGGCGGATCATGCGGCGCGCCATGCGCCATGCCCAGCTGCTGGGTGCGAACGAACCGCTGATGCACCGGCTGGTACCGGCACTGGTGAGCGCGATGGGGGCGGCCTGGCCCGAGCTTTCGCGAGCGCAGTCGCTGATCGCCGAGACGTTGAAGCTGGAGGAGACCCGGTTCCGTCAGACCCTGGGAACGGGCCTGAAGCTGCTGGCCGATGCCACGCGCAGCCTGAAGCCCGGCGCAGTGCTGCCCGGCGACGTCGCCTTCCGTCTGCACGACACCTATGGCTTTCCCTATGATCTGACCGAGGACGCGCTGAAAGCGCAGGGGCTGGGCGTGGATCGAGGCGGATTCGAGGCGGCCATGGCCGAGCAGAAGGCCCGCGCCCGGGCGGCCTGGGCCGGCAGCGGTGCCAGCGCGACGGACTCGCTGTGGTTCGACCTTGCCGAGCGGTTCGGCTCGACCGACTTCATCGGCTATTCGACCACCGATGCCGAGGGCGAGATCCTGGCAATCGTGAAGGACGGCGCCGAGGTGCCTGCGGCGACCGCAGGCGACGAGGTGACGATTTTGACCAACCAGACGCCTTTCTATGCCGAATCCGGGGGGCAGGTTGGGGATACGGGCGTGATTTCCGCCGGTGAGGCACGGCTCGAGGTCCGCGATACGGCGAAGCCGCTGGGCCGGCTGCACGCCCATGCCGGCACGATGCTGGCCGGTACGCTCCGCGTCGGCGATGCCGTCGCGCTGTCGGCGGATGCCGACCGCCGGGCGGCGGTGCGGGCCAATCACAGTGCCACGCACCTGATGCACGCGGCGCTTCGAGAAGTGCTGGGGGAACATGTGTCGCAAAAGGGGTCGCTGGTCGCGGCCGACCGGCTGCGGTTCGACTTTTCGCATAACAAGGCGATGAGCGCCGAGGAGATCGCGGCGGTCGAGGCGCGCGTGAACGCCGAAATCCGCGCCAACATCCAGGTGTCCACCCGGCTGATGACGCCCGACGCCGCGATCGAGGCGGGGGCGCTGGCGCTGTTCGGCGAGAAATATGGCGACGAGGTCCGCGTGCTGTCGATGGGGCAGCCGGGCGGCGCCGGGCGCCATTATTCGGTCGAGCTGTGCGGCGGCACCCATGTGAGCGCAACCGGCGACATCGCACTGTTCCGCATCGTTTCGGAATCCGCCGTGTCGTCCGGCGTCCGCCGGATCGAGGCGCTGACCGGGGCGGCCGCGCTGGCCCATCTGACGGGGCAGGAAGCGCTGCTGAAGGCGGCGGCATCGACGCTCCGCAGCAGGCCGGACGAGCTGCCGGAACGGGTGGCGAGCCTGGCCGACACGGTAAAGCGGCTGGAGCGAGAGCTTGCCGATACCAGGAAGGCGCTGGCGCTTGCCGGGCCGGCCACCGGCGCAGCTGCCGAGCCCGAGCGGATCGGCACCGCCGGCTTCGTGGCGCAGGTGCTGGACGGCGTGGACGCCAAAGCCCTGCGCAGCCTGGTGGACGAGGCCAAGTCCCGCATCGGGTCGGGCATTGCGGTGGTGATTGCCGTGAACGAGGGTCGCGCCTCGGTGGCGGTCGGGGTGACCGACGATCTCGTGGCGACGCTGTCGGCGGTCGATCTCGTCCGCGTTGCGGCGGCCGCGCTCGGAGGGCAGGGCGGGGGCGGCCGGCCCGATATGGCGCAGGCCGGCGGGCCGGACGGCGGCAATGCCGCCAAGGCGGTGCAGGCCGTGCGCGACGCGGTGGTGGCCGCATTGGGAGTGCCGGCGTGATGGCGACGCTCGCGGTGGATCATGCCGATCTGCCGCTGGCCGGGCAGGGCGCACCGCGGATCGCCATCATCGACATCGGCTCCAACTCGATCCGCCTCGTCGTCTACAAGGGGCTCAGCCGCACGCCTGCCGTGCTGTTCAACGAAAAAGTGATGGCGGGGCTTGGCCGCGGCCTGGCGACCGGCGGCAAGCTGTCGAACGAGGCCATGGACATCGCCGTCACCGCACTCGCGCGTTTCGCCCACCTCTGCGAGGCGATGGGGGTGGACAGCCTTCGCGCGGTGGCGACGGCAGCCGTCCGCGAAGCCGGAAACGGCGCCGCCTTCGTCGATCGGGTGGCGCGGGAAACTGGAATCGACGTGGAGGTGATCGACGGCGAGACCGAGGCCCGCGGCGCGGCGATGGGGGTAATCGCCGGAATCCCCGATGCCGACGGGGTGGTGGGAGACCTGGGCGGCGGTTCGCTGGAGCTGGTCCGGATTTCGGGCGGCGCGATCCACGAACGGCTCTCCCTGCCGCTGGGCGCGCTGAAGCTGGATGCAATGCGCAAGAAGAACCGCCGGTCGATGGCGAGGCGGATCGACGACGGCTTGCGCAAGCTGGACTGGGCGGCGGCCGGGCGCGGCAAGCCCTTCTATGCAGTGGGCGGCAGCTGGCGGGCCCTGGCACAGCTGCACATGCAGCTGACCGGCTGGCCGCTTCCTGTCATCCACCATCATGTAATGCCGGCCGACGCGCCGGACCGGCTGGTGCGCACGCTGGCACAGATATCGTTGAAGTCGCTGAAGGCCGTGCCGGCGATCTCGGCGTCGCGCGCCCCGCAGTTGCCGGGGGCTGCGGCGCTGCTGCGGGCGGTCACGCGCAGGCTCGGGTCCAGCTGTATCATCACGTCCGCCTATGGCCTGCGCGAAGGGCTGCTCTACCAGGCGTTGTCTCCCGCAGCGCAGCAACTTGACCCATTGCTCAGCGCCGCGCGCGAAGCGGCGGAGCGGCTGGGTCGCTTTTCCGATGGCAGCGACGCCGACACCGGCGACGCCCTGTTCCGCTTTACCGATCGCCTGTTCGCAGACGACAGCCCGGAGCAGCGCCGCATACGCGAGGCCGCCTGCCTGCTGGCGGATTCGGCCTGGCGGGCGCATCCTGACATGCGTGCCGAAGACGGAATGGATACCGCGCTGCACGGCACCTGGGTCGGGATCGACGCGCCGGGCCGCGCCATGCTGGCGGCGGCCCTGTGGGTGGTGAACGGGGGCAATATGCCGGGCCCGGGCACCGAACGACTGGCGTTGCTGGCTGGCCCGGCCGCGCTGGAGCGGGCCCGGCTGTGGGGCCTTGCGCTTCGGCTGGGCCAGCGACTGGGCGGGGGCGCTGCTGCCCCCTTGGAAAGCGCCCGGCTGGACCGCAACGGCGGCGTGCTGACGCTCAGCCTGGCGCGCGCGACCGCCGACCTCTACGGGGAACCGGTGCAGCGTCGGCATCGCTATCTGGCGCAGGCGCTGGGGCTGGAGGCGCGGCTTCATCTGCATGCAGGCCATCAACCGGTTGCGGATCGGCGATCAGCGGCTGCATCCTGAGCCGGCCGCCGATCACCGCAAAGCCGAGCCGGCCTTCCACCAGCGCCAGCGCATCCTCGCCGAACATCTTGCGGCGCCAGCCCTCCAGGATGGGCAAGCCCTCGCGAACCCCGGCGGCCAGCGCCTCCATATCCTCGCCCCGCGCCACCAGCTTGGGGGCAACGCCCGATTCCTTGGCGCGGATCTTCAGCAGCTGTTTCAACAGGTCGGCGACGAGAGACGCCTCGGTCGAAAGGCCCGGCCGATGCTCCTTGGGCGGCATCTCGGCGTCGGGCAGGGGCGGTGCGCCGGCGATCGTCTGCATCAGCCGCGCGCCGATCGCGTTGGTGGCCCAGGTCGCAGACAGGCCGCGCACGCGCGACAGGTCGCCCTGGCTCAGCGGCGGCGAAGCGGCGAGATCGGCCAGCGTCTCGTCCTTGACGATGCGGCCGCGCGGCACATTCTTGTCGCGCGCTTCCAGCTCGCGCCATTTCGCCAGCGCCTTCAGCCGGCCCAGCACTTCGGGCTTGCGGTTCGGCAGCTTCAGCCGCTGCCACGCCTGTTCGGGATCGACGACATAGTTCCCCGGCTCCGACACGCGGGCCATTTCCTCGTCCAGCCACTCGCCGCGGCCGGTCTTGCGCAATTTCGCCAGCATCTTGGGGAACAGTTGCGAGAGATAGGTGACGTCGCCGATGGCGTACTGGATCTGGCGCTCGCTCAAGGGCCGGCGCCCCCAGTCGGTAAAGCGAGCGCCCTTGTCGACCGAGTGGCCGGTGAAATGCTGGACGAGATTGGCATAGCTGACCTGCTCGCCCATCCCCATTGCCATCGCCGCCACCTGGGTATCGAACAGCGGGTAGGGTACCTGGCCGGTCAGGTTCATGAAAATCTCGATGTCCTGCCCGCCGGCATGCACCACCTTCAGGATCGATTCGTCGCCCAGCAGCTCCAGGAAGGGCGCCAGATCGAGCCCCTCGGCCAGCGGATCGACAGCGAAGGCCTCTTCCACACTTGCCAGCTGGATCAGGCAAAGTTCTGGATAATATGTGTTTTCCCGCATGAACTCGGTGTCGATGCAGACCTCGCCATGGGCCTTCAATCGGGTGCACAGGCGGGCGAGGGTGGGGGTATCGGTAACCAGCGGGTGAATCAGCATGTTTCCCGTTAGCTGCTTCTCTCGTGCTTGACAAAAGCACGCGCGACCGCCTCAAGCCGCGCCCATGACCCACGCCTACCGCTCCCACCACTGCGCCCAGCTCACTGCCGCCGATGTCGGCCAGGCCGTCCGCCTGTCGGGCTGGATCCACCGCAGGCGCGACCATGGCGGCGTGCTCTTCGTCGACTTGCGCGACCATTACGGGCTGACCCAGCTGGTCGTGGCGGCCGGGTCGCCTTTCTTGGAAATGCTCGACTCGCTTCGGCTGGAATCTGTCGTGACGATCGACGGGGAGGTGGTGGCCCGGGCGCCGGGCACGGTGAACGCCAACCTGCCGACCGGCGAGATCGAAGTGCGGGTACGCGGGGTGACGGTGCAGTCGGAGGCAGCAGAGCTGCCCTTGCCGGTATCGGCGGACACCGACTATCCCGAGGATATCCGCCTGAGATACCGGTTTCTCGACCTTCGCAGGGAACGCATTCACCGGAATATCATGCTGCGCTCGAAGGTGATCGCAAGCCTGCGCCAGCGCATGATCGGGCAGGGTTTCACCGAGTTCCAGACTCCGATCCTGACTGCCAGCAGCCCCGAGGGTGCGCGCGACTTCCTGGTGCCCTCGCGCCTGCACCCGGGCAAATTCTACGCGCTTCCCCAGGCGCCGCAGATGTTCAAGCAGCTGCTGATGGTGGCCGGGTTCGACCGTTATTTCCAGATCGCACCCTGCTTTCGCGACGAGGATGCCCGTGCCGACCGCAGCCCAGGCGAATTTTACCAGCTCGACTTCGAGATGAGCTTCGTGACGCAGGAGGATGTATTCCAGGCGATCGAGCCTGTGCTGGCGGGCGTATTCCGCGAGTTCGCCGGCTGGAACCGCGACGCGCCCTGGGCCGTCACCGAAGGCGCGTTCCCGCGCATCCCCTTTGCCGAGGCAATGCTAACCTACGGCTCCGACAAGCCAGACCTTCGCAACCCGTTGAAAATTCAGGATGTCTCAGCGCATTTTTGCACGTCGGGCTTCGGGCTGTTCGAGAAGATCGTCGGCTCGGGTGGCGTGGTGCGCGCGATCCCGGCGCCCGCTACGGCGGAGAAGAGCCGGAAGTTCTTCGACGACATGAACGACTGGGCACGAAGTGAAGGCCATGCCGGGCTGGGCTATGTGACTCGCAAGGGCGGCGAGTTCGGCGGGCCGATTGCCAAGAACCATGGCGAGGCCGGCATGGCGGCGTTGTACGAGGCACTCGGCATGGGCCCCGACGACGGCTGCTTCTTTGCGGCCGGCAAGGAACTCCCAACCGCCAAGCTCGCAGGCCATGCGCGAACGCGCATCGGCGATCAGCTCGGCCTTGTCGAGCAGGGCGCCTACCGCTTCTGCTGGATCGTCGACTTTCCGATGTTCGAGGCCGACGAGGAGACCGGCAAAGTCGACTTCTCGCACAACCCCTTCTCGATGCCGCAAGGCGAACTGGAGGCGCTGGAGACGCAGGACCCGCTGTCGATCCTGGCGTACCAATACGACATCGTCTGCAACGGCGTGGAGCTGTCGTCGGGCGCAATCCGCAATCACAAGCCCGAAATCATGTACAAGGCGTTCGACATCGCCGGTTACAGCCGCGACGAGGTGGACCGCAATTTTCCCGGCATGATCAACGCGTTCAAATATGGCGCCCCGCCGCACGGCGGCTCGGCGCCGGGGGTGGACCGCATCGTCATGCTGCTGGCGGACGAACCGAACATTCGCGAGGTCACGCTGTTCCCGCTGAACCAAAAGGCCGAGGACCTGATGATGAACGCGCCGTCGGCGGTGAGCGACAAGCAGCTGAAGGAGCTGAGTTTGCGATCGACGTTTACGCCGGCGCCTTAGCACCGATCGACGCCGACTTGCCCATCAACGGGGGGTGGGAGTGACGGCCCCTAATATTTGACCGAGCACCCATAAGGCCGCGAAGTCGCCGTCGCCACCGGCTTACCGGCCGCAACATCGGCCAGCGCCAACTGCACCAGGGGCTGCGCTTTCGCAATGTCGGCAGGGTCGGCAGTCGGCAGATTGTCGATGCCACCCGCGTAGGCGACCGTTCCCTTGGGATCGATCACGAACATGTGCGGCGTGGTGCGCGCGCCGAACGCCCGGCCGATGCTGCCGTCGGCGTCCAGCAGATAGGCGGTCGGGCTGGAGCCCTGCGCCTTCAGCTTGGCATTGGCCTCCGCGCCGGAAACATGGCCCTGCTTGCCTGGCGCGCCCGAGTTCACGGTCAGCCAGACGGCGCCCTGTCGCTTCGCTTCGGCCTGCAGCTTCTGCATGTCACCGCCGCCGTAATATTTCTGTACGAACGGGCACTCCGCGTTGGTCCATTCCAGCACCACGGGCTTGCCCTTGAAGTCGGACAGGCTGACCTGGCGGCCGTTGCTGTCGGTTGCGGTGAAGGCCGGGGCCGGCTGGCCCACGGCGGCCGTTGCACTCGTGGGAACGGCGCCAAGAACAAAGGCAGGAGCTGCGATTGCGATCGCGGCGGCGGCGAGAAGATGTTTCATCATAGGCTCCCGGTTACCGGCTTCAAGATGAACCCTTGCTTGCAAGGGCGGTGAGGGTGTCGACCGTCAGGATCTGCGGCAGTTCGGTGACGCTGCCGTCGGCGCCGTAGAACAGGTAAAGCGGGATGCCCGCGCGTTTGCGCTCTTCCAGGAAGCGGGCGATTGCCGGGTCCGGGCGCGTCCAGTCCCCCACCATCACCTGGATTCCGGCGCCGGCGAAGGCCTTGGCCACATCGTCCGACGCCAACGCCCCTTTCTCGTTCACTTTGCAGGTCAGGCACCAGTCGGCGGTGAAGTAGAGGAAGGTCGGTCGCCGCTCCGCCACTGCATCCGCCAGCGCCTCGGGAGACCAGGCGATGCTTTTCAGGCCATCGGGCGCGCCTGCCGGCGTGGCTGCTGCGCTCGCGGCCGCGTCCGCCACCGGCACCCGCCCCAGCGCCAGCGGCGCGACGATGGCGACCAGCGCCACCAGGGCTGCCGGCAATGCCGTTCGACCGAGACGCTCCTGGCGGAGGCCCAGCACCCAGAGCGCGATCGCCAGCGCCAGGAGCGTTGCCAGCCCGAACATCAGGCCCGGCACGCCGGCTTGCTGCCCCAGCACCCACGCGAGCGCCAGCGCCGTGAGAAGCATCGGAACAGCGAGAACACGTCGGAACGTAAGCATCCAGGCGCCAGGTTTCGGCAGGCGGCGGCGCAGCGCGGGGACGAAGCCGATGGCGAGGAACGGCAGCGCGAGGCCCAGCCCCAGCCCGGCGAAGACGGCGAGCCCGGCGACCGGCGGCAGCACCAGGGCAGCGCCCAGCGCGCCGGCCATGAACGGCCCGGTGCAGGGCGTGGCAACGAATGCCGCCAGGGCGCCGGTGAAGAAGGCCCCCCGGGCGCCGGGCTTCGACGCCAGGGCCTGCCCGGCATTGGCAGTGCCCAGATTGATCTGGAAGAGGCCGGCGAAGTTCAGCCCGATCCCGAAGGTGAGCAGCATCAGGAACAGGATCACGCGCGGATCCTGCAGCTGGAACGCCCAGCCGGCCCCGGCCCCGGCGCGGGCAATCAGGATGGCAGCGAGCCCGAGCAGGGTCGTCACAAGCACCACGCCTGCCGTATAGGAGAGCCCCTCGGCTCGGGCGGCCGCTTCGGATTCGCCCGACTTCGCCAGGCTCAGCGCCTTCAGGCTGAGGATCGGGAACACGCAAGGCATCAGGTTGAGAAGGAGCCCGCCAAGCAGCGCCAGCCCGAGCGCGGGGAGAAAGCCTGCCAGCTCGGCCCCCTCCCCATCTTGAGGCGCCCCGCCCAGCGGCTCGCCGGGCACCACCGGGCCCGGCGCCGCCGTCAAAGTCAGTCCCATCACCTCCTCGCCGCGCTCGATACGGATCAGGCCCGCGAGGTCGGCAGGCGAAGCACCCGGCACGGCGTCGGACTCCACGATCAGGGCGCGATCGGTCCGGGTGACCGTCTGCGGGCTGGCAAAGACGAAGCTGTCGTCGGCCGCCGGGAAGAAATGGGCATTGGTTACCCGGTCGGTGCCGGCCAGCGGCACCGAGAGCCGGATGCGCTTGCCGTCGGACTGGAAGCTGGCGGCCTCCATCAGCTGGCGGGGAAGGGCGGCGCGGGCGGCATCGAACTTCGCCTTCCGGGCCGGATCGGCGCCGCCTTTGCCGAGCGGCAGGTCGATGGCCAGGGTAGTGCCTTCCGGCACACAGATCTTGTCGTCGCACACCAGCCAGTCGAGCTTTACCTTCAGTGGCAGGCTGCCGGTGAGGCCCTGGGGCACATCGACCTCGGTGAGCAAGATGTTCTCGGCGTCATAGACATGGTTCATGATGCCCGCGACCACGAACGTCGTCGGCACCGGATAGCGCAGCGGACCCACCCTCGCGCCGGCGGGCAGGGTCCATCGGGCGCTGGTCTGGATGCCGCTGTCGCCCGGGTTTTCCCAATAGGTGTGCCAGCCGGGCTTCGGCGTCATCACGATGCCGAGGGTGAAGCGCTGCCCGGGGGCAGGGTCCTTCACTTCGGAGATGAGTTGGACACGGGTGTTGTCGAGCTGGGCGCTCGACTGCGCGAGCGTCGGGGTCGCGAGGAGCGAGAATAGGGCGAGGAGGAGGTGCTTCAGCATCGGAAGGATACATAGGCGCGGGCGGCCGCGCGGCCAAGCCGCACGAGTCCGCCTGGTGGCGTTCAAAGGCAGGAAGGAAGGAAGGAAGAGCGCAGCCAAGCTGCGCCGTCGGACACGCAAAAAGGGCGGGGAATGACCCCGCCCTTTTTCGTGCCGTCCGGTCGCGAACGCGAGTCCGAAGGCCTTCGGAAAATTGCTTCGCGATTTTCCTCCAGGCTTCGGCCGCTTATCGCTTCGAAAACTGGAAGCTCCGCCGCGCCTTGGCCTTCCCGTACTTCTTCCGCTCGACAGCCCGGCTGTCGCGCGTAAGGAAGCCGGCGGACTTCACCGTGCCGCGAAGCGCGGGTTCGTAGCGGGTCAGCGCCTGGGCGATGCCGTGCTTGACCGCACCGGCCTGGCCCGACAGGCCGCCGCCGGTGACGGTGGCGATCACGTCATATTGTTCGCGGCGTTCGGACACGTCGAACGGCTGGTTGATCACCAGGCGCAGCGTCGGCCGGGCGAAGTAGATCGACTGGTCGCGGCCGTTCACTTCGATCTTGCCGGTGCCGGGCTTCAGCCAGACGCGGGCAACCGCGTCTTTCCGGCGCCCGGTCGCATAGGCGCGCCCGAACTTGTCGATGATCTGCGCACGCAGCGGCATCGGCTCGCGCTCCACCAGCGGGGCAGCGGCGACCGCGGCTGCGGCAGGCGCCCCGTCGGCAGCCTGTTCCGCGGCTTCGGCGACCGGGGCTGCAGCGGCTTCCGCCTTCAGCTTGGCAAGGTCTGCCAGGCTCATGCGGGTGTCTTCCTGGGGGGTGTTGTCCGCGCTCATTGTGCAGCCACCTTCTCACTCGCGCGGCTTCCCACGACGTTCTTACGGTTCATCGATCCGACGTCCAGGATCTCGGGCGATTGGGCTTCGTGCGGATGCTCGGTGCCCTTGAAAACGCGCAGGTTGCGCAGCTGTTGCCGGCCGAGCGGCCCGCGCGGGATCATCCGCTCCACGGCCTTCTCCAGCACACGCTCGGGGAAACGGCCTTCCAGCAGCTTGTCGGCGCGGACTTCCTTGATACCGCCGGCAAAGCCGGTGTGGCGGTAGTAGGTTTTCTGCTGCGCCTTGCGGCCGGTGAACTTCACCTTTTCCGCGTTGATGATGATCACATTGTCCCCGCAATCGACATGCGGGGTGAAGCTCGTCTTGTGCTTGCCGCGCAGGCGGTGCGCCACGATGGAGGCCAGCCGGCCGACGACAAGCCCGTCGGCGTCGATCAGGATCCACTTCTTCTCGACTTCGGCGGGCTTCACCGAAGCAGTCTGTCTGGTCAACATGGGAAATCCCCGGTCAATCGGTCCGGTCAACCCGGCCGCTCAGTATCGGGCCAATGCGGGAAAGCGCTGCAAAAGGCAAGGAAAACTGCTGTGGTATCCTAATACCACCTCAAGCAGCGCGATTCCGCCCGACAACGTGCGCGCCCCACGCGGTGCTCGCGACCAGCAGCGCTCCGACCGCCTGGTGCAAGACCGCCAGCGTGATATTCATGCCCGACAGCACCACTCCGATTCCCAAAAGCACCTGCACCCCGAATGCGGTGTGAATCGCCACCGACGCCGGCCGGCTCCCCGCCTTGCGCGCCGCCCGTGCCAGCACGACAAGCGCCGCGACCGCCACGAAGGCCCACCAGCGGTGGACGAAGTGGGTGAGGAACAGGTCGTTCACGAAGCTCGCGGCGCCCTGCCACTGCACATTGTCCGGGAAGAAACGCCCGTTCATGTCGGGCCAGGTGTCTGCCGCATAGCCCGCGTTGAGGCCCGCAACCCAGGCGCCGAACAATAGCTGCACGAACAGGACGGCGCCGACCGCCATGGACAATCCGGTAAGCCGGGCCGGGCGCGCGGCCGGATCGCGAGCCAGCATCAGGAGGTCGAGCGCGGTCCACACCAGCCCCGCCAGGATGAAAAGGGCCGTGAGCAGATGCACGGCGAGCCTGATGTGCGAAACATCGGTGCGGACCGACAGGCCGGACTGCACCATCCACCAGCCGATTGCGCCCTGCACCCCACCGAGCGCGAGCAGCGCGAAGAGGCGAAGCGCATAACCGGCCGGAATGGCGCGCTTCCAGGCGAACCAGGCGAAGGGCAGCGCGAACGCCACGCCAATCAGCCGCCCGAGCAGCCGGTGGAACCACTCCCAGAAGTAGATGAACTTGAAGGCCGCCAGGCTCATGCCTTCGTTGATTTGCCGATATTCCGGCGTCTGCCGATATTTGGCGAACTCGGCTTGCCAGGCGGCCTCCGACAGCGGCGGCAGCGCCCCGGAGACCGGTTTCCATTCGGTGATCGAGAGCCCGGATTCGGTCAGCCGCGTAATCCCGCCGACCACGACCATCGCAAACACCAGTGCGGCGACCGAAAGCAGCCAGATCGCGAGCGCGCGAGGCCGGCTGGTAGCCGGGTGCAGGGGAGTCTGCGCCGAAGAGGGGGCAGCGAGAGTGGCCATGCCGCCCTTTAGCCCCGGCGCGGCGCGGGCAAAAGTGCGCTGTGGTCGCAACGGCGGTGCCATCGCGACGGCAGAATTGCACGGCCCACCCCCTTTCCGATTGGCGCCGATCCGCCTAGTTTCCTGCGATGCCCGAAAACAATGACTCCGCGCCCCCGACCGGCCCCGCGCCTCGGCCCGCCCCGCTTCCCCCGGAACCGGCGCCTGCCGAGGCAGCAGAGCCGTCGCCCCCGGTTCCGCCCGAGCTGATCCCGACCCAGGCCCCGATCGCGCCCCATGCGGCCGGGACGGCGCCGGTTGCCTGGCAATGGCCTTCGGTCCATCCGGAGGGTTATGTGTTCGGAGGGGCGGCCGCAGCGATCTCGCTAGTGTGCCATCTGGCCGGCTGGGGCCTCGTCGCGTGGCTGATGACGGGCCTGACGATCTTCATCCTGGCCTTTTTCCGCGATCCGCGCCGGGCGTCGCCGGCCGGGGACGGGCTGATCCTGTCCCCGGCGGACGGCCTCGTCAGCCAGATTACCACCGTGGAGCTGCCACGCCAGCTGGTGGGGGAGGGGGCACTGGCGCCCGGCACAGCGACCCGCATTTCCGTTTTCATGTCGGTGTTCGACGTTCATATCAACCGGGCGCCGATCGCCGGCACGATCGCTCGCATGGCCTATGTCCCCGGCGCCTTCCTGAATGCCGATCTGGACAAGGCGAGCGAGGAGAATGAGCGGCAGTATTTCCTGATCGAGGGGCTGGACGGCACGAAAGTCGGCTTCACCCAGATCGCCGGCCTTATCGCGCGGAGGATCGTCGGCTTCGTGCGCGAGGGCATGATCGTCGGCACCGGCCAGCGCGTCGGCCTGATCCGCTTCGGCAGTCGCGTCGATGTGTTCCTGCCCGCCGGGTATGAGCTGCAGGTTGTGAAGGGCCAGCGCGCGGTCGCCGGCGAAACCGTGCTCGCCGCGCGCGGCCGGCCGGCGGCGCAGCTCGGGCCGCACCAGTGAGCGAACTCAGGCTGCCGCCCGAGCTTCCGGTTCGGGCGCTGATCCCCAACGCCATCACGATGCTGGCCCTGTGCGCCGGTGCCACCGGGGTGCGCTTTGCGATCTCGGGCGAGTTCGACAAGGCGGCCGGCGCCATCGTGATCGCAGCCGTACTCGACGGGGTGGATGGCCGGGTTGCGCGCCTGCTGCGCGGGACCAGCCGATTCGGCGCCGAACTCGATTCCTTGTCTGACGTGACCGCGTTCGGAATCGCCCCCGCGCTGATCCTCTATCTTTGGGCGCTCCACGATCTGGGCCCGCTGGGCTGGGTGGTGGCGCTCTCCCTGGCGGTCTGCTGTGCGCTTCGCCTCGCGCGCTTCAATACCGCGCTCGACCAGGAGGACATGCCCAAGAAGCGGCTTGGCTTCACCACCGGCGTTCCGGCGCCTGCGGGGGCGGGACTGGCGCTGGCGCCGCTGTTCTGGAGCCTTGCCAATGGCAACAGTCTCGATGCCGACCCGATGCAGCGCGCCACGATCACCGCAATCGTCACCGCGGTCACTGCCTTCATGATGGTGTCGGCACTGCCGGTCTGGGGGTTCAAAGCGGTGAAGGTGCCACGCAGCGCGCGGCTGTTCGTGTTGGCGGGGGTGGGCCTGTTCGCCGCCGCACTGGCGCAGGCGCCCTGGATGACATTGTTCGTCTGCTCGGCGGCCTATGCGCTGGCGATCCCGTTCGCCGTGATGCGCTATCATCGGCTACGCCGTGCGGAGCTTGCCGCAGAAGGTGCCGCCGGGCCTATGCCACCAGCCGAAGCGGCACCCCCGGCCGACTGAAGGTTTGCGCCGTCGTGCGAGGCTGCAGTCTCACGACATTGCTTTCGCCGGTCGGCGCGAATTGCAGGACTTGCTCGATCCGTGGCCCCATCAGCGCGGTCCACAGCAAAGTCCGGTACCGCCACAGCAGCACCGCGTTCAGAACCAGTGCCCCCAGCATCGCCAGCCCGCTCATTCCCGCTGTTGCCATTC
>JANPJJ010000008.1:0-5569 GCA_031425455.1 Sandaracinobacter sp. | reverse complement strand
ACCACCTCTACAGCTATTCGTTCGAGCCGAACCATGACTGGCCCGAATTCTACAGCCAGGGCGAAGTGTTGCTGGCCTATTTCCAGCGCTTTGCCGCAACCCATGGCCTGCGCGAGGTGATCCGCTTCGATATGCGGGTCGACGAGGCGCGGTGGGACGCTGCGGCGGGGAAATGGGCGGTGCGGGCGAACGGCGGGGCGGCGACCTTCGAGGCCGACATGCTGGTATCGGCCGTCGGGCAGCTGAACGAGCCGCGCTATCCCGAAATCCCGGGCATCGGCACATTCGCCGGCCCGGCCTTTCATTCGGCGCGGTGGGACGATGCGGTCGACCTTGCCGGAAAGCGGGTTGCCGTGATCGGAACGGGTGCGTCGGCGTTCCAGTTCGTGCCCGAGATTGCGCCGCAGGTCGCCCATCTGGATGTGTTCCAGCGCAGCGCGCCGTGGCTTGGCCCGACCGACAATTACCACGACCCGGTGCCAGACGCGTTCCAATGGGCCGTGCGGAACATTCCCGGTTACGATAAATGGTATCGCTTCTGGCTGTTCTGGATGCTGACCGACGGCATCCTCCCGTTCGTGCGCGCCGACGAGGGCTGGAAAGGTCCCGACGGCACCATCGGCGCCGCCAACGCCGAGCTTCGCACCGCGCTGGTCGACCGGATCCGGGCGCAGGTGGAAGGCGCGCCCGAGCTGCTGCCGCATGTGGTGCCGAGCTACCCGCTGGGCGGGAAGCGTTCCCTGCGCGACAATGGGGTGTGGCTGGCGGCGCTCCGGCGCGACAATGTGGAGCTGGTGACGACCGGGATCGAGCGGATCGAGGCCGACGCGGTGGTGACTTCATCCGGCGAGCGGCGACCGGCGGACGTGCTGATCTATGGCACAGGCTTTCATGCATCCGATTTCCTGAAGAGCTTCCGGGTGATCGGCGAAAAGGGCATCGATCTGCACGACCGCTGGGGTGGCAACGCGCGTGCCTATCTGGGGCTGACGGTCCCGGAGTTTCCCAACTTCTTCATGGTCTATGGCCCGAACACCAACATCGTCGTGAACGGGTCGATCATCTTCCTGTCGGAATGCGGCGTGACCTATATCGTCGAATGCGCCCGGCTGCTGGCGGAGACGGGTGCGGCGGCGATGTCGGTGAAGCACGACGTCCACGATGCGTTCAACGCGAAGGTCGATGCCGAGAATGCGAAGATGGCCTGGGGGCTTCCGGAAGTCTCGAGCTGGTACAAGAATGCGCATGGCCGGGTGAGCCAGAACTGGCCGTTCGCGCTGGTGGATTACTGGCACGCGACCCGAACGCCGAATCCCGACGACTATCATCTCACCCTGGGGAGCAGGGCGGCAGCAGCCTGAGTTTAGTCCCGGAGGCTGAGAAAGGCGCGGTCGCCGCGGAGCGCGCCCCACCAGCTGAGCGGGTTCAGGGTCTGGGAGCCGTCGAGCGAGAAGGTGGTGAACTCTGCACGGCCGACGATATTCTCCCACGGCACCAGCCCCAGCCCGCCGACTTCGGGCGGCACGCGGCTGTCGAGCGAATTGTCGCGATTGTCGCCCATCATGAACAGGTAACCGGGCGGCACGGTGACCGGCCCGAAATTGTCCCGGTCGGTGAGCGTCATGTCGAGCGTGTCGTACTGGCGCCCGTCGGGCAGCGTCTCACGGAAGGTGGGGAAGCGGCACACCGGGGTGCCGTCGGCGCGGAGGCCACGGAACTCGGGCATATAGGGGCAGTCGCTGTTCGGCGAGACGACAAGCTCGGCTGCGGCGCGCGCGACGCGGGGCAGGGGCCTGCCGTTCAGCCAGACCTGGCCGTCGCGCAGCTCGACCGTGTCGCCCGGCAGGCCGATGGTACGCTTGATCCAGTCCGCGCCGTCGGACGGGCTCTTGATGACGATGATGTCGCCGCGTTCGGGATAGCTGCCGAAAAGCCGGCCCTCGATCTTGGGCAGGATCGGGATGGAGGGCGACAGATAGCTGAAGCCGAACGGGAATTTGGAGACGATCAGCCGGTCGCCGACTAGCAGATTGGCCATCATCGATTCCGACGGTATATAGAAGGGCTTGGCGATGAAGCTGTGCACCCCCAGCACGATCAGGATGAGAACGGCCCACTGCTTCAGCTCGCGGCTCCAGCTGAACGGTTCCTTCGCCGGCGTGCCGGGCGTCGAAATGTCGGGCGCTGGTGCGTTCATCGGGGGCTCGCTTCGATTGGACTTGCCGTGATGAGCACGATCGCCTGTGCCCAGGGATGGTCGTCTGTGATGGTGAGGTGGATGTCGGCCTGATAGCCCTTGGGCGTGATGGCGGCAAGGCGGGCGGCGGCGCCGCCGGTCAGCGCCAGCGTCGGCTTGCCCGAAGGCAGGTTCACCACGCCCATGTCGCGGAAGAACACGCCGGCGTGGATTCCGGTGCCCAGCGCCTTGGCGCAGGCCTCCTTGGCGGCGAAGCGCTTGGCGAAGGTGGCCGCACGGGTGAGCGTGCGCCGGTCTGCCTTGGCCTGCTCGACCGGCGTGAAGATGCGCTGCACGAAACGCTCGCCGAAGCGCGCGAGCGAGGCCTCGATCCGTTCGATGTTGCAGAGGTCGTTGCCCAGGCCGAGCACGATCATCGGCTGGATCCGTCCCGGCGGGCCTCGTCCATCAGGAGCCGCATCTGCCGGATTGCGGCTTCGAGCCCGATGAAGACGGCCTCCCCGATCAGGAAGTGGCCGATGTTGAGTTCGGCGAGTTCGGGCAGTGCGGCGACCGGGGCGACATTGGCGAAGCTCAGCCCGTGCCCGGCGTGGACTTCGAGACCGTGCCTTACGGCGAGGGCAGCCGCCGTGGCGAGCCGGCCGAGCTGGTCCAAAGACCCGTCGGAGTGGGCGTAGGGCCCAGTGTGCAGCTCCACGACCGGCACGCCGAGCCGGGCTGCCGCCTCGATCTGTCGCGCGTCGGGCGCGATGAACAGGCTGACCCGGATGCCGGCGTCGCGCAGCCGGCCCACGAAAGGGCTCAGGGTGTTGTGCTGGCCGGCGGCGTCCAGCCCGCCCTCGGTGGTGCGCTCGGCCCGCCGTTCGGGGACGATGCAGGCGGCATGGGGGCGGTTCTTCAGCGCGATCGCCAGCATCTCCTCGGTTGCGGCCATCTCCAGGTTCAGGGGAAGCTCGAGGTCGGCCACCAGCTCGGCGATATCGGCGTCGGTCATGTGGCGCCGGTCTTCGCGGAGGTGCGCGGTGATGCCGTCGGCGCCGGCCCGTGCCGCCAGCTGCGCCGCGCGCAGCGGCGAGGGATGGTCCCCGCCGCGCGCGTTGCGAATGGTCGCGACATGATCGATGTTAACGCCGAGGCGCAAGGCGGCGGTCATGCGCCACGGCTGCCGGGCTTGATGGCAGGGATTGCCGCGAGGTCGGGCGGCAGCGCGTCGGCGGCGTAGCTCGGGACGGAAAGCCGCAGCAGGGGCGTGAACGGGACGCCGAGGTCGGCCTTGCCGTCGGAGCGGTCGACCAGGCTGGCGGCGTGGATCACCCGGCCGCCGGCGGCTTCGACGGCGGCGATCGCCTCGCGGCTGGAGAGGCCCGTGGTCACCACATCCTCCATCAGGATGACAGGGGTGCCGGGCTCCAGCCGGAACCCGCGGCGAAGTTCGAACGTGCCGGAAGGTCGCTCCACGAACATCGACAGCACCCCGAGCGCGCGGGCGAGTTCATGGCCGCAAATGAGGCCGCCCATGGCTGGGGCGATGACGGCTTTTGCAGTCGCCTTGACGTCTGCCGGCAGCTTGGCCGCCAGCGCCCGGGCAAGACGCTCGGCCCGCGCGGGGTCCATCAGCACCCGCGCGCATTGCAGGTAGCGGGAGGACCTGAGCCCCGAGGACAGGATGAAATGCCCCTCCAGCAGGGCCTCGGCGGCGCGGAATTCGGCCAGGATCTGGTCGTCGGTCATGCCCATGCCATAGCGGCCCCGCGGCGGTCCGTCAGCCCTGCATCCGCTCTACCGAGACGACCAGGCTCGGGGCCCGGAGACCGCCGACGAGTTCGGCGAGATGCTTCAGGTCGTCGACCTCCACATCCATCACGAAGCGGTGGTGGGCGCGGTCGCGGTCCTTCAGCTGGAGGTTCACGATGTTCGCGCCTTGCTGGGCCAGGATTGACGTCACCTGCGCCAGCGCGCCGGCTTCGTTCATCACCACCACCTCGATCCGGGCGGTGCCGGTCGCGACGTCCGGCGCCCATTTCAGATCGACCCAATCGGCATCCTCGGCGCCGGCCAGCCTGGGGCAGTCGATGGTGTGAACCGCGATCCCCTTGCCTGCGACCCTCAGGCCTACGATCCGGTCGCCCGGCACCGGCATGCAGCATTGCGCCATTTCCATTCCGCCGGCATGGGCGTCGCCGTCGACCAGGATCGCGCCCTCGGCGGACTTGGGGGGGCTCTTGCGGCGGGCCTTGCGCTTGGCGGCCGAGCCCGGGACCAGCGCGTCGGCAAGCTGGGCGTCGCCTACAGCTTGGCGTGCCAGAGCCAGGAACAGGGCCGACTGGTCCGGCAGCTTGAGCCGCTTCAGCGCGGCCGAGATCGCCTCGCTGCCGATCTCGACCTTCAGCCCCTTCACCACTTCGTGGAACAGCGCTTCGCCGGTTTTCAGCTGGGCCGCGCGCTCGCGGTTCCTGAGGTGGCGGCGTACGGCCGAGCGTGCCTTTGCGGTCACGACGAACTGGTCCCACGCAGGATCCGGCGTTTGCGCGGAGGAGCGCAGGATCTCGACCTGGTCGCCATTCTGCAGGCGGGTGCGGAGCGGTACCACCTTGCCGTTCACCCGGGCGCCGACGCAGGTGTCGCCGAGTGTCGTGTGCACCGCATAGGCGAAATCCACCGGCGTTGCGCCGCGCGGCAGCTGGAACAGCTCGCCCTTGGGGGTGAAGCAGAACAGCTGGTCCTGGAACATCGCGATCCGGGTATGCTCCAGTACCTCCTCGGGAGACTGGGCATGCTCCAGAATCTCGATCAGGTCGGTGAGCCAGGGGTAGGTCGCACTGCCCGCGCCGGCGCGCTGCTTGTAGGCCCAGTGCGCCGCCATCCCGAATTCGGCTTCGACATGCATGTCGATGTCGCGGATCTGCACCTCGATCCGCATCCGGGCGCGATCCAGGAGCGTGGTGTGAAGCGAGCGATAGCCGTTACGCTTGGGGGTCGAGATATAATCCTTGAAGCGGCCGGGCACCATCGGCCAGCGCCGGTGCAGGGCGCCGAGCGCGCGGTAGCAATCCTCGGGCGAGCGGGTGATCACGCGAAACGCGACCACGTCGGCCAGCTGCTCGAACGCGACATGGCGTTCCTGCATCTTGCGAAAGATGCTCCATGGCCGCTTTTCCCGGCCGCGCACATCGTCGACCATGATGCCGGCATTTTCCAGCGTGTGGCGGATGCCGCTTTCGATTCGCTTCACGGTGTCGCCGCCGCCGGCGCGGAGCGACTCCAGTCGCTTCAGGATCGATTGATAGCCTTACGGCTCCAGCTCGGCGAAGCTCAGCTCCATCAGCTCGTCCATGTAGCCGTACATTCCGATGCGCTCGGCCAGCGGCGCGT
>JANPJJ010000007.1:0-13449 GCA_031425455.1 Sandaracinobacter sp. | reverse complement strand
TTCCAAGAAGGCATTCCCCTCCCCGGAGGTGCCCAAGGACGCCGATATCAGAAAGGGCTGGACCATATGAGCGACTGGCACGACGCCGGGCCTGGGCAGGTGGCTTTGCCCTACCCCTTTTATGCGGACATCGTGACGAAGCGCTACTTCGACGGGGTCGACAACAAGAATCTGACCCAGGTGCTGAACTGCTTCACGCCGGACGCGATCCTGACCGAAGCGACATCGAATACGGTGCATCACGGTCGCGACACTGCGATCGCGGCCATGTTCCAGAAGCTTTTCGCCGATTTCGAGGCGATCTGGCACGGCAATTTCGTTCATGTCGGCGACCCCGCCTCGAACAGCATCTGCTCGCAGTTCACCGTGCTGATCACGCCGAACGGCGGCGAACAGCTGCGCTACGAGAATTGCAATCGCTTCTACCTGAAGGACCGCCTGTTTCACCGCGTCACCGTCTACATGAGCGGCGCGAACCTCCTGCAACCGGGAGACGCCTGATGCAGTATGAACCTACTCTCGACCGCGCTGCCCTGATCGAGTTCGCTTGCCAGACCTATTTCGGGGCGGTGGACCGCAAGGACATGGACGGCACGCTCGCCTGCTTCCACGACGAGGCGTCGCTGACGGTGCAGACCAGCTTCACCACCCATGCCGGCAAGGCCGCAATCCAGCGGATGTTCACGGATTTCTTCGCCGGCTATGCAACGATCGTGCACAAGGATTTCACCTGCACGGTCGATGAGGCGAACGGCCGGATCGCCGCCAGCTTCGAAGCGGTGCTGACGGCGGCAGATGGCAGCGTCACCCGCCTCAACAACACCAATTTCTGGAAGTTCCGCGACGGGCGGTTCCAGGAGGTGCATGTTTACATGAGCGGCGCGAACGTGCTGATCTGACCGCGCCTTTTTTCAAGACGACAAGCCGGCAAACGGCGAGCGCACAGCGCCTGAACTGAATGACGAACATCAAAGGGGAATGCCATGATCCTGAACACCCAAATCCGCCTGCTGGCCGGCGTCTCGCTGGCGGCGATCACGGCCGCACCGGCGCTCGCCCAGGCGGTCGACGACGGCGAGATCATCGTCACCGCGCGGCGCAGTTCCGAACGTGCCAACGACGTGCCAGCCTCCATCACGGTGCTTTCGGCAACCACGATCGAGAATGCGCGGATCACCAACGCCGAAGGGATCGCCCGCCTGACGCCCGGCGTCACCATCGTGACCGGCACCGCTGAAACCGGTGACACCCAGATCAATATCCGCGGCCTGAACGGTGCCCGGGATGCCGAAAGTTCGGTGGCGCTCGTCGTTGACGGCATCCTGAAGACCAACACCGCGCAGCTGAACCAGCGCCAGGGCACGCTGCGCCAGATCGAAGTGCTGAAGGGCCCGCAGGGCGCGCTCTATGGCCGCAATGCCGCCGCCGGCGCGATCGTCATCCAGACGCTGAAGCCCGGAGACGCCTTCGAAGGCGGGGTTCGCGGCAGCTATGCCGAGCAGAACACGATCGAGGGCGATGCCTTTGTGGCGGGCCCGCTCGGCGACAATTTCGGTTTCGTGCTGTCGGGCTATTACCGCTCCACCGACGGCTTCTATCGCAACACGTTCCTGGACGAAAAGGTGGTGGACGACAGCGAGCAGTACAGCCTGGACGGGCGTATCGTGGCGAAGCTGGGCGACGACAGCGAGCTCGACCTGAAGGCGCGCTATGCCAAGTTCGACGGCGCCTCGATCAACTTCAACGCGGCCTTCCACCTGCCCAATTTCGCTGCCGTGAACCCGGACTTCTACGAGGACGTGGATGCCCACCCGTTCGGCTATTACAGCAATATCCGGCCGACCAACGAACAGGAGAGCTTCGACGTCTCGGCCAAGTTCGAGCACCAGTTCGAAGTCTCGAAGATGACCGCCTGGGTGCTCTATTCCAAAGTCGACCAGGCGTTGACCGCCGACGGCACGTCGGCCGACTTCGCGCGCTATATCGCCCCTGCGCTGGGCGCGCCGGCGAACCCGACCAACCTTGCAGCGTCGAACGCCTGCTTCGCCTCGACTGCGGCGCTCACCGGCTTCCCGCAAAACTCGCCGACGTTCCTGGGCACTACGCCAATTCCGTTCATCTTCGATCCGGCCAATGGTTCCACCTTCGGCCCTTATGGCCCCACCACCTGCGACGGCACGCAGTATCAAACGCGCGAGCAGCAGGATTTCTCGGCCGAAGTGCGCTTCTCGGGCACCTACGGCAATGTCGACTGGTCGGCCGGTGCCTATTATCTCGATATCAAGCGGGAAGTCGGCATCAGCCTGGGCGCCGACCTGGGGCAGGGCGTGCTCAAAACCCTGTACAACGCGCCGGGCACCAGCAATCCGACCTCGCAGCTGTTCTACGACCGGTTCGATACCAGCGTTTATGCGGCCTTCGGCTCGGTCGACTGGAAGCCGAGCGACCAGTTCACGCTGGGTATCGCGATGCGCTACGATATCGAGGATCGCAGCGTCGAGAATCTGGTGCCGTTCGTGACCGACCCGATTACCGGCGGGCCGATCAACCCGGGCCAGGCGTTCGGCCCGATCCGGCCGCAGTCAGAGGTCTATGAGCAGCTGCAGCCCAAGATCTCGCTGCGCTATGCCATCAATCCCGATATCAACATCTATGGCAACTGGGGCATCGGCTTCAAATCGGGCGGGTTCAACAACCAGGGCGCGGCCGCGATCGTGCAGACCAACTTCGTCGACTTCATCGGGGCCGAGGTGCAGATCGACGACAATTACCGCAAGGAAACCTCCAGTGCGTTCGAAGCCGGGATCAAGGGCACGCTGTTCGGCGGGCGGGTCAACTTCGATCTTGCGGGCTACTACACCAAGGTTACCGATATGCAGTTCTTCGAGTTCTTCGTGGGCTCGTTCGGTCTGCTTCGCGTCGTCTCCAACATCGACAAGGTCGATGTCTATGGCGGCGAGCTCAACGTCAGCGCCAGCATCCTGGACGGCTGGACGATCTTCGGCGCCGGGAATGTCACCGGCTCCGAAATCAAGGCGAACAGCTCGCGGCCTTCGACCGTGGGCAACAAGAGCCCCTACACCGCCGACTATACCATCAACATCGGCACCCAGCTGAACCTGCCCGTCACCGACAGTATCAACCTGATCGGCCGCGCCGAATGGCGCCGCACCGGGCCGACCTGGTTCCACACCGTGCAGGACCAGACCAAACCAACCTTGTTCTCGGGCCTGCTGCCGGGCTCGGCGCTGGCGTTGCCGGCGTTTGTGGGGGACGCCCGGTATGACGTGGCGCAGCGCGATGCGTTCGACGTGGTGAACCTCCGGCTCGGGGTGGAGTTCGGCAACATCTCCATCGCGGCGTTTGCCGACAATGTGTTCGACGAGAAGTATATCAACGAGGCGATTCCGGCGATCGAGTTCGGCGGGTCGTTCATCAGCCCCGGCGCGCGGCGGATGGTGGGTGTGGAGGCTGCCCTGCGCTTTTAGGTCGCTCGGCAACTCCCGGAATTCCGTCGGTGATTTGTTGGACGGGGGCATCGGTGGCGGCCCGACCCGCCACGGCTAAGCCACCTCTCCTGTCCAGCAGTCCCTAAGGTCCCGCTTCAGCACCTTGCCGATCGCACTGCGCGGCAGCTCGTCAACCAGCCTTACGGCCGCCAGCCGCTGCACCTTGCCCAGCCGCCCGTTCGCCCATAGCCGAAGCGTCTCGCCGTCCACCCCCTCTGCAACCGCAAAGGCGACCGGCGTCTCGCCCCAGGCGCGCGACGGCACGCCGACGACCGCACAGTCTTTCACATCGGGGTGGGCGGCCAGCACCGCCTCGATGTCCACCGGATAGATGTTGAACCCGCCCGAGATGATCATGTCCTTGGCGCGGCCGACCAGCTCGATGAAGCCGTCTTCGTCGCGCCGGGCGAGATCGCCGGTCTTGATGAATATGCGCCCGTCCGGATGGGTCCATTGGGTGGCGCGGGTCGCGTCCGGCCGGTTGGCATAGCCCGACATCGTGGCGCCGGAAAAGCCGACGATCTCGCCGATTTCTCCTACGCCGGCCTCGCTGCCGTCGTCCTTCACCAGCAGCAGCTCGTGCCCGGGGATCGGATGGCCGATCGTGTGCAGCTTGCTCGGGTTGGCATGCGCCACCAGCACGGTGCCGCCACCGCCCTCGGTCATGCCCCAATATTCGATCAGCCCGCCGGGCCAGCGCGCCAGCACATCGGCCTTCAGCGCCGCGTCGAACGGCGCCGATGTCGAGAATTTCATGGCATAGCTGGAAAGGTCGAAGTCGCCGAAGTCGGGGAGGTCCATGATGCGGCGGTACTGCACCGGCACCAGCATCGAATGCGTCGCGCGGACACGCTCGGCGAGCGCCAGGAAGCCTGCCGCGTCGAACTTCGGCTGCAGCACCAGATGCCCGCCCCAGGCGAGGCAGGGCAAAGCGGCAACCAGCGTGGTATTGGAATAAAGCGGCGTCGCCAGCAGGCAGACGGCTTCGGGCCTGTAGCCCACCGCCGCACCGCCCATCAGATGCGCCCAGCGCATTCGCCAGCTGTGCACGATGCCCTTCGGTACCCCGGTGGTGCCCGACGAATAGATGATGTTGAACGGCATCGGCAGCAGCGTTGCATCGTCCAGCAGCAGCGGCGCCGGCGGGCCCGGGGCCAGCCACTCGTCCAGGTCCTCGATTCGAAGGACGCGCGCCTCGAACGTCATCGCTGCCAGTGCTCCGGCATTGGCATCGTCCAGGAACAGCAGCGGGGCTCCGCTGTCCGCCACCATCGCCACCAACTGCTCGGGCGTGGCCGAGGGCGGCATCGGCGCAACCGCCACGCCCGCCATCAACGCGCCCAGATAGAGCGCGACATAATCGACCGCGGCGAAGCTGATGATGGCGATCGCCTGCCCGGGCGCCACGCCGTCGCGCTGCAGGCCTGCCGCCACCTGCCCGGCACGCCGGGCGAGCCGATTCCAGGTCAGCGTCGCATCGCCGACCGTCACAGCCGGTGCGTCCGGCCGCTCGCGGGCATGTTGCTGCACCAGGTCACCGATGCGCTGGAAGCCGGCAGGGAGCGGTTCGGCGGTCACGGCAGGCACTCTCCCATCGACGCCCCGGGAACAGCGGCGGGTTCCGCCAGTTTGGCCAGAACGGTGGCATATCTCCACCCCTTTCTAACGCGTGTTGCACGCACCTCGAACGGAGACCCCCGATGCTGATCCGGGCCGGCTATCAACTCGACATGGAGTGCGCGGCAGACACGCCGCTCGTCCTGATGCTGAGCGTACACCCGAGCCAGCGCGCGCAGCTGGTGACGCAGGACCGCATCCTCACCTCGCCGCCCATCATCGCAAGGGCCTATCGCGACGGGTTCGGCAACATCTGCCACCGGCTGAAGGCGCCTGCGGGCCGGCTGACGCTTCGCGCCGACTTCCTGGTGGAGGACGACGGCACGCCCGACGCCCTGATGCCATCTGCCCGGCAGCACCCGATCGAGGAACTGCCCGACGAGGTGCTGCAATTTCTCCTCCCCAGCCGTTACTGCGAGACGGAAGCCCTGATGCAGCTTGCCTGGGCGCAGTTCGGCAAGGTTCCGAAAGGCTGGCCGCTGGTGCAGGCCATCGTCGATTTCGTGCATGACGCGATCGAATTCGGCTACCCCCACGCCAGCCCGACCCGAACGGCGGCCGGGGCGCTTCGCGAGGGCAAGGGGGTGTGCCGCGACTTCGCCCATCTTGCAGTCGCGCTCTGCCGCTGCATGAACGTGCCCGCGCGTTACGTGAACGGCTATCTCGGCGACATCGGGGTGCCGGCCTGCCTGTCGCCGATGGATTTCAGCGCCTGGTTCCAGGTGTGGCTGGACGGGCGCTGGTGGAACTTCGACGCGCGCCACAACCGCCCCCGGATCGGTCGCATCCTGATCGCCGCCGGTCGGGACGCCGCCGATGTCGCCATGACCACGGCCTTCGGCGAGACGAAGCTGACCCGCTTCGATGTCATTACCGAGGAGGTCGAGCCTTTCGCGCTGGAGCGCCGCGCCTGATCGGGTCAGGCGAGGAGCGCCCTTAGCGCCGCGACCAGGGCCAGGGGCTGGTCCGCCATTACATGATGATAGGCCCCGGGGATCGGGATTATGGGCGTGTCGGCGGGCAACCGCTCTGCCATGTCGGCGATCAGCGCCGGGGGCATCAATTCGGACTGCTCGCCCCACATCAACGCGACTGGGCATTGCGGCGCCAGCAGCAGGTCGAGCCCGCTCTGCGCCTCGAACTCGCTCCACAGGAACGGGTCGAACTTCCAGGTGAAGCCGCCGTCAACTGCCTTCAAGGAATGGCGTGCGATGAAATCCGCGATGAAGGCGTGTGTGGTCGGCTGCGGGGGCGCCCAGCGGAATCGGGCCAGCGCCTCGGCCAGCGTCGGGTAGATGCGGTGCGCCCGGGCATCGCCGCCGGCGTTGCGTGGGCGGCGGCGCTGCACCGGGTCGAACGGCGTGTCCAGGATCACGGCGCGAGCCAGCCGATCGCCATGGCTGTTCGCCATCGCCATCATCGGGAACCCGCCGAAGCTGTGGCCGACGGCGGTGAACGGGCCGGCATCGCCGAGCCCGGCGGCTGCCGCGACCGCAAGCGCCTCGCGCACGAAACTGGCGATCCGGTAGCTTGTCCGGTGGTCGCTGTTGCCCATTCCGCTCCAGCTCAGTGCTGCGACCCGGTGGGTGTCGGCAAAGAAGGGCGCGATGAAGCGCCACCAGTCCGCATGGGCGCCGTTGCCGTGCAGCAGCAGCAGGCCGGGCTTGCCGCGGTCGCCCCAGCCCAGCCATTCGATCCGGGCGCCGTCTGCTTCGGCGAAGTGCCGTTCGTATGGCGCTTCGGTGGCGTCGACAAACCAGGTCGGCGCCGGCGGGACAGCGCCTGCAAACGCCGCCAGCGGGGGTGCCATCGCCGGGTCGTCGGCGACGCGCGGCTCAGCCATAGGGGCGTTCGGCCCACCAGGGGTAGAAATCGGGCATGTCGGCCGACACCCGGTCCGGATAGGCGGCGGGGCGCTTTTCCAGAAAGCTCATCACCCCTTCCTTCGCGTCCGCCTGCCGCCCGCGGGCATAAATGGCGCGGCTGTCGAGCTTGTGCGCCTCCATCGGATGATCGGCACCCAGCATCCGCCACAGCATCTGCCGGGTCAGCGCGACCGACACCGGCGCCGTGTTGTCGGCGATCTCGCGCGCCAGCGCGGACGCCGTCGCCAGCAGCGCATCCGGAGCGACGACGCGGCTGACCAGCCGACCGGCCAGCGCCTCCTCGGCGCCGAACACACGGCCGGTCGCGCACCACTCCATCGCCTGCGCGATCCCCACCAAGCGCGGCAGGAACCAGCTGGAAGCCGCCTCGGGCACGATGCCCCGCCGCGCGAACACGAAGCCGAACCGCGCGTCCGAACTGGCGAGGCGGATATCCATCGGGAGCTGCATGGTCGCGCCGATTCCCACCGCTGCGCCGTTGATCGCCCCGATCACCGGCTTCAGGCTCTCGAAGATGCGCAAGGTGACGCGGCCACCGCCGTCGCGCACGCCCTCATGGGCATAATCGACCGTGCCGTCGGCCCTGACCGGGGAGGCCTGCCCGGCGCGGCTGGAAAGATCGTCGGTCCGCGCCTCATAGTCGAATGTCTTGGCGCCGGCCGACAGGTCGGCCCCGGCGCAGAAGGCGCGGCCCGCCCCCGTGACGATCACGACGCGGACATCGTCGCGGCGGTCGGTCTCATCCAACGCCGAGATCATCTCGTGCATCATGCGCGCCGTGAAGGCGTTCAGCTTCTCGGGCCGGTTGAGGGTCAGCGTGGCGATGCCGTCTGCGACTTCAAGCCTGGTTTCCTGCCGCTCCATGCCGACCTCCATGCTCGCCGGCAGGGTGGGCGCCGACGAGCTTCCTTGGCAGGCAGCGGCGGTCGGTGTCCCCCCTCATATTCGCCGGGCGGGTCAACCGACGGTCGGCAGCGCCTTTTCGCAATCATCGGCACATTCTCGGCACATCTCGGCGCACAGCCGGCAGTGATCATGATCGTGCCGCTCGCATTCCACCGCACACAGGCGGCAGGCGCTCGTGCAGGTTGCCAACATTGCGCGCAGCATGGCGACGTCCTGCCCCGACCGGCGCACCGCCAGGCGCGCCGTCGCGGCGCACACATCGGCACAGTCCAGGCAGACGCGGATGCACTGCGCCATGTCCATCTGCTCCGCGACGCAGGCATCGGCACAGGATGTGCAGAACAGTGCGCACAGGCTGGCATGGCGCGCCGCATGCGCCAGCAGCTGGTTCACGTCACCCGCGACATCCGGGTGCAGCGAAATCATCTTCTCGATCGACATGGCCGTCTCCTCCGTTCCATCAACAGCGCAGGCGCGGCCCGGGTTGCCTCTTGCATCGCCGCTGCCTTGCGGCCACCAAGCTGGCAGCGAGAGGAGGGCAGGGAGGGGACGATGCGCAGGCTGGTCTTGGGTATAGCGGCCCTCATCGTGCTGGTCGGCGGGCTCTGGCTCGCGCTGCGCGAGCCCGTTGCGCAGACGACGACGGCGGCGCTGAAAGCCTATCCGGTCTACAGCTTCGTACGGCTTCGCAACGAGACGCTGCTTCGCGGCGCGCATGAAGGCGTGTCGGCGTCGAATCTGCTGGTGCACCGCACCCAGCTTGCGGGTCCACGCGACCGCTGGGTAACGACCCCCAACAACGACACGCTCTATTCCTTCGCCTTCCTCGATCTCGCCGCCGGGCCCGTCATGCTGAACGTGCCGGCGCTGCCGGGGCGCTACCACTCGGTTGCGGTGATGGACGCGGGCACCAACAACAGTTTCGTCGCGGGAACGCGCGACGGCGGCGAAGGGGGCGCAATGACGATCCGCTTCGGCGACGGCGAAGCCGGCAGGCGGCCCCCGCCGGGGACGATCGGCGGCACCTACAGAGTCCCCACGCCGCAGGCCTGGCTGCTGATCCGGACACTGGTGGACGGGCCGGACGACCTGGCGGCGGCCCGCGCCGCGCAGGCCGGGTTCGTGCTGACCGTGCCGGACTCCAGCCGCCGCCCGGACCGGCCGGCGCGGGTGCTCCCGGTGCTGCCCGACCCGGCAATGCTGCTGCGCAACGCCAACCCGCTGATCGCGGAGAGCCCGCATCTGCGCGACGGGTCGCTGGCGGCAACCGGGTACGGCGGCCGGGAGGAAGCCTTCGCCGAACTCCCGGCTTGGCGGCAATGGCTGTGGCGCCTGCTGCTGCCGCGCATCTTCGCGGCGCTGAAGACCGGCATCGCCGAGGGCAGCCGGGCGAGCAACGACGGCTGGTCGAAATCGCCGTCCGGTATCGGCACTGCGCAGGCCTCGGACCGGGTGCGCGCGGCTGTCGCACTCGGCGGCCTGGGGGCGCTGCCGGTGGACGAGGCGGTCTATTGGAGCGCGACGCTGGATGGTGACCGGGCCGAGCTGGACGGCGCCAAAGGCAGCTACCGGCTGACCATCCCGGCCGACGTGCCGGCGGCCGCCTTCTGGAGCCTGTCGATCTACGAGCGGCTTCCCGATGGTCGGCTGTTCTTCGTGGACAACCCGCTGGACCGCTATGCCGTCGGCGACCGCACCCCGGGGCTGCGCCGCAGCCCCGACGGGAGCCTGACCTTGACCTTTGCCGTCACTGCGCCGGCCGATGGCGCCGCCAACTGGCTCCCCGCCCCGCGCGGCCCGTTCGCGCTGACGTTCCGCGCCTATCTGCCGAAGCCCCCCCTGCAGTCGGGCCGCTGGCGCCTGCCTCCGGTCGAAAACGTGCCCGAATGATCCTGCGCGAAGGCGGCCGGCGAATGAGGTTGCGGCGCCCGCAGGGCCTGGCGTAGGCCGGGCCATGGCCCAAACCCTGAAGATCGCCGCCGCGCAGCTCAACCCTTCGATGGGCGATCTCGCTGGCAACGCGACGGCGATGCTTCGCGCCCGCGCGACGGCGGCAGACGCGGACCTTGTCGTCACCCCCGAACTGTCGCTGATCGGTTATCCGCCAGAGGACCTGGTGCTGAAACCGGCGCTGGTCGCCGCCGCCCAGGCGCAGCTTGCCCGGCTGGCCGCAGAGACCGCCGGCGGGGGCCCTGCACTGCTGGTAGGAACGACACACCGGACCGACGCGGGGCTGCACAACGGCTATGCGCTGCTGGCGGACGGGCGGATGCAGGGTGTCACGCTGAAGCATGATCTCCCGAACTACGGCGTGTTCGACGAGAAGCGCGTGTTCGTCTCGGGGCCGATGCCCGAGCCGATCGAATTCAGGGGGGTCCGACTCGGCCTCCCGATCTGCGAGGATATGTGGACACCCGCCGTGTCCGCCCATCTGAAGGCACGAGGCGCCGACCTGCTGATCGTCCCCAACGGCTCTCCTTACGAGCTGGGAAAAGAGGATCGGCGGCTGCTGCTGGCCAGCGCCCGCGCCGCCGAGACGGGCTTGGCACTACTCTATGTGAACCGCAGCGGCGGTCAGGACGAGCTGGTGTTCGACGGCGGCAGCTTCGCGATGAACCCCGACGGCGAGCAGGTGGTGCGCCTACCCGACTGGGACGAGGCGATCGTCTGCCTGGATTGGGACCGAGAGAGCGGCTTCCGGCCCGGCACCCGGCAGATGCCGGACATGTACGAAGAGGAAATCTATCATGCGATGCTGGTGGGCCTGCGCGACTATGTGGCACGCAATCGCTTCCCCGGCGTGGTGCTCGGGCTTTCCGGCGGGATCGACAGCGCGCTGTCGGCAGCCGTCGCGGTCGATGCGCTGGGGGCGGACCGGGTGTGGTGCGTGATGCTGCCCAGCCGCTTCACCAGCCGCGAAAGCCTGGACGATGCGACCCACTGTGCCCGGATGCTTGGCGTGAAGCTGGACAATATCCCGATCGAATCCGGGGTGGCCGCGCTGGAGATGATGCTGGCCGGCGCCTTTGCCGGGCAACCGCGCGGGCTCGCCGAGGAGAATGCTCAGTCGCGGCTCCGCATGGTGACGCTGATGGGGCTCTCCAACAAGTTTGGCCACATGCTGCTGACGACGGGCAACAAGAGCGAGATGTCGGTCGGCTATGCCACGCTCTATGGTGACATGGCTGGCGGCTATAATGTGCTGAAAGACCTCTACAAGACGACGGTGTTCCAGCTGTCGCGGTGGCGCAACGCCACCCGCCCGCGCCTCGGCCTGGGCCCGAACGGCCCGGTGATGCCAGAGCGCGTCATCACCAAGCCGCCGACCGCCGAACTGCGCGAGAACCAGCGCGACGACGACAGCCTGCCACCTTATGACGTGCTGGACCCGATCCTGCACGGCCTGGTGGAGGAGGAGCTCTCCGCCGCCGACATTGCCGGGCGCGGCTACGACCCGGAGGTGGTCGCCCGCATCGAGCGGCTTCTCTACATCGCCGAATACAAGCGCCGCCAGGCTCCCCCAGGCGTGAAGATCGGCCGCCGCAACTTCGGGCGGGACCGGCGATACCCGATTACGAACGCGTTTCGGACAAGTTGATGCGCTGTGCGGGCCCGGAAGGACTTGCTTGGGCAATCGACTCCATTTAGTTTGTCCATCGGGCATCGAACAGGGGTAATGGTTTATGAACGTTGGTTATTTTGCGTCCGCCGTGGCGCTTGCAGTTGCCGCGGCCGCTCCGGCTGCCGCCGACACCATCTTCGAGAACTTCCCGACCACCTTTAACAACAGCGGCGCGTTGGCGAGCGATGCGTTCGGCCGGGACGTGTTCGTGAACTTCACGCCGACGTCCGACGTGACGGTGCGCAGCATCCGCTGGCTTGGCGACTACGCCGCTGCAGCCGACGATTTCCGGGTTTCCTTTTACGAGAATAGCGCCCCGTTCTCATCGCCCGACACAGCGGCGCTTCTTCTTGAAACCTCGACGGCGGACACGATCGATCCCAAGCCGTTCGTCTTCGATCCGCTCTTTCCGCCGGTTACGCTGGAGGCCATCTACGGCGAGGATCTCGGGGCCGGGATCGCGCTGGTCGCCGGCCGCAACTACCAGATTTCGGTTTCGGCCATTGCCACCAACATCTACGCCTGGAAGACGGCCAGCTTTGGCTGCTGCTCCGTTTCCCGCCTGATCGCGACGGGTGAGGACACGCTGATCGGGATCGTGCCCGGCTTCGGTCTTTATGGCACCCCGCTGACCGACGGACCTGTGCCCGAGCCGATGACCTGGGCCTTGATGATCGCCGGCTTCGGCCTGGTGGGCGCTCGCCTTCGCCGCGCCCGGGGGGCGCAGCCCGCCTAGATAAGCCCCTGCGCCCTCAGGCTCACATGCCCGCTGCGCGCGATCACCAGATGGTCGTGCACCGTCACCCCCAGCGGCTTTGCGGCGTCGGCGATGGCGCGGGTCAGCTGGATGTCGTCACGGCTCGGCGTCGGGTCTCCGGACGGGTGGTTGTGAACCAGGATCAGCGCGCTGGCCTGAAGTTCGAGCGCGCGTTTCACGATCTCGCGCGGGTAGGCGGGCGCCTGGTTCACCGTGCCTTCGCCGAAGCTCTCGTCGCGGATCAGGATGTTGCGGTTGTTCAGGAACAGCACCCGGAACTCCTCGATCATGTTGTGGGCCAGGCGGGCGTGCAGATAGTCGGTCACGGCGTCGAAGTTCGCCAGCACCGGCCGCGCCAGCGCGCCGCGCTGCAGCGCGCGCACGCTGCACGCCTGCACGAACTTCAGCGCCGCCGCTGCGCCCTCGCCCAGCCCCTCTACCCGCGCCAGCTCGGCGGGGGAGGCGGCAAGCAGTGTCGGCAAGTCGCCGAATTCGTCCAGCAGCATCTTCGCCAGCGGCTTGGTGTCGCGTCTGGGGATCGCCAGCGTCAGCACATATTCCAGCAGTTCGTAATCGTGGAAGCCTTCGGAACCGCCGGCCAGCAGCCGCTGGCGCAGCCGCTCGCGGTGGCCGGATTTCTGCTCGGCGTCGTCCAGCGGCCGGCTCAGGCGGCGTAAGGCGGGCGGTCGAGGCCCGCGGGAGAAAGGGTGAAAATTTCGCACCCGGTCTCGGTGATGCCGACACTGTGCTCGAACTGCGCCGACAAGGACCGGTCGCGCGTCACCGCCGTCCAGCCGTCGTCCAGAATCCTCGCGTCGGGCCGGCCCAGGTTCACCATCGGCTCGATCGTGAAGAACATGCCCGGCCGCAGCATCGGCCCTTCGCCGGCTTTTCCGGCGTGCACGATGTTGGGCGCCATGTGGAACCGCCGGCCCAGCCCGTGGCCGCAGAAGTCGCGCACCACCGACGCCCGGTTCTTCTCGGCATGGCGCTGGATCGCCTCGCCGATATGGCCCACCGTATTGCCCGGTTTCGCCGCCTCGATCCCGAGTTGCAGGCATTCCCAGGTGAGGTCGACCAGGCGCCGTGCCTTGATCGGGGGGTCGCCCACGAAATACATCCGGCTGGTGTCGCCGTGCCAGCCGTCCAGCA
>JANPJJ010000006.1:0-17131 GCA_031425455.1 Sandaracinobacter sp. | reverse complement strand
CCTGCGGTTCGTCGCCCCCAGCCTCAACTTCACCAACAGCGCCAACACCCGCGGCGAGGGTCTGTCGATCCGTGGCGTCGGCACCAACATCTTCGGCGACGGCGTGGAGCAGTCGGTCGGCGTCGTCGTCGACCAGATTCCGATGGCGCGCAACGGCATGGGGATCATGGCGCTGGTCGACATCGACCGCGTGGAAGTGCTGCGCGGGCCGCAAGGCATGCTGTTCGGCAAGAATGCGTCGGCGGGCCTCGTCTCCATCACGACGAAGCGCCCGGTCGTCGGGGAAAACTCGCTAGTGGTCGGCGGCAGCTATGCAACGCTCGACGAAGTGCGCTTCAACGCCACCGGCAACGTCGCCATCGGCACCGACGGCGCGTTCCGCATTGCCTATTCCCGGGTGAAGCGAGACGGCATCATCGACAATATCAACCGTGACGAGCTGCTGAACAACCGCGACGAGCATGTCGTCCGCGCCAAGCTGCTGGCCGAGCCGCTGGATCGGCTGTCGATCCTGGTGATCGGGGACTGGGCGCAGAGCCGCGCCCGCTGCTGCGCCTGGACAGCTCGGTCGGCAGCGCCCGGCCAGGCCTTCGCGGCGCTGAACGCAGCCGCCGGCATCGTCCCCTCGCCCGAAAATCTGCGCAATGCCGCCGGCGCCCGCTTCTTCCAGAACATGTCCGCCTGGGGGGCCTCGGTAGAGGTGAACTATGCCTTCGATCGCGCCACGCTGACGGCGATCTCCGGCTATCGATACTGGGAAGCATTCGACAACAACGATCCCGACATCCTGCCGCTGAACGTGCTGGACCGGAACGCCGGCGACACCCGGCTGTTCCAGCTTTCCAACGAGATCCGGCTGGCATCCGTCGGCGACGGCCCTGTCGACTGGCTGGTCGGTTTCTTTCACTTCGACGTGGAGAATCGCGGCGGCAACACCCAGGCCGGCACGCTTGGCATCCCGCTGCCGCCCGGCGCGACGCTGGGCTCGACGCGCCGGTCCGAGACCTACAATCGTCAGATCGCCGGGTTCGGCCAGCTCGGCTGGCGCCCGGTCGATTGGCTGAAGCTGTCGGCGTCGGGCCGCTACACCGATGAGACGCTGGAGTTCGACTGGCGCCAGTTCCAGGCCAGCGGCACGGTGGGCATGTTCCCCGGTCGCCCGATCCTCGCCGTCCGCGGCGCCCGGATCGATACTGACAATTTCTCGTGGCGCCTGGTGGCCCAGGTCGACCCGTCTGACGACATCATGTTCTATGGCTCGGTGGCGCGGGGCTACAAGGGTCCCGCCTACGACCAGCAGCTGGTTTCCGCCACGCCGGTCTTCGTGCAGCCGGAAATCCCGACCAGCTACGAGGCCGGCCTTCGCGCCGTGCTGTTCGACCGCACAACGGTCCTGAACCTCACCGGCTTCTTCACCGAGTTCAAGAATTTCCAGGCGCAGGCATTCGATCAGAATGTGTTCCCGTCACGTTTCACCACGGTCAATGCCGGCAAGCTGGAAACCAAGGGCATCGAGCTGGAATTCACCTCCCGCCCGATCACCGGGCTGACACTCAGTGCGAACGGCACCTGGCTGGATAGCGAGTATAAGGATTTCCAGAACATCGCCTGCTACGTCGGCCAGCCGCTGCTCCCGTTCGGCACGCCGCGTACCGATCCGCGCCAGTGCATCCGCGTCAGCGCCGCCGGCGCCGGAGTCACCCAGGGCACCGGCCTGCCGCTGCCCGACGCGCCGGAAATGACCTACACCCTGTCCGCAACCTACGAGGCGCCGGTCGGGCCGGTAGTGCTCGGCGGCAACCTCGACTGGTTCTGGCGCGACAAGGTGACGTACGCAACCAACGGCGATCCCGGCCTGAACCAGGGGTCCTACGGGCTGCTCGGCGGCGCGATCACCTTGCGCGAGGCAGAAAACCGCTGGCGCATTTCGCTGTTCGCACGCAACCTGCTCGACAAGCAGTTCGTCAACCGGATCATTCCGCAGCCGGTCCTGAACTCGCCGGCCGGTTCGCCGCGGGGAAGCTATTCGCAATTCCCCTCGGCCGAAGCCCGGCGCATCATCGGCGTCTCTGCCGAGGTCCGGTTCGGAGGTTAGTCGTTGCTGCACCTCGCCGTCGCCCTGTTGCTGCTGGTGCTTGCGGCGCCGGCCTGGCCTGCGCCGGCCTTGCGGCCGAACATCATCCTGATCCTTGCCGACGACCTCGGCGCCGGAGACCTCGGTGTCACGGGCAACCGCCACATCCGGACACCGAATTCGGACCGACTGGCGCGCGAAGGCGCCCTCCTCGACGAGCATTACGCCTCCGCCCCGGTCTGCACCCCATCACGCGCGGGACTGCTGACCGGCCGCTATCCGGTCCGGACGGGCATGGCCGTCGGGGTCACCTATCCGCACTCGACGGCCGGTCTGCCCCAGCGCGAGGTCACCATCGCCACCGTGCTCGGCAAGGCCGGCTACCGCACTGCCATGCTGGGGAAGTGGCACCTCGGCTCCACCCGCGAAAGCTGGCCGACGGCGCACGGGTTCGAAAGCTTCTGGGGGGTGCCCTGGTCGAACGACATGGTCCCCCTGCCCCTTTATCGGAACCTGGCACCGATCGAAGAGCCGCTGGTGCAGGAGAGCTTCGCCGACCGAATCGTCGCAGAAGCCAGGGCAGTGATCGCCGAACCTTCGGACCGCCCCTTCTTTCTCTACGTCGCGCATATCGCCCCGCATCTTCCCTTCAGGCCCGGCCCGCGTTTCAAAGGCAAGTCCCGGGCCGGCCTGTACGGCGATTTCGTGGAAGAGCTGGACTGGACCACCGGCGAGATCCTGAAGGCGGTCAAGGCCGCCGGCAAGGACCGGGATACGATCATCCTTTTCACCTCCGACAACGGCCCCTGGTTCGAAGGCTCGGCCGGGGTGCGCCGTGGCCGAAAGGGCGACAGCTTCTCGGGCGCGTCGGCGGCCCCGCTGCTGGCGCGCTGGCCCGGGCAGATCCCGGCCGGCCTGCGGCACGATGCGATTGCAATGAACATCGATCTCGCCCCGACCCTGGCGGGTCTCGCCGGCACCACCATGCCCGCCGACCGGCCGATCGACGGCCGGAACATCTTCCCGCTGCTCACGGGGAAACGTGCATCGCCCCACAACCAGCTGATCCATTTCGTCAACGATCAGCCTGCCGCGATCCGCACCCAGCGCTGGCGTCTGGTCGCCAAGGCCTGGTACCTGAACGTCTTCGCCCCGCTGGACCAGCGCAGAGCGGAACTGCTGTTCGACATGGCGGCAGACCCGGGCGAAACCCGCAACGTCGCAGACCGCCACCCCGATGTGGTGGCGGACCTCCGCAAGCGACTGAAAGCGGCCGAAGCAGAGCTGGGCGGGACCCCGCAACTTCGCACGGACCCGTTCCAACGCGGCCCGACCGTCCTGCCGGTCGCGAACTAGGGTCAGGACCTTAGCACGAGGCAGGACTTGCGGCCGGTGCAAGGGCGCATGCGCCCGGAATTCGGCCGGTGGCGTGCCGATCGGCGTGCGGCCAACCGATAGGCGGACCTACGACGCTGCATCTGCACGCCCGCGCGCTAGGTGAACCCTCGCGCCAGACGAATATGTTGCACTCGGCCTTGCCCAGCCAAGTCCTCCCCCGGCCGCCGAGGACGCGTGGGGGAGCATCGGCGGCTGCATTATTGACTGATCATGACGCCCGTTGCATTCGAAGTCAATTCCGTCGTGGCGGCAGCGGGAACCAGGGCTTCGAGCAGGATCAGCAACAGGATGGTACCGATAAAGTAGAGAAGCAGCGGCTTCGAGGCCTTGTCGATCCGGCCCGGCAGGCTCTGCCAGCCTTCGGCGTCGGCGCCGGCGATGTCCGGTCGGTCTGCCAGCAGGCCGCGGATGGACCAGGCCGGCCAATCGGGCTGACGGCCATCCAGCGCCAAAGAGGCGCCGAGGGCCACCAATATGTTCACGCCAGACCCGATCACCGCATACCAGGGCCAGGCGATGTCGGTCTGCGTGGCGGCGGCCCAGATGGCGACGAAACCGGCGGCAACGCCGATAAGGAGTCCGCGTTCGGAGGTGTTTTTAGAAAAGAAGCCGAGCACGAACATCGCCAGCTTCGCCCCCACGAAATAACTGCCGATGCGGCTCAGGACTTCCAGGATGGAGCCTTCGGAGCGGGTATAGGCAATCGCCGGAACGATGACGAGGGCGGCCCACAGCACCGTGAACCAGCGGGTGGCCGTGAGCTGGGCCTGGTCTGTGGCATCCGGGCGCAGAAAGCGTTGCCAGAAATCGATGGTGGTAGCTGTCGCCATCGAGTTGAAGGCCGAGCTGAGCGTCGACATGGAGGCGGCGAGAACGGCGGCGGCCAGCAGCCCGGGAAGGCCCGGAATGCCGGTCTCGCCAGCGAAGGTAAGGATGATCTCGTTGGGATTGTCGAACGTGCGCCCGCCATAATGGCCCCAGGCCAGCACCCCGATGAGGAAGAAGAGGAAATAGATCGGGAAGGCCGCAAAGCCCATCAGCAGGTAGCTCTTCTTGGCCTCGCCGATGCTCCGCGCGCCCAATGTTCGCTGAACCATCATCTGGTTGCCGCCATAAACCGTCACGTGGAAAACCGTCATCGCGAGAAGGCCCGCCCAGATGGTGGTCGCCTTGGAGAAGTCGAAGCTGGTGTCGATAGCCGACAGCCGGCCGGCAGCCTTCAGCGCCCCCAGGGTCTCGATTGCCGGGACGGGCGATGCATCGATCAGCGCCCAGAGAATGACGAGCGCGCCCCCGAACAGCACGATGGCCTGGAACACGTCGGTCCAGATGACTGCAAGCATGCCACCCATGGCGGTGTAGGCGAGCGCCAGGATCGTCACCAGGATGATGGCATGCCAGACCTCCATTCCGGTCATGAAGCGGAGAACCAGCGCCGTGGCGTAGAGGATGGCCGCCGTGGAGAGTGCCTGGGTGATGAGGAAAATAAGCGAGATCACCGCCCGGGAGGTGGGGCCGAAGCGGCGCTCCTGATAATCGTAGATGGAGGCGACGCCGGAAAGATAGAAGAACGGCAGGAAGAAGGTCACCACGATCACGATGACGATCGGGTAGTTGAGGTGGATGGCCAGCGCCGAGAGCCCATCGGAATAGGCCCAGGCGGGCGCGCCGAGGAAGCTGAGCGCGCTGACATAGGTGGCGATAACCGAGAGGCCGACAGCCCACCAGGGGGTCGATGCGGAGCCGAGGTGGAACTCGCGAGACGTCAGGACGCGGCGCGACAGACGCCAGCCGAGCAGCAGGTTCGCGGCCAGGAAGGCTAGGACGATCGCCCAGTTGAGCGCACCGAAACTGGCCATCAATCCGCCGTCCAGCCGCCGTCAACGAGGAGGCTGGTGCCCGTAACCAGGGCAGACGCGTCCGAGGCGAGATAGACGATGGCGCCCATCAGGTCCTCCGGCCGGCCGATCCGGCCGAGCTTGATCTTCGAGAGAACACTGGTTTTGAAGGCAGCGTCCTCGAACATCGGCGCTGTGAGCGGCGTATCGATGAAGGTCGGGGCGATACAGTTGGATCGGATGCCCTGAGACGCGAGATCGAGCGCGAACGCCTTGGACATGCCCTCCAGCGCCCATTTGGAGGCGCAATAGAGGCTTCGGCCGGGGCCGCCGACATGACCCATCTGCGAGCTCATATGGATGAGGCTGCCGGCGATGCCTGCGGCCAGCATGCCCCGGGCGCAGGCCTGCGCGACGAAGAAGGCCGCCTCGACGTTGAGGCCCATCACAGCGGCATAATCCTCGCGGCTGACCTCCCACATGGGTTTGGGGCGGTTGGTTCCGGCGTTGTTGACGAGGATCTCGAAGGCAGGGCAGCTTTCGAAAAAGGCAGGGACGGCGCCCGGTTCGGAGACGTCCAGCACGGCCCAGTCTGCCTGCTCCCCCCGTGCGCGGATGGCGGCCGCAGCGGCGGCGATTTCCGCGCCGCTTCGGGCGACAAGGGTTACATGCGCCCCCGCCTCGGCCAGGGCGGCCGCGGCGGCAAGGCCGATGCCCCGGCCCGCGCCCGTCACAAGTGCACGGCGGCCTTCCAGCCGAAAGCGGGGGGTAGTGGGCAGCTCCACCGTCAAAGTGGGTCTGGATTTCGCGAGGGACCGCATCGCGGACCTGGGTCTGCAACGGCCATCAATTCTGCCGCGATGCTGCGCTTCAGCCATCCTGCCATGTCATCGTCCTCCGACGGGCCGCAACTCGGCGGCGCGGGCGAATATGTCGACACCCATCTGCAACAGCAGGTCGGGTATATCGATATACACCCAATTTTCCTTCAGCAGCGCGCCTTCGCGCCGCCAAAGATCCATGACCCGCATGGAAACGCGCTTGCCGGTGGCCGGCAGCCCCAGCCAACCGCCGCCGGAATGGGTGGCGCGAATGCTGGGCCAACCGGTAGAGGCAACATAGGCGCGTTCCCCGATCCGGCACTTATGGTCTCCGCCGACCCGGTCGGGAAAGGCCGCAAGAAACGGGCGCTGGTGGCCGCGCTCATAATCGTCGTGGCCCTGGAAACTGCCGATCGGCCCGGGTCCGTACCAGCTGAAATCCGGATGCCAGAAATCCACCATGCGCATCGACGCAAGGTTTCGGCCATCGTAGCGCATCAGGCCGGCAATCATCGACTCGACCAGCTTCAGGCTGGCCTCGCCTTCCGCTGGATCCGATCCTGCCAGCGCAACGCCGTCTCGGGTTGCAGGGGCCGGGGCCCAGGCCGGGCCCATCGCCGCGGCGAGCGGCCACTGGCGGGTGGCAAGCATCAGGCCGGGGAAATCGAGGATCAGGATGAGCTGAACGATGCGGCCATCCTCCCAGCGGTCGAACCGGCCGAAGCGGAGCTGCTCGAGAAAGCCCGACGGACGCACGCCGAACAGGGGCGCTTCGAAGCGCCCGGCGATAAGGCCGAAGCTCGCAGTCCAGGTGCAGCCGTCGAACCGACCGGTGATGCAGGTTTCGATCCGCTCGGCCCCCATCGGGAACGCTGTAGCGAGCGGGGCAAACAGATGCTGCTGCGCCGCAGCCCGCCCTTCCAGGCTGTTGACCGGGTGGCAGATATCGAAACGACAATCGGGGGCGAACAAGGCGGCGTCGGCACCGATCAGGGCCGCCGCGCCGCGCGGTTCGATCAGGCTGTGCTGGTCCACCGAAGCCTCCTCATGGTGCTGCAAACCACAGATTGACTTCGGATGCAAACGCCTAGCCTGTGTCAGCCGAGCCTGGCCGTGGCGCCTTCGGTGAGGTGGCCCGGAAAAACGCGGCGTTCGACGCCGAGCTCGGGGTGCTCGCCAACACCTCGGGCCAATAGAGGTTGGTCAGGTTGGAAATGACGACGGCTACGTGGGTCACCTCAAGGCCGTTGCAAGGCTGCGATCTCGGCGAGGAAATTGGGTTGGCCGGTGTGGGCGCTCGCGCCGCCGTCCGCGACGATGGCGGCGCCCGTGATATAGGATGCCGCGTCGGAGGCCAGGAAGGCGATCACTTCGGCCATCTCGTCCGCCCGGCCGGGGCGGCCCAGCGGAATGTTGCGCGACCAACGGTCGACCAATCCCGGAATGGCGGCAAGCCCGGCCGCGAGCGGCGTATCGATGTAGCCGGGGCAAAGCGCGTTCACGCGAATGCCGTCCTTCCCATGATCGATGGCGAGCGCGCGCGTCAGGTTGATGACGCCGGCTTGGCGGCATTATAGGCGGCGAATCCATAGTCGGCGAACAGGCCCGACAAAGATGCCGTGTTGACGATGACCGCCATGCGTCCGTCCGCCCGGTACGCTGCGCGCATCGCCGGGATCGCAATCCGGCAGGCATGGAACACCGCATCGAGGTCCACGGCCATCACCCGCCGCCAGAGGTCCGGGTCGAGGTCGGGCACTTCGCCGAGGCTGCCGATTCCGGCGTTGTTTACGAGAATGTCCAGCCGGCCCTTTCGCCCGAGTACCTCGCCGATCATGGCCTCGGCTGCTGCCATGTCCGACAGATCGGCAGGGTGGAAATGTCCGCCGATTTCGGTGGCAATACCGGCGCCGCCGCTGGTTGGCAGGTCGACAATCGTCACGTGCGCACCATCGCGCGCGAGCAGCCGGGCAGTCGCGGCGCCGATGCCCGATGCGCCGCCGGTGACAAGTGCAATGCGATTCGCGAAGCGGGGCATCGGGGCTCCTTCAGGCAGGCTCAGGATTGCGCCGGCGCCAGCCGGGAGCGAAGCTCGGCCTGGGCGGCGCGGTCGATGGGGAAGCGCCACATCAACACGACGATGGCAAGGTTGCAGAGGATCGGCAAGCCGACGAACATTGCCGCCAGCCACCCCAGAGCTGCTGCGTCGTTGCCCCCGTTCGGGTCGAAACCGGCCAGCGCCAGCGCCGGAAACAACAGGCCGACCGGAAGCGCGTAGCCGATCTTGTTCGTCATCGACATCAGCGCGAAGAACAGCCCGGTGCGCTGCTCGCCGGTCTTGGTCTGGTCCAGGTCCACCACATCGGCGAGGATCGCGCGGTCGAGAAACGGCGGCGCGCCGAACGCGATCCCCGTGGTCAGGTAGAACAGCGCCAGCAGCGCGTGGGCGCCCTCGGGGATCAGCAGCACCAGCGAAAAGGCAAGGATGTTGAGAAGCGCCGAGGCCGCCACCGCCTTGTGCTTGCCGACCCGGTAAGACAGCCGCAACCAGAGCGGAATTCCCAGGATCGACCCCACGAACGTCAGCAGCAGAAGCACGCCCGGGTCGAGCGGCACGCCGAAGATCTGCAATTTGCCGGTAAGCTGGAACAGCTGCGAGGTCACATAGACGAACAGGCCCGCCGCGATCCCGTTGGACAGGCCGGCGAGCAGATCGACCCCCAGCACGCGCAGCAAGGGCGGGTTCGCAAGCACCAGCTTCATGGCATCGCGCCAGGCCATCTCCTCCCCCGCCGCCGGGCGCGGCGGCACCGGCCGTTCCTTGGCCACCAGCACGCTGACCAAAACCGTGATCGGCAGCAGCACTGCCGTGTAAAGGCCCATTGCCTCGACCTTCTGTTGCAGGCTGGTTTCACCGGCAACGGCCCCCGCGATGATGGGCGCGATCAGCACCAGCAGCAGGCCACAGAAATAGACGGTCAGCACCTTGCTCTGGATCGCCGAGCGCTCGTCGTAATTGTCCGATAGCTCGGCCGCCCAGGCGATGTGGCACAAGTGGATCAGCGTCCACCAGATATAGATGAAGAACAGCCAGAACAGCAGATAGCCCGCCCCGGCCCCATCCGGCGGGAAGCAGATGGCAATCGCCGAGACGGCCATCAAGGGTGCCGACAGCACCATCCAGACCTTGCGGCGGCCCCAGCGCGTCGGGAACCGGTCCGTCGCCCAGCCGAACACGCCGTCGGTCAGCACGTCCCAGAAACGGGTTACCATGAAGATAAGCCCCGTCGCCGTCAGGCCCAGGCCCAGCGGCCCGGCATAATAGGCCGGAAGGTAGATCACGATCGGCAGGCCGAGCGTAGCAAGCGCGAGCTGGGGCGATGCGAAGAGGAAGAATCGGAACCCCTTCGGCGCGGCAGTCGGGGGACTGCCTTGTGCTACAGCGGTCAAAAGCCGTCCTCCCTCGAACCATCGCGACCGCAAGCTGCGGGGCATTTCTCGCTCTCTGCCATCGCAGCACTGCTTGACAAGGCGATGATGCCCGTTGCAAACTTAAAATGCAAATTCATGGATGGGTTGGCCGCCCGCTTCACAGAAGGCGGCGGCAGGGGCCCAGACAGGATAGGCGGCAGCCTCAGCTGCCGCCGGACAACCCTGGGGAGGGACGTCGAGATGGCTTCTGCATTCTACCTGGCCTCGATTTCGTTGTTGGCGTCCGCGATCGCGGCCCCGGCGGTAATGGCGCAAGAGACGGTCGCGGATGCGGGCGGTATCGGCGACATCATCGTCACGGCACGCAAGCGCTCGGAGAGCCTCCAGAATGTCCCGGTCGCCGTGACCGCGATTTCCGGAGCCGAGATCGAGGCACGCCAGATCACCGATATCGAGGGTCTGGAGGCCGTTACCCCCAATCTGGTCATCACGCCCAACACGCTGACTGCCGGCGGCGCCAATATCTGGATCCGCGGCATAGGGGTGGGCGACATCGACCGCAGCTTCTCGCCCGCGGTGCAGGTCGTGATCGACGATGTCCGCTATGGCTCCGGCCTGTCCGGCCAGCTCGTCAACACGGTGGATGTCGAGCGGATCGAAGTGCTGCGTGGCCCGCAAGGCACGCTGTTCGGCGCCAATGCGATCGGCGGCGTGATCAGCATCACCCGCCCGCTGCCGCAGAACGAGTTCGGCGGCCGCGCCCAGATCACCGTGGGCAATTTCGGCCAGATCGATGCCAAAGGCTCGCTGACAGGGCCGATCATCAAGGACAAGCTGCAGGCGCGGCTGGCGATCGCGTCGTTGAACAGCGACGGCCAGTATCGCAATGCCTTCGATGGCCGCCGTCGCGGCTTCGTGGACATCCTGTCGATCTCGCCGTCGCTCCGCTTCACGCCGACTGACAACAGCGAATTCATCCTGAGCTACGATTACACCCGCAATCGCAGCGACTGGGGCCTCCTGCACAACCGCAGTAACAAGAACGACCTGCTGTGCATCCCCTTCCTGCTGTCGACGACGCCGCAATGCGACGATCCGAACCGCGACCTCACCGTCTTCAACCAGGATACCCCCACCTACCTCAGCATCGAGGGGCACGGTGCCTCGCTGCGGTTCAATATCACCACCGGCAATGTGACAGTTTCCTCGATCACGGCGTGGAGCCTGATCGAGGAAGACAAGCAGACCGACTTCGACGGCGTGCCGACGCCGGTGTTCGCCTCGATCCAGCCGGTTCGCGAGGAAATCTTCTCGCAGGAGTTCCGCGCCGACTGGAAGGTCAGCGACCGGTTCGACCTTCTGTTCGGCCTGTTCGGATCGGTGACCGACTATGTCGACGGCGCCAATTCGCTGTTCGTCTTCTCGCTGCTCGGCTTTCCGCCGAACACGATCGAAGTGGTGGACCGCCGCCAGCAGACCACCAGCTTCGGGGCTTTCATCTCGGCAACCTATCGCCTGTCCGACCAGTTCAGCATCTCCGCCGGCGGCCGCTACAGCTGGGAAGAAAAGGACTTTGTCTACCGCAACGGCTTCAACCAGTCGGGCGGCGGGTTCTACCCCGATGCGCCGGGCTTCAACAACATTGCACGCGGTTCTGCATCGTGGAGCCAGTTCACCCCGAAGGTCGGGGTGGAGTACAAGCCGAATGACGATTTGCTGCTCTATGCCTCGTTCACGCAGGGTTTCAAATCGGGCGGGTTTAACGGTCGAGGCAACTCCACCGAGACCATCGGGCCCTACGATCCCGAAACCGCGAACAGCTATGAAATCGGCCTGAAGAGCGACTGGGCCGACAACCGGGTCCGGTTGAACCTGGCCGGCTTCTACGTCGACTACCAGGACAAGCAGGAAGAGATCATCCGCACCAACCCGGCTACCGGGGCGACGATTACCATCGTCGACAACGCGGCGTCGGTGAAAATCTACGGCGTGGAAGCCGAGTGGACCATCATCCCGGTCGACGGGCTGACGCTGTCAGGCACGGCAGCCTATCTGAACGCCAAGTACGGCGAGTTCGTGTTCAACGGCTTCGACGTGGCGGACTTCGTGAAGGTGCGCAACACGCCGAGCTGGCAGCTCGGGTTCACCGGCCGCTACGAGGGCAACATCACCGAGCATGTCGGGTTCAATGCGCTGGCCAGCTACCGCTGGAGCGACACCTACACGCCGCACCTGGGGCCGCGCTTCGACGGCGGCGGGCCCGCGCCGCTGTTCAACGATCCGCGTGCAACGGTGGAGAGCTTCGGCATCCTCGATGCGTCCGTGGGGCTCACCTTCGACCTCGGCAACGGAACCGAGGCGCAGCTGACCGTGTTCGGCAAGAACCTGACCGACAAGGTGTTCTACAACTTCTTCGCGCCGGTCGCGAACCTTTGGAACATGTCGGGCGTCAGCCAGCGCAGGCAATGGGGCGTGCAGGCCGGCTTCCGCTTCTAAGGCGGCCCGCCTGGCGGGCCCCCGTCTCGGGTATCAGCGTCGCTGGGCGAATGCCGGGAGGCCGGCAGCGCCCGGCATCCCGAGCGACAGGTCGCTCGACATGACGGCCGCTTCGCGCAGCAACACGTCGCGGGCCTGGGCGATGGTGACGGCCGAGCCGGCGCGCTGGATGAACGGTATCGTCAGCGATCCGACCGACCAGCCCGTCTCGCCAAGGATCGGCGCGCCGATGTCGGTCACGCCCGACACCGACAGGCTCGGCCCGCGATCGTAGCCGTCGGCGGCCACTTTCGCCAGCCGGGCGTCGAAGCCCGTGCGATCGAAATCCGCATGCTCGGATGCCAGCCGCGCCATGATGGCGTCGCGTTGAGGCGGGGACGAGAAGGCCGTGATGACACGCCCCGACGTTGAGTGATCCACCCGGCGCCGGTATCCCAGCCGCACCGCGAAGCCGAGTTCGCCGGGCGCTTCCACCCGGGCGATAACGACGATCTGCGTGCCCGAAAGCACGGCGAGGTGGCAGGACTGATCCAGTTCGTGCGCAACCTTTTCGATATGGCGCATCGCGGTCGCCACCAGGTTGCGTGTCGGCGTCACGTGCATCGCCATTTCGAACAGGCGGCTGCCGATCTCGAAGCGGTCACTGTCGGCGTTGCGCAGGATATAGCCGCGACGCTCCAGCGCCACCAGCATGCGGAAAATCTCGCCCTTGGAGCGCGACAGCTGGTCGGCAATCTGGCCCATCGACAGCGGCTCGGTAGCGAGCGACAGAAGCTCCAGGATGTCGAGTCCCTTCTCCAGCGCAGGCGCTGAATATTTGTCGAGCGCGGGCGCCGAATATTTGCCGATGTCGTCCGACATGCCCGCTCCTCAAGGCCGCGCCCGGCCGATGCTATGCCAAAGATCCGGGGAAAGCGCCAATGGCGGGCGCCGGTTAGCCGTGCAACCTGACGACAGCCTTCAGGCTTCGGCGCGCTTCGATCTGCGCAATGGCATCGGCAATGCGGTCGAGCGGCGGCGCCGCCGCCGGATCAAACCACAGGCTTGCATCCAGTTCGCCGGCCTCCAGCAAGGCGACAACCGCCTCGTGCGCCTCCGGCTCGCTATAGTCTCCGGGGCCATGCGCGCGGATTCCCCGGTCGGCCAGCGTCTTCAGAAATCCCATCCGCTCGCCCAGATCCTCGATGCCATAGAGCCCGATGGCGCCACCTGCCTGCAACAGCGGCAGCACTGCCTCCAGCCCGCCGCTGTGGCCGACCGCGTCGACGATGCGGTCATAACCGCGCGGTGCCGCAGCGCGCAGCCTGTCTGCGGCCCCCGGGTCGCGATAGTCGGCGAAGGTGGCGATGCCGGCACGCTCGGCAAGCGCCGCCCAATGCGGATTGCCGAGCATGGCGACATGGCCGGCGCCCAGCAGGCGGGCCAGCACGGCAAAGGAAAAGCCGTTGCCGCCGGACCCCAGCACGAGCACATCCGCACCCGGATCGATGCCCAGGCGGCGGATATAGCTCAGCGTCTCACGCCAGGTGATCATCATCGTCGCCGCCGCCGGATCCGTGCCCGCGGGCAGGCGCAGGTTGACGGCATGCGCCGCCCAGTCGGCGTCGGGCAGGCCGTCTTCCTGCATGGCGCGAACATCGCGGGCGATGCCGAACTCCACGAACCCGCCCCAGAAGGGCTGGCAGCCGTCCAGCGCCGGAGCACCGGTACGGGTGACGAGGTCGCCGGCCTTCAGGTGCCGCACCTTCGGGCCGGTTTCCACCACGCGGCCGATGCTTTCATGGCCCAGGATAAGCGGATAGGCGATTCCCGGGATCGGCAGCTTGCCGGCGATCAGGTGGCGGTCGGTCGCGGCGCAGACGCTGCCGAAAAGCTGCTCGGTCAGCACTTCGTAGGAGCCCGGCACAGGCTGCGGCAGGTCCCGCACGACAAGGCTGCCCGGCGCGTCGACGATGGCGGCTTTCATGGGGCTCTCCTCAGACCGGGCCGGCCGCAGGCGTCCCGGCATAAGGGCGGCCGAACGGTAGGGCGAAGGGCTCGTCGTGCGGGCGAAACGGCACCATGGCTGCGATCGCGTCCAGCTGGTCCAGCAGCTCGGCGTCGAGCGGCCCTTTCTCAACCGCGTCCGCGTTGGCATCGACTTCGGCCGGGCTGCGCGCGCCCATCAAGATGGTATGAATGCGCGGCTCCGACAGCAGGAATCGGATTGCGATTTCAGCCAGCGGCAGCCCGGTTTCCGCCACCAGATCGTATAGCGCCCGAAACTGCGCGCGGCGCGGCGCCGAGAGCCAGGGGGCGCTCGCCACCTCGTCGGCCCACACCTTGGCCAGCGCTCCCTGCTGCAAGGGCGAGCCGGCGACCACGCCGACATCCTGCTCGGCGGCGGCCGGCAGGATTTCGTGCCAGGCCTCGCGCCACAGCAGGCTGGTGTTGAACGCGGTTAGCACGACGTCAAACCGGCCGGTGCGAATCAGCCGCGCCATGTCGTAGGCAGTGGTTCCGCCCAGCCCGACATGCTTCACCCGGCCTTCGCGCTTCAGGGCGTCGATCACCTCGATGACGGGGCCGGTGGCGCTGTCGAAATCGTCCCACCAGTCGAATTGGCGTGGGCGGTCGGGCTCGTGGATCATCAGGATGTCGATGGTCTCGCGGCCGAGCAGGCGGCAGCTCGTCTCGAAGCTTTCGCGTAAAGCCTTCGCATCCTTGGCATCGAACGGCTGCGGGCGCGCACCGAGCTTGGTGGAGAGGATGAAGGGTTGCGTCACCTGCGGCAGGATACGGCCGAGCACCTCCTCGCTGTCGAGATACATCGGGGCGGTGTCGACATAATTGATACCGCGCTCGGCGGCGCGCCGGGTGGCGGCAAGCGCTCCCTCGAAAGGCCCGCCGGCCTTGGACACGAACAAGCCCCCCAGGCCGAGACGGCTGACCTTTAGGCCGGTTCGGCCCAATGCGACTCGGTCCATACGCAGGCTTTCTGTTTTTATATATGAACCATCATTTCACGACTTCTCAGGAAGCGCCAGCCTCTATAAGCTCCCCGAAAAGGAGAGCGCATGCACCGCACACAGGCCTGGTTCGACGCCGCCGCCTTCGGCCTGTTCGTTCATTGGGGGCCCTGGGCCAAAGCCGGTTGGGAGGCGAGCTGGCCGCTGGTGGGCGGCGTTGTGACGCTGCCGCTCTGCCAGGACATTCCCGCCGACACCTACCACGCCAACACGATCGGCTGGCAGCCCGACATGGCGGCCCCGGAACGCTGGGTCGCCGCCGCCAAGGCCGCCGGCATGACCTATGCGATCATGGGCACGCGGCATCACGACGGCTATGCGATGTGGCCGAGCCGCGCGGGAGGTGCCTACAGCCATGGCGTGGGCAGCACGGCGCCCGGCACCGATATCGTCCATGCCTTCGTGGAGGCCTGCCGTCGCCACGGCCTGAAGGTAGGCCTCTATTACTCCTTACCCGACTGGCACCACCCGAGCTATCCGCCCTTCACCGATGCCGATCGGCCCTATCGCTTCGGCTTCTATCCGCCCGCCACGCCCGACCAATGGGCGGACTATACCAAGTATCTGCGCGGCCAGATCACCGAATTGCTGAGCGACTATGGCCGGATCGATATCCTCTGGTTCGACGGCGCCTGGGAGCGAACGCCAGAGCAGTGGGATGTCGACGGGCTGGAGGCGCTGATCCGCGGCTTGCAGCCCGATATTCTCATCAACGACCGGCTGCCGGGCAAGGGGGACTACAGCACGCCGGAACAGTTCGTGCCTGCCGAGCCCCCTGGCGAACCATGGGAGACCTGTCTCACCATGAACATGAGCTGGGGGTTCAACAGCGGGGATGATCGGTACAAATCGCCCGAAGCGCTGGTCCATACGCTGTGCGAAGTGGCCGGACGCGGCGGCAACCTGCTGCTGAACATCGGCCCCGACGGCGCCGGCGATGTGCCTCAGCCCCAGGCCGAGCGGCTGGCCGCCATGGGGCGCTGGGTCGGTCTGCACGGCGAGGCGGTCTTCGCGACCGAGCCGGGGCTGAAACCCTGGCAATTCTACGGCCCTACCACCCGGCGCGACAACATCCTCTACTGCCACCTGCTGATGCAGCCCGTGGCGCCGGTATCGGTGCGCGGCGTGCGGGTCCGTCACCTGAAGCGGGTGACGGCGCTCGGCACCGGCGCCGAGCTACCCTTCGAGGTCCGAATCCCTGTCATCGACGAGCTGATGGAGGTGGACGGCCCGGGCGAAGTGCTGATCACGGTGCCGACCGAAGCGCGCGACCCGGTTGCGACCATCTTGCGGCTGGAATTCGACGAGCCCGTCGGCGAGTCGGCGCGATGAAGCTGTTTCGCCACGGCGTCCGGGGCGCCGAACGGCCCGGCATGGTCGCGCCCGACGGCAGCCTTCGCGACCTGTCCGGCGTCGTTGCGGACATTGCCGGACCCGTGCTGCTACCGGAGGGTCTGGCGGCGTTGCGCACGCTGGACGCAGCGTCGCTGCCCGAGATCGCCCCCGGTTTCCGTACCGGCGCCAGCGTCGGCCAGGTGCCGAAGTTCATCTGCGTCGGGCTGAACTACGCCGACCATGCCGCCGAAACCGGGGCGCAGGTGCCGAGCGAGCCGGTGCTGTTCATGAAGGGCGTCAACGCCATCTGCGGCCCCTACGACGATGTGGAGATCCCGCGCGGGTCGTCCAAGACCGACTGGGAGGTCGAGCTTGGCGTCGTGATCGGCCGGCCGGCCAAATATGTCGCCGAGGCAAGCGCGCTCGCCCACGTCGCCGGCTACTGCGTGGTCCACGATGTCTCGGAACGTGCGTTCCAGATGGAGCGGCAGGGGCAGTGGGTGAAGGGCAAGAGCCACGACACATTCGGACCCGTAGGCCCATGGCTGGTCACCGACGACGAGGTGCCCGACCCGCAGGCGCTCGACCTCTGGCTGGAGGTCGACGGCCACCGCTACCAGCAGGGCAACACCCGCACCATGGTATTCGGGGTCGCCGCGCTGGTCAGCTACATCAGCCAGTTCATGACACTGCAAACGGGCGACATCATCTCCACCGGCACCCCGCCGG
>JANPJJ010000005.1:0-13955 GCA_031425455.1 Sandaracinobacter sp. | reverse complement strand
AACGCATTGTCCGCGATCGTGGCGCCACTGACCGCACTGTTCGACAGGATGGCCGTACCGCTGGCATAATGATCCGGCGTTGCCGCGAAGTTGGCGAACGAGAAACCGCGAAGCACGAAATTGTCGAGGCTGCCGACATTGAACGCGATGCGGCCGCTGCCGGTCGAAACGCGCGGGGTGCCGGTGCTGCCGGCAGGCGGCCAGAAGATCGCCATGCCGTCCTTCGGGCTTATGGCGAACTGGCCGGGTCGGTTCAGCGCCGACGGCACGTTGATCAGCGTCCATTTGCTGTCGCGGTTGGTATAGGGCTTCAGGCCGCCGTTGATCCAATCGGCCCCCGCAAAGCTCAGCCCGGCGGTCGTCACCTTCACGTCGCTGGTATAAGCGATGACATTGGGTTGCACCCACAGACCCAGCACCGGGGTGCCTTTCTGCATGTCGGGGTTCAACGTGCGCGAGATCGATCCCGCCTGCAGCTGCGCCAGCGCGGTGCGGGGTACGGTGAAGAACTTGTCGATGTTGTCGGCATCCTCCGCCGCGAGGCTGGGCGACTGGGCGGGCTGCAGCGCCTGGTCGTTGACGAACAGCCAGTCGGTCCAGAGCGTGGTGGCGGGGACAGCCACGCGCCAGAGGTTCGACCAGTGGATATTGCCGAAGCAATCCGCCGCCGACGTGCAACGGCGGACGCCCGAAAGCTCCTGGGATCCATCCATGATGGCGCGCGTGCCGCCCCACCCCGAGCCGTCGAACACGATCGGCTTCTCGACCGTACCGGCGCCACGCGGCGTCATCGTGCCGCGATACCGCACGCCGCCCTTGAACAGCACCGTATCCCCCGGCAGCAGCGCCAGCCGCCGGGCGGCACCCGCCGAGCGGACGTCCCAGGGCCCGAATTTCCACGCGGTCGCCGGCGAGCGCCCGTCGGCGCTGTCGCTGCCGCCGTCGGCATCGACATAGAAGGTGCGGCTCTGCGCCAGTGCGGGGCCGCCCAGCAAGGTTCCCCCCAGGAGGCCGGCGACGACGCTGGCGGCGATACGAACGGATTGCGCGGCGATGGGCATCAGATTGTCTCCCGACCTCGAGGCCCGGCGCGTTGGTGCGGCGGGACATGATCGGAAGAACGTGACCAGAGAGGCCCGGCTTCAGCGGGTTAAAGCGTCAACAAGGGTCAGGCTTTACCGGCGGAAACCCTCGGCCGCGCCCGACCGGCCGAGCCGTGGCGAGGGTTAACAGACCCGCGTGCAGCGGTTTACGATTGAGCAGCCGCCGGCCGGCCACGGGCTGCGAGAATCTTGTCAGCCGTTTACGGCACTGCCGGGCGGAACCTGCGCTGCCCTGGCGCGGCGGTAACCGTCCCGCTCGGTGCAGCGCCCCCACCAGGCCCGGGTGAGCGGCCCCAGCCCCTCCAGCAGCCCGAGCTGCCCGGCCAGCAGGCAGGCATAGCCCACTGCGATATCGGCGGCGGTGAAACGCCCCGCAACCAGCCACTCGCGCGTCCCGTCCGGGCCGGAACCCGACAGATGCCCCTCCACCCAGCGCATGCGCGACAGGAACCAGCGCGCATAATCGTCTGCCACCTGTGCCAGCTGCCGTTCCGGCGGCTCCAGCACGCGATAGCGCAGCACCAGCGTCTGCGGAAAGGTGAAGGTGGCGTCGGACTGGAACAGGTAGTTCACATAGGCGCCGAACTCGGGCTCCCCGGGTCGGACGGCCAGCGGCGTCGGCCCTCGCGTTTCCGCAAGCCAGTGCAGGATCCCCGAGCTCTCGGTCAGCTCGGCCCCGCCGTCGCGAAACAGCGGGATGGTGCCCAGCGGATTGTCCTGCAGAAATTCGGGGGCCCGTACGCGGGGCGGAAACGGCAGCAGGTGCAGCCGATAGGGCAGGCCCATTTCCTCCAGCATCCAGAGCGGCCGAAAGCTGCGAGCGTCGGCGCAGTGCCACAATTCGATCATCCCGGGCTCCCTCCCCCCTCGCTTAGCTGCGCCGCTGCCGCTATTCACCCTGCTCTATGGACCAGATACGCATTTCCGGCGGCCGCCGGCTCTCGGGGCGGCTCCCGATCTCGGGCGCCAAGAACGCCGCCTTGACGCTGCTGCCGGCCGCCCTCCTCACCGACGAGCCGCTGACGCTGCGGAACCTGCCGCGCCTCGCCGATGTCGACACCTTCGGGCACCTCCTGAACCAGTTCGGCGCCTCCACCAGCACGCAAGGGTCCCGGCCGGAGGATTTCGGCCGGGTGATGACGGTTGCCGCCAACCGGATCACCTCCACCACGGCGCCCTACGACATCGTGCGCAAGATGCGCGCCTCCATCCTGGTGCTCGGGCCGCTGCTCGCGCGCGAGGGGGTCGCCACCGTCTCGCAGCCGGGGGGTTGCGCCATCGGCAACCGCCCGATCGATCTGCACCTGAAGGGCCTGGAGGCGCTGGGCGCCGAAATCGAGCTGACCTCGGGCTATGTCCGGGCCAAGGCCCCGGCCGGCGGGCTGGTCGGGGGGCGGATCGTCTTTCCGGTGGTGTCGGTCGGCGCCACCGAAAATGTGCTGATGGCGGCGGTGCTCGCCAAAGGGGAAAGCGTGATCGAGAATGCCGCCCGCGAGCCCGAGATCGTCGACCTGGCCAACTGCCTCGTCGCCATGGGCGCGCGCATTTCGGGCATCGGCAGCGAACGGCTGGTGGTGAACGGCGTGTCGCGGCTGCACGGCGCCACCTATGCCGTCATGCCCGACCGGATCGAGGCCGGCAGCTATGCCTGCGCCGCAGCTATCACCGGGGGTGAGCTGCTGCTGACGGGCGCCAGCCGCGAGCTGCTCGGCTCGACCCTGCCGGTGCTCGAATCGGCCGGCGTCGCTTTCGAGGACCGCCCCGACGGGCTGATGGTGTCGCGCGCGAACGGCCTGCACGGCGTCACCGCCACCACCGCCCCCTGGCCCGGCCTCGCGACCGACATGCAGGCGCAGCTGATGGCGCTGGCGACCGTTGCAGACAGCGCCTCGATGCTGACCGAGACGATCTTCGAGAACCGCTACATGCATGTGCCCGAACTGGCGCGGATGGGCGCCGACATCACGGTTACGGGCCGTTCCGCCATGGTGCGCGGCGTGGCGAAGCTGAACGGCGCCCCGGTGATGGCAACGGACCTCCGCGCCTCGATGAGCCTCGTGATCGCCGGCCTCGCCGCCGAGGGCGAGACGATCGTTCGCCGGGTCTATCTCCTCGACCGGGGCTATGAGCGGCTGGAAGAGAAATTGCAGGCGGTCGGCGCCGATATCGAACGGGTGAGCGGTGACTGACCTCGCGGCGGAGGCCGCAAAACCGCAGGATCTTCTGTTGCTTCGCGCCGAGACCGGCGACGACCTCCCCATCCTGTCGGCCTGCGTGCAGGACATGGCGGTGAAAGCCGCCGACATCGCCTGGCAGCCCCGGGCGCGGCGGTTGACCCTGATGGGCAACCGCTTCCGCTGGGAAGATGCCGCCCGCGTCGGCCCTCGGCGTGGCGGCGACCTGACCCGGGTGCGCAGCCTGCTCCGGTTCGATTTCGTCGACGCCGTCCGCCGGCGCGACTGGCCCGCGAACCCCGACACGGTGCTGGCGCTGCTCGCCGTCACCTTCGAGGACGATGGCCTCATCCTGAGCTTCGGCGGCGGCGCGGCGCTGCACCTGGTGCAGGAAGTGCTGGACGTGACGCTGGAGGATGTGTCCGGCGCGTGGGGCGCCTCGGCCCTCCCCGATCATGATTGAACTGAGTTTTTAGGGTTCAGCCCAGCGGCCGACGCGCGGTCGCGCTTACGGCGGCAGCCGACGTTTATCCTAGTGTTCGGCCTCGCGGCCGGCGCGCGGTCGCGCTTGCGGGCCAGCCGACGTTTATTCGTCACTCGTAGGGGGTGGGACCAGTCCCTGCTTCATAATCGCGTCGGCCGCCACTTCGGCGGCGACCTTGTTGCCCAGCGCCGTCCAGTGTCGGTGGCCCTTTTCTAGATAGAGCTGCACGTCCGGCCCCTGCATCGCCTGGAATCGCCCCAGCGGGCTGGCGTTGGGGATGGCGGCCAGCAGGTCGGCACCCAGCAACGCTTCGGCGACGGGCACATAGCGGGTGCGGCTGCCGCTGGTCGGAATCTCGAACAGCATCAGCCTGGCGCCCATCGCGCCCGCATCGGCCGCCAGCCGCGCCGCAACCGCGCGGTTCAGGCGCTGGTCGCCGACGAAGCCGGCCGGCGCCTCTTCTGCCGGTTCCTGTACAGCCGGCGCTTCGGCCTCCGCCGCCGCGCCGCGACCGCGCAGCATCGCCAGCAACCGCTTGCCGACCGCGCCCGCCGTTTCGCGCAGCGCCGAATAAAGATGGCTGTTCTCCTGCACCCAGGGGTAGAGCGGCAGCCGCATCAACCGGTCGCTTATGGCGATTCCGGGCAGATAGTTGTTCCCGGTCGGCTCCAGCCCGTCGGGCGTCGGGCGGAACAGGTTGGCGCGCAGATTGTCGAGCCCGTCGGTCGCGTGCACCGACACCAGCACCAGGTCCGGCGCGTAGGCGCGGGCACGGCGTTCCAGCACCACCAGATTCTCGGCATGCCCCAGGCCGGACACGGCGAAGTTCAGCACCCGGCACGGCCGGCCGCGGCGCGACAGCTCGGCCTCCAGCCGGCTGGCGAAACTGTCCGCGGTCGCGCTTTCGAAGCCCACGAAGAAACTGTCGCCCAGCACGGCGACGCGGCATTCGCCTGGCGCCTTGGCCAGCGGCGGCGGCGGCCGGTCGTCGCGCATGCCGGCCGCATTGTAGCGCAGCATCACATCGACTTCGGGAGTCGATTGCCGGAACGTCACGTGCGCCATGTTGGCCCGCACCCCGTCCGCCCCGCCGGTCACATAGCGCGGCACCAGCGCCTGGGGGTGCAGCAGCCGCAGGAACATCTCCCCGAACAGCAGCGCATAAAGCAGCATCGCCACGCAAATCAGCAGCCAAAGCCACCACGGCCGCTCCCGACGCTCGCGGGGCATCCCGGCCAGAGTCGCGCTGCTCGCCATCGGTCGCCTCTACCTCAGAACGCGAAATAGATGAAGTCGGCGGTCTCGCGCGCCGACAGGAACAGCAGCGAGAAAAGCAGGAACAGCACCAGGTTCAGCCGCACGAACGGCGGGCTTTCGGCCAGGAACTCCAGCTTGCCGGTCCAGCGCTGCCAGCATTGCACCAGCATCAGCGGAACGGTGAACATGGCGAACGTCGCCCAATGGGCCGACCCGAGCGACGTGCCGGCGGCGATTCCCGCCAGATACTCGCCCACGGTCGCCAGGTCGGGCGCACGGAACAGCAGCCAGCCCACCAGCGTGAGCGCCGACATCAGCGCCCATAGCGCGATATTGCCGCCCCAGCCCAAAACCGGGGCAGTCCGCATCCAGCCGTCAACGCGAGGCACCACTCGCCGGTCCACATCGACCAGCCGGTACAGGATCAGGATCAGGCCGTGAAACGCGCCCCAGGCCACGAATGTCCAGGCGGCGCCGTGCCACAGCCCGCCCAGCAGCATCGTCAAAAACAGGTTGCGATAGGTAAGCCACGCCGAGCCGCGATTGCCGCCGAGCGAGATATAGAGATAATCCCGCAGCCAGCTTGACAGCGAAATATGCCAGCGCAGCCAGAATTCCGAGGGGGACCGGCTGAAATAGGGCAACTTGAAGTTCAGCATCAGCTCGAACCCCATCATCCGGGCTACGCCGCGCGCCATGTCGGTATAGCCGGAGAAATCGCCGTAGATTTGGAACGCGAAGGCGAGGATTCCGACCAGCAGCTCCCCCGTGGTCGCGGTGCCGGCCCGGCCGAATACATCGTTTACCACGGGCGCCAGATTGTCGGCGACGACCACCTTCTTGTACATGCCCCACAGGAACAGCAGGGCGCCGCTTTGCAGCCCCTCCATCGTGATCCGACGCGCCTTCAGGAACTGGCCGTAAAGATTGGGCGCGCGCTCGATCGGGCCGGCGACCAGCTGCGGAAAGAAGGCGACGAAGCTGGCAAAGGTCAGGATGGAACGCGACGGCGGAAAATCGCGGCGCCACACGTCGAGCAGATAGGCGATTTTCTGGAAGGTGAAGAAGCTGATGCCGATCGGCAGAACGATGTTGGCCGTCGTCCAGGTGACCTGCCCGCCGAACGCCCCGATCACGCCCGCGAAGCTGTCGGCGAAGAAATTAAAGTATTTGAAGAAGCCGAGGAGCACGAGGTTCGCGATCACCCCCGCCGTCAGGGCCGCCCGGCCGCGCCTTTGACCCGGCAGCCGGTTCAGAACGCCGGCGAGCCCGACCGTGCCACCCATCAGCGCGAAGGCAAGCAGCAGGTGCCGCCAGTCGTTCGCAAGATCGGGCACGAACGACACCAGCGCCCCTGCGGCTGCCAGCGCCAGCCCCTCCAGCAACTGGCGCCGCTCGATTCGCTCACCCGCGACGGCCGGAGCAACGATATAGGCAAAGGCGGTTCCGCCCACGATGAGGATCAGGAACCGGACGTCCCACCAGGCGTAGAACAGGTAGCTGGCGGCCAGCAGCATCCGGTTCTGCCACGCCAGGCTGTGCCGCAGCGCCCAATAGGCGCCGAACACAGCCGCGAAGAAGATGAAGAAGGTCGTTGTCTGGAACAGCATCAGCCGGGCCCCAGCCGTGGCGGGACCAGGGCGTCGAGCGCGGCATAGGCCGCCGGCGTGAAATGCAGAGCATCCCGACGGTAGCGCTCGGGAAGCTCCCCGTCCGGGCCGGCCAGCCTCGCCATCGGGCGGGCGATCCGGGCGCCGTGACGCGCCGCGATCGCCGGCAGCTCGGCGTTCAGCGCCGCGACATAGCGGTCGACCTCGCCGCGATAGACAAGCCGCCGCAGCGGATCGGGGCGAACCGGCGGCACCACTTCCATCAGGGTCAGCTCCGCGCCGGCCGCCCGCGCGGTGGCGGCGATGCTGTCCAGCGCGGCAATGCTGTGCGCCAGCGCCTCTGCCCGGGCCGCCGGCAGCAGCAGGCTTGCGGCAACCGCGTCGTTGACGCCCAGCTGCACCAGGGCGCCCGCGGGCCGAACCTGCGCCACCGCAGCAGCGAATGCCGGGGCCAGCTGGATCGCGGATCGGCCGGGATGTCCCTCGACGACAACCGGGAAGGGGCGCTCCGGCAGTGGGGCCCATTGCGCGACCCGACTGTCGCCGAACAGCAGGAAGGTGGCGGGCTCGGCCGGCGAAGTGCGGACGGGCGCGACCGGGGCCGGCGGCACGAGGATCGCCACCTTGTCGGCGCGCCAGCCGGCGAACAGCAGCGCGAGCGCCACCAGCCCGCCGAGCAGCGCCAGCGTCGCGAATACGCCGGCCCGGCTACGGCCTCCGTCCCGGCTACGGCCTCCGTCGTGCATGTCCCCCGTCATCGGGCGAGCGTGCTACAGGCCGGGCGCCCGTCTTGGCAAGTCACGCCGGGGGTTCCTCTGCCGGCCGCTCTGCTGACCGCTCTGCCGGCCGGTCGGGGATCAGCCGCCGCGCCAGCAGATAGCCGGCGACCGATCGGAACATGATCGGTGCCGCCTGGGCCAGCCCGGCCCCGGTCAGGCCGAAGCGCGGCACCAGCAGCAGCGCCAGCAGCGCGGCCAGCGCCACGCCCACCACGGTAAGCCCCAGCTGCACCCGATCATTGCCCGACATCGTCAACATCGAGCCCAGCGGCCCCCGCGCGATCGCGAACATCTGGCCCATGGCCATGATGCTCAAGGCCGTGGCGGCGCCGGCGAATTCCGGGCCGAATGCATGGGCCAGCAGGTCCCCGGGGGCGAGCAGCAGCAGCAGCAGCAGCGGCGCCGACATCGCCGCCATCAGCAGCGTGGCACGGCGATGCCGCCGCCAGGCGAGATCGGGGCGCCCGGCGCGGAAATCCCCGGCATAGCGCGCGGCCACGTAGGATTCGGTCGTCGTCACCAACGTCGCGATGATGGTCGTCACCTGTACCGCAACCCGGAACGGCCCGACATCGCCGACCCCCATGGTCGACGAGATCCGCGCCAGCAGCAGCCAGTCGGAAAACAGCTGCAGGAACAGGATCGCCATCAGCGGCACGCCTGCGAACAGCAGGCGCCGATCGACGGGATCGCGTGGCGCCGACCATCCGCGCACCACCGGCACTACCAAAAGCGCCGCGACCAGGGCGGTGACCAGCTGCATGAGGACGGTAAGCCCGACCGCCTGCGGCGCGGTGAGGACCAGGCCCAGCCCCAGCGCCAGCAGCGCGGCACCGGCGAACAGCAGCGTCGGCAGCGCTTCGAAGAACTGCCCCGCGAGCGGCGCCCCCTTGGCACGCAGGATCGAATAGCCCAGCCGCTGCATCGGGATGACCAGGATCGCGAGCGCCACCAGCATCATCGCGACGGGGCTGCCCCCCAGCCAGGGCAGCAGCGGCGTCAGCGCCAGCCCGCCCGCATAGAGGATCGCCGTTACGCCCGAAACCGCCGCGACCATGATCGTGATCGCCCGGACCACGCCCGACGCCCGCGCCAGCATGCCGACCCTGAGGTCGCCGGCCACCTCGCGCACCAGGATACGGTCCAGCCCCAGCAGCGCGAAGCTCGCCAGCATATTGGCCGTGCTGATCGCCAGCGCATACTCCCCGATGACCGCCGCGCCCGACAGCCGCGCCAGCACCAGGGTCGACAGGAATGACGCCGCGGCGACCGCGCCGGCGATCCCATAGGCAAGAAGCGCGGGCGAGAACAACCGCTGGGCGGCGGCGCGAAGCGAGGCAGCGCTGAGCTTCATACCCGTCGCCTCGGCCTCAAGCCCCGGCCCAGCCACGGTACCAGTCCACGAAGCGCGGAATGCCCGCCTCGATCGACGTGGTCGGCCGGAAGCCATGGTCGCGGGTGATGGCGGAAATATCGGCGAAAGTGTCGGTGACGTCGCCGGGCTGCATCGGGTGAAACTCGCGCAGCAGCGGTCTGCCGCAGGCGGCCTCGATTACGGCCACCATGTCCATCAGGGCTTCGGATCGGCTGTTTCCGATGTTATAGATTGCGTGGGGCCCCAGGCTGCCGCCGGGCTTCCGGGCCCCGTCGTCGGCCGGCGGACGGTCGATGCAGGCGATCACGCCCGCGACGATATCGTCGACATAGGTGAAGTCCCGCCGCATCAGGCCCTGGTTGAAGATTTTCACGGGGCGGCCGGCAAGGCAGTTTTCTGTGAAATGCCAGACCGCCATGTCGGGCCGCCCCCAGGGGCCATACACCGTGAAGAAGCGCAGGCCGGTGAGCGGAATGCGATAGAGATGGGTATAGGATTCGCTCAGCAGCTCGGCCGATTTCTTGGTCGCGGCATAGAGCGAGATCGGGCGATCGGCGCGGTCTTCGACAGCGAACGGCAGCTTTTCGTTGCCGCCATAAACCGACGAGGACGAGGCATAGACCATCGGCAACTCGCGGCGCCGCGCGACTTCCAGCAGGTTCAAATGCCCGACCAGGTTGGCGCGGCCATAGTCCAGCGGGTGGTCGATCGACCAGCGCACCCCCGGCTGCGCTCCCAGGTGCGCGATGCGGGTAATGGCGTGCGGCGCGAGCCCCGCCTCCAGCGCTTCCATGTCGGCGAAATCGAGGGCAAGGTCGGTGAAGCCCGGGCCCAGCGCTGCGATGCGAGCTTCCTTCAACGCCGGGCTGTAATAGGGCGCGCGATTGTCGACACCCACCACCTGCTCGCCCCGTGCAAGGAGGGCGCGCGACAGGTGGAAGCCGATGAAGCCGGCAGCCCCGGTGACGAGAACGGTCATTGAATTTATGTGACTTTCGCCATGAAATGCCCAGATGCGTTGTTATTCGGGGTGGAGCAAGCCCGGCTTCTGCCGTAATGGGGCCACATGAAGAACCAGCGCGCGCGCATCCTGCCGCCGTATACCCGGCGGGTGGACGACTTGCAGCAACGCATCGTCAAGCTGCTGACGATGACGGCGCTGATCATGCTGGCCATGTTCCTCGGCTTCACGCTGGCGGTGTTCGGCATCTTTGCGTGGTGGCTTCCGGCGACCGTCATCGTGATCCTGGCGCTGATCGCACTGTGGATGGCGCCCGACGTCGATACACACCTCGATCCCGCCATCACCCGGGCCTATTTCATCTTCGTCGGGCTGACCTTGATGTGGCCCAGCTACATCGCGTTCAACTTCGCCGGCCTGCCCTGGATCTCGTTCCAGCGGCTGGCGATGTTCGCCGTCGTCGCCATCACTTTGTTCGCGCTCGCCACCTCGGCACGGGTCCGGACGGAAATGGCTGGCGTGCTGACCTCGCACACCCTGTTGTTCCGGCTGTTTCTCGGCTGGGTGCTCGTCCATGCCATCATGCTTCCGGTGGGGATGATGGAATCGTCCGGCCGCTGGGTCAGCAACAGCCTCACCTGGCATTTCATGTTCATCGTGACCGCCTGGCTGATGCTGACGCCGGGCAATCTCGCCCGCCTGCACCGGCTGATCATCATCGGCGCGCTCGTCACCTCGCTGCTGGTGATCCCCGAAGTGATCGAGCAGCGCGCCTTCTGGGTGGATTATATCCCGCCCTTCCTCGGCATCGACCCGGAAATCATCGGCAAATTGCAAACCGGGGTCATCCGATCTGGCGTCTATCGCGCCGGCTCCATCTATATCGTGTCGGTGACCTACGCCGAATATATCGGGACGATGATCCCCTACATCCTGCTGGCGATCGTCTGCGCGCCTACCGGCTGGCGCCGGTTCCTCGCCATATTGATGCTTGCGGCGCTGTTCCACGCTGCCTTGGCTACGCAATCCCGCTCAGCGATGGTGGGCTTCACGATCACGATCCCCACTTTCGCCGCGATGGTGGTTTGGCGGAACTACCAGCGCAAGCTTGCCGGGCGCGACATGATGGCGCCGGCCTTCGTGTCGATGATTCCGGCGGCAGCCGCGGCGTTCGCGTTCGCAGTCCTTACGGTGCCGCGAATTCGGGTCCGGGTGCTGGGGGGGGCCGAACACGCGCCCAGCAACGCCGGCCGCGAAGCGCAATGGGACATGGCGATCCCGCAGATCATCAAGAACCCGCTGGGCTACGGCATGGGATCCATCGACCGAATCGTGCCCTATGTGAACGGCGAGGGCGAGTTCACCATCGACGGCTACACCATCAACTTGCTGGTCGAATATGGCATCCCCGGCTTCCTTCTGTTCGTCGGCTTCTTCATCACCGCCATCATCCTCGGGGTGCAGGCATTCCTCCGGTCGGAATCGCGCGAAGAGGATGTGGCGGGCGCAGCGGCGATCGCGATCTTCTCGTTCCTCGTGTCCCGCACGGTGCTCAGCTCCGAAGGACAGCAATGGTTCGCGTTCGGATGCGCCGGCATCATCGTCGCAGTGCGTTATGCCCAGCTGAAGCGAGCGCCAGCGGCCGAGAAACGGTCGACGCTTCAGCCGCGCTACGCCATCCCAGCGCGCACTCCGGCAGGCGGATCGCTTGGCCCCGCCGGCCATTTGGCACGCAACTAACATCGTACGCCGACCATGACCGACAAAATCGGGCTCTGATGGCCAGTGTCGGCGATCATCTGAGGCGGAGCGACGGCTTCGGCCCCGGCTTCAACTTCCTCCGGCTCGCGCTCGCGGGGGGGGTGGTCCTCTGGCACTGCTTTCCGCTGACGACCGGCACCCCCGCCCTTATCGAACAGACCCCGTTCTGGTTCCTGGTCAGCGCGATGGTGCCGATGTTCTTCGCGCTGTCGGGCTTCCTTGTCATCGCCAGCGCCATGCGGATCCCGACCGGCGCGTTCCTGATGAACCGGGTCGCGCGCATCCTCCCCGCGCTCGTCGTGGTAATCCTGGTCTCGGCGCTGGTCATTGGCCCGCTCCTTACGACACTTTCCCTGATCGACTATTTCCGCCACCCCGAACTGCATCGCTACCTGCTCGGCACGGTCGGGCTGGTCTCGTTCCAGCTGCCGGGCCTGTTCGAATCGAACCCCCTTCCCCGCGTCGTGAACGGCAGCCTTTGGACCGTTCCGTTCGAGATCGTCTGCTACCTGATGGTGGCGGGCCTGATGCTGGCCCGGGTGGCGCGGCACTGGTGGGCACTCGCGGCGATCTATCTTGCGATCCTGTGCGGCGCCCTGCTGGTCGCCTGGGTTCCGCCGGGAACCTTGCCTGCCCTCCTCGACCGGCCACTGCACTCGCTCTATTTCGCGCAGGGGTCCAAGATCATCCCCTTCTTCCTGCTGGGGGCGCTGGCCTATGTGGCGCGGGATCGTCTGCCGGCAGACTGGCGGCTGGCGGCCCTCTCGCTTGCAATTGTCCTGGCCGTCGGCTTCCTGGTCGACCCGGCGTCGCGCAAGGGCGCTCTTCTCTGGGTGCTGACCGGCGTGCCGCTCACCTATATCGTCGTCTGGGTCGGGCTGGTCCGGCTTCCCACCCCGAATTTCTTCGGCGGCGGGGATTTCAGCTACGGCGTCTATCTGTGGCATTTCCCGATCCTGCAATTGCTGGTGATGCAATTTGCCGTCTCCAGCTGGTGGGCGCTGTTCCTCATCGCCATCGTTCCGGTGCTGCTGGTGGCCGCCGCGTCGTGGCACGGCATCGAAAAGCCGGCGCTGAAGCTGCGCAAGCGCACCTCCAAGGTGGGCTCGATGATCGCGAAACAGGATGGGCCGGCCGCCGCCGCACCGCCGTTTTGACATCGGGCCGACGCAGGACAAAGCTCCCGGTGACCTTCCTGTTCGCCGTGCTGATCTTCGCGATCATGCGGCTGCTGCCGGCGCCGGCCGGCCTGCCGGCCGAAGGCTGGGCGGTGGCGGCGCTCGGCGTGCTGATGGCAATCCTCTGGCTGACCGAGGCGCTGCCGCTGGCGATGACGGCGACGCTGCCGTTCCTGCTGCTGCCGATTCTGGGGGTGATGCCGGCCGGCGAGGTGGCCGGGCTCTACTGGTCCCCCATTCTCTTCCTGGTGCTCGGCGGCGCGCTGATGGCGATCGCGATCGAGCAGCACGGCCTGCACCGGCGCCTGGCGATCGGGATCGCGCGGCGCGCTCCCGCCTCCCAGCGCGGCTTGATCCTGGCCTTCATGGCGGCGACTGCGGTTGTTTCGATGATCGTCTCCAACACCGCAACCGCGCTCATCATGATGCCGGTCGCGCTGGCACTGGTTGGCGGCGAGACGGAAGACGGGCTCGAGCTCTCCCCGGGCTTTGCCGTCGCCCTGGTGCTGGGCGTCGCCTATGCCGCCAGTATCGGCGGGCTGGGCACCCTCGTCGGCTCCCCCACCAATGCGATCTCGGCTGGCATCGTCGAGCGTGCGCTGGGCCTGAAGATCGATTTTCTCACCTGGTCCGCTTTCGGCCTTCCGCTGGTGGCGCTGGCCGTGCCGCTCTCCGGGCTGGCGTTGATCGCCATGTTCCGGGTGCCGACGGGCACGCTGGACCGGGCGCGGATTTCCGCTGCCCTGGGAGAGAGCGGCCCCCTCACCGCGAACCAGAAGCGCCTGCTGCCGCTGGTCGCGCTGCTGCTGGCCGGCTGGATCCTGCTGCCGCTGGTGAAGGCGCCGCTGGGCCTGCCCGACATCGAGGACGGCGGCGTGGCGATCGCAGTCGCGCTGCTGTTGTTCCTGGTGCCCCGACAGGAGGGCGGCACGCTGCTGGAATGGCACCACGCCGCGCGGGTGCCGTGGGATATATTGCTGCTGTTCGGCGGCGGTCTGGCGCTGGCCGGCGCGCTCACCCAGTCCGGGCTGGCTGGCTGGATCGGCGGCGAGCTTCAGGCGCTGAACGGGCTGGAGCCCTGGGTGATCGCGCTTGTCGTGGTGCTGGTCGTCACCTTCGTCACCGAATTCGCCAGCAACGTCGCGGCGGCCAGCGCCTTCATGCCGGTGGTGGCGGCGGTTGCGCTGCAAACCGGGGTGGCGCCGCTGCCGCTGGTGATGGCGGCCGCCTTTGCCGCCAGCTGGGGCTTCATGATGCCGGCCGGCACCGGCCC
>JANPJJ010000004.1:0-17526 GCA_031425455.1 Sandaracinobacter sp. | reverse complement strand
ATGGCGGGGTGGAGCCGCGACCAGCTGATCGACGCCGGCGCCATCGCCTATTACGCCATCGCCAAGGACCTGGCGCACGTGGCCGGCGTGTTCGATCCCGCCGACTGGCTCGAGATCGATCCCCGTGCCGAGCGCTTCCGCCCGATCCTGTCCGACGAATATTCCGATGCCGCGCTGGGCGAACTGGTCGGTGCCATCACCCTCCCCAGCCAGCAGCATTCGCGGTTCGGCATGATGAAATGGTCGGACCGGCCCACCAAAGTGCTGACGCCTTTGCCCTATTCGATCCTGGCCGGGGAAGATTATGTGCCACGCATGGCCGAGCCCCGGCCAGGCGTCTCCCACCTGCCGCCCAAGAACGATCGCTACCGGACCAGCCGGGGCATCCTCTCGCTGGAGGCCTATAATGCCGCCGCCCGCGCGTTCGTGCCCGAGGGCTGCCGGCCACCCTGGAACTTCCTGTGCGAGACCTGGGTGAAGCATCATGCCGGCACGCCGCAGGCCGACGAGCTATACCGGCTGGAGCAACGGCAGTCGCGTACGCGACACGGCCGCGGCTCCGAAGGCGGCGACAGCTGATGGGCCAGATCGGCGGTCTCATCCGGCGCGCGGCGTTGCAGCACAAGGACCGGCCGTGCCTGATCGAGGGCGGCCGCACCCTCAGCTTCCGCGAGTTCGATCGCCTCACCGACCGGCTGGGCAACGGCCTTCTCGCCGGCGGCCTCGTGGCGGGCGACCGGGTGGGGGTCCTCCTCCCCAATGGCATCGATTGTCTCATCGCCTATTATGCGCTGGCAAAGGCCGGGCTGGTCCGTGTGAGCCTGAACGCGCGGGAGACCGAGCGCGACCACTGTTACAAGCTGGCCGACAGCCAGAGCCGGGCGGTGATCCATGACGGCAGCTTCGGCGACCTCGGGGTGGAGCGAAGCCTGTCCACCGCCGACCTCGCTGCCCTTTCGGCTTCTGCGACCGACCAACCCTGCGCCGTCGACCGGGCGCTCGATGCGCCCTACCGGCTGGGCTATACCGGGGGCACCACGGGCCAGGCGAAGGCCGTGACGCTGACCGAGCGCGGCGAACTGGCGGAGTTGTCGGCGTTCCTGACCGATCTCGTGCCGGGCCTTGGCCCGGACGACCGCTTCCTCCACGCCGCGCCCATCGCCCATGCGTCGGGCGCCTTCTTCCTGCCATGCGTTGCGCGCGGGGCTACCAGCCTGGTGATGGCCAGGTTCGAGCCTGCGGCGTTCCTGTCGCTCGCGGCGGACGCGCGCGCGTCGATCACGTTCCTGGTCCCGACGATGCTGGCGATGATCCTGGACGAACCCGGCCTTGCCGCGGCGCCGCTGGCCCTGAAACGCATTGCCTATGGCGCCTCCCCGATCGCGCCGGCCGTGCTGGCGCGGGCCGAAGCACGGTTCGGCCGCATCTTCGCCCAGACCTATGGCCAGGCCGAAAGCCCGATGGTGATCACCTGCCTGGCGCCCGAGCACCACGACCGGACGGGCTCCTGCGGTCGGCCCTTCACCTGCGCCGAAGTCGGTGTGATGGACGATGGCGGCCAGCTGCTGCAACCGGGCGAAGTTGGCGAGATCGTCTGCCGCGGGCCCCAGACGATGAGTCACTACTGGAACCGCCCGGAGGCGACAGCCGAGGCCTTTCGCGGCGGCTGGCTCCACACCGGCGACATCGGGCACATGGACGCCGACGGCTTCTTCTACCTGCTCGACCGCAAGAACGACCTGCTGATCTCGGGCGGTTACAATGTCTATCCGCGCGAGGTGGAGGATGTGCTGCTGGGCCTGGACGGCGTGCTGGAGGCCGCCGTGATCGGCCTGCCCGACGAGACCTGGGGTGACCGGGTGCATGCCGTGGTCGCGGGGCACGGGCTCGATCCCGACACGTTGCTGGCGGCTGCAAAGGCGCAACTGGCCGGCTACAAGGCGCCGAAGTCTGTAGAGGTGTGGGACGCGCTGCCCAAGAGCGCCGCGAACAAGATCCTGCGCCGCGACGTGAAGGCCCGGGTTCTCGCCGGGCTGGAGACCGCGCCATGACCGACACGCGGCATCCAGTGCTGCACGGGCTCGCGGTGCTGAAGGCGGCAACTGCGGCCGATCTGGCGCGCCGCCTGGGGCTGACGGCGGCGTCAGTCGAACAGGAACTGGCGGCTGCCGAGGCGGGCGGGCGGGTCGTTCGCGCCGGGTCGCGCTGGACGCTGGCGCCCTTGGCCCGGCTTGCGCTCCAAGCCGATTATTCGCGCTTGCATGCCGATGTCCGCAGCGATCCCGGCATCCGCGAAGCCAACGCCGCCTTCGAAGAGATCAACCAACGCCTGAAGGGCCTGATGACCGACTGGCAGGTGGTCACCGTCGCCGGCGAGCGCGTGCCGAACGACCATCAGGACAAGACCCACGACGCCCGCATCCTCGACCGGCTGGGTCGGCTGCACGAGCAGGCCGAGCCCATCCTGATGCGGCTCGAAGCCGGCATTCCCGCGCTTGGCTTCTATCGCACCGGGCTGCTGGCTGCGCTGGAGAAGGCCGAGGACGGCGACATCGCCTGGGTCAGCGACGTGGCGCTGGAAAGCTACCACACACTCTGGTTCGAGCTGCACGAAGAGCTGATCCGCATCCTCGGCGGGCGCCGGACCGACTGATGCAGCTCGGCCCCCATGTCCTGGCACTGGCAGGCGGCCCCCCGCCGGACCGGGCGCTGATCGGCAACAAGGCGGGTTCGCTCGCCGATATGGCGGCCCTGGGGCTGGCGGTGCCGCCGGCCTTTGTCGTTACCACGCCCGCCTGCAATCTGTTCCTGGGAAGCGGGGCGCTGCCCGACGAGCTGGTTACCGCCGTAGAGGCCGGCATCGGCTGGCTCGAAAGCGAGACCGGGCGCCGGTTCGGCGAGGGGCCCTCGCCGCTGCTGCTGTCGGTCCGCTCGGGCGCGGCCGTTTCGATGCCCGGCATGATGGACACCGTCCTCAACCTCGGCATCTGCGCCGATGCGCAGGCCGCACTCGCGGCGGAAACCGGGCGACCGGCTTTCGCCGCCGACACCCGCGCCCGGTTCGAGGCGCTGTTCGCGGATATCGTCGGAACTCCAGCGCCGGCCGAGCCGCAGGCGCAGCTTCTGGCCGCCATCGCCGCCGTCTTCCGGTCCTGGAACGGCCGCCGTGCGCGGCGCTGGCGCGAGCACCAGGGCATCGCGCATGATCTCGGCACGGCCGTGACGGTGCAGGCGATGGTGTTCGGCAACCGTTGCGACCGGTCGGGCACCGGCGTGCTGTTCACCCGCAACCCGCTCAACGGCGAACGCCGGCCCTACGGCGAGTGGCTGCCGCGCGCGCAGGGCGAGGATATCGTGTCGGGCAAAGTCAACCCGCTGCCGTTGTCCGCGCTCCAGGAAGCACAGCCCGACATCGCCGCCGAGTTGCTGCGCGCAGCAGACCTGCTCGAAGCGGCAGCGGGAGATGCGCAGGATATCGAGTTCACCGTCGAGAGCGGCCGGCTCTGGCTGTTGCAGACCCGGACCGCCAAGCGGAGCCCCCGCGCGGCAGTGCGGATGGCGGTGGAAATGGCGAACGAGGGCCTGATCGACAAAACGACTGCGCTGGCGCGCGTGTCCGACGAGCAGGTCTCAACCTTGCAGAAGCCCGGAGTCGACCCGGGACAGATCGAAGCGGCATGCGTACTGGCACGCGGCGTGGCGGCGGCTCCGGGTGTCGGACAGGGCGTGCTGGTGCTGGACAGCGACGAGGCCGAGCAGCGCGCGGCGGCAGGCGAAGCGGTCGTGCTGGCCCGGCCCACCACCAGCCCGGAGGATGTGCACGGCATGATCGCAGCAACCGCGATCGTGACCGAACTGGGCGGCACGACTTCGCACGCCGCCGTGGTCGGGCGCTCGCTGGGAAAGCCCGTCGTCGTCGGTTGCGGGGCCGATGCGTGGCAAGGGTTGGCTGGCCATGCCGTGACCGTCGATGGCGATCGGGGCGTCGTGCTGGCGGGCCTGCTGCCGCTGATTGCGCCCGAGCCCGATGCCGCCCTCGAAACCCTGCTGGCCTGGCGCGCTGCGCCCGCCACCGCCGCCTGAAGGGCCCCAAGCATGCCGATCAGCCTGGCCGATATCGAAGCGCTGGTCGCGCAGTTCGAAAAGAGCGACTGGCGCCGCATCGATCTGGTGGCGGATGGCGTCGAGTTGCGGTTGTCGAAGGATGGATCCGGCACCTCCACCGCCTTCCCGACAACGGTCGCGCCGTCTGCGGCTGTCGCGGCGGCCCTGCCCTTGGCTGGCACGCCGTCCGGCTATGTCGTCACCGCGCCCAGTCTCGGCACCTTCTATCGCGCGCCCCGACCTGGAGAGCCGCCGTTCGTGGTCGTCGGCCAGCGTGTCGCAGTCGGGCAGGACCTTTGCCTTGTCGAGGTGATGAAACTGTTCACCACGGTCCATGCGCCGGTCGCCGGTGTGGTGCTCGCGGTCCACGCGGCGGACGGCGACCTCGTCGAGTACAGCCAGCCGCTGGTCTCCCTCGATCCCGATGGCTGAGCGCCGGCTGTTCGTTGCGAACCGTGGCGAGATCGCGCTTCGCGCCATCGCGACCGCGCGCGCGCTCGGGATCGAAACGGTGGTGGGGGTATCGTCGGCCGATCGCGACAGCCTGTGGGCACGGGCGGCCGACCGCATGGTCGTGCTGGGGCCGGCGCCTGCGGCAGCCTCCTATCTCGACCAGCGGCTGGTGCTCCACGCCGCCGTCGCCACTGGCTGCGCGGCGGTCTACCCCGGCTATGGTTTTCTCTCGGAGCGCGCCGAATTTGCAGCGCTGTGCGAAGCGGAGGGCATGATCTTCGTCGGGCCGACCTCGACCCAGATCGCCGCCGTGGGGGACAAGCTCGCCGCACGTGACCTGGCACGCCGGGCCGGCGTTCCGCTTACCCGAGGCAGCGCGGAACTGGCGGACGTCGACGCAGCCCTGGCAGCCGCGAACGACATCGGCTTCCCGGTGCTGACAAAAGCCTCTGCCGGCGGCGGCGGGCGCGGGATGGTGATCGCCGAGAACGCCGATGCACTGGCGCGCGCCTTCGGCCCGGCGTCCGCGGCAGCGCAGGCGGCGTTCGGCGACGGCCGCCTGTTCCTGGAGCGCTATATGCCCCGCGCCCGCCATATCGAGGTGCAGGCCTTCGGCCTAGGCGATGGCCGCGTCCTGCATCTCCACGAGCGCGACTGTTCGGTGCAACGGCGCTACCAGAAGATGGTGGAGGAAGCGCCGGCCGCCATCCTGCCCGCCGAAATCCGCGCACAGCTGCACGCGGCTGCGGTCGGACTGCTAGGCTCGATCGGCTACGCCAGCGCCGGCACGGTCGAGTTCCTGTACGACGAGAGCGACCAGAGCCTCGCCTTCCTGGAGGTGAACGCCCGCATCCAGGTCGAGCACCCGGTTTCGGAAGCGGTGACCGGGCAGGATCTGGTGCGCTGGCAGCTGGAGCAGGCGTTCGGATCCCCGCCAACCCTCGCCCAGTCCGCAATAGGGTGCGACGGCCATGCCATCGAGGTGCGAATCCTGGCCGAAGACCCGGCGCGCGATTTCGCCCCGTCGCCCGGAACCATCACCCGCTGGGCGCCGCCGTCCGGCGAGGGCATCCGGCTCGACAGCGCCGTCGCAACCGGGAGCCGGGTGCCGCCCTTCTACGACAGCATGGTCGCCAAGCTGATCGTGCATGCCGCGACCCGCGACGCGGCCGTGGCGCGGCTGTCCGCGGCTCTGGCCCGCTTCGAGGTGGACGGCATCGCCACCAACATCCCGTTCCTGCGCGCGCTGGTTTCACATCCCGATTTCATTGCCAACCGCCTCCACACCCGCTGGCTGGAGCAGACCCTTCTGCCGCAACGGGCCGCGGCATGATCGAATTCCTCGACCAGACCCTGCGCGACGGCCAGCAGAGCCTTTGGGGTATGCGAATGCAGGCCCGGCACGCCCTGGCGGCCTGCGAAGACCTCGATCGCACCGGCTTTCGGGTGATCGACCTGACCGGCTCGCATCATTTCGAGGTCCTGGTGCGCCATTGCCGCGAAGACCCCTGGGCGTTCCTCGACGCGATGGTTGCCGCCATGCCCCGCACCACGCTCCGTTCGGGAATGCGGGCCAACGCCGCCGTCAGCTTCGCCGTCACGCCGGACGCGCTGATGGACGCCTGGATGCGCCAGCTGAACCGCCACGGCGCGCGCAGCTTCTGGATCTACGATGTGCTGTTCAACATCGACAAGGTGGCGCGTCTCGCCCGCGTCGCCAAGGAATTCGGCTCGGAAGTCTCCGGCGCGATCATGTTCACGCTCTCGCCGGTCCACACCGACGCCTATTATGCCGACAAGGCCGACCGGCTCAGCGCCATCCCAGAAGTCGACACGCTGTTGCTCTACGATACCGCCGGCGTGCTTGAAAAGGAGCGGCTGGCGACCCTGCTGCCTGCAATCGTCGCCAATGCCCGGGGCAAACCGATTGAGTTCCACGCCAACAACCTGATGGGCCAATCGGCAAAAGCCTATCTCGACTCCCTCCCGCTGGGCGTCTCGATCCTGCATACCGCCAGCCGTCCCATGGCCAACGGCCCGTCGGTCCCCTCCACCGAGATCATGGCGCACAATCTCGCCATGCAGGGGGTGCCACACGGGATCGACCTCGATCGACTGCCGCCGGTCGCCGCCCATTTCCGGACGGTCGGGAAGGCCTGCGGCTTCCTCGTCGACCCGTCGGCCGAATATGATATCCGCTCGGTCCAGCACCAGATCCCCGGCGGCATGTTCGGCACGCTGAAGGCCCAGCTGGCGCAACACGGCATGGCCGATCGGCTAGACGAGGTGCTGGCCGAAGTCGCCGTCGTGCGGCGCGAGCTGGGGTGGCCCGGCATGGCGACGCCCTTTTCCCAGCTGGTCGGAATTCAGGCGGTGCTCAACATCGTCTCCGGGGATCGCTGGAAGATCGTCCCGGATGAGGTGATCGTGTATGCCGCCGGCCACCACGGCAGCCCGGTGGCGCCGATCGACCCCGAAGTGATGGACCGGATCATGGCAGCGCCGCGCGCAAAGGACATCGTGGGCAGCCCACCCGAACAGCCGACGATCGAGGATCTGCGCCGGCGTCACGGCACCGACGACGATGACGAGCTGATCCTGCGCGCCCTTGTGCCGAGCGCCGATATCGAACGGATGCGCGCGGCCGGACCGCTGGTCCGCCCGCTGCCTCTGGCGAGCTCGCACGAGGCCGACGCGGTGCTGCGACTGATGCAGACGGTCACGTCGCGGCGCTTCGCGCTCCGCACCGAGGCACTCTCGGTGGCCCTGGAGCGATGAGGCGCGCCGGGCTGCCATGGTGCCCGGCGGCGGTGCCATGAGACGAGCCGTCATCGTCGACGGCGTTCGTACGCCGTTCGGCAAGGGCCGGCCCGGTGGCGCGCTGCACGGCGTGCATCCGGTCGACCTCTACGCCGGCCTTCTTTCGGCGCTCGTCGCCCGCAATGGCCTGGACCCGGCGCGCATCGACGATGTGCTGACCGGCTGCGTCCTCCAGGTGGGCGAGCAGGCGGGCAACATTGGCCGGCAGGCGGCACTGGCGGCCGGCCTCCCCGAAAGCGTGCCCGCCGTCACCATCGAGCGGAAATGCGGCTCCGCCCAGCAGGCAATCGATTTTGCCGCCATGGGCCTCATTGCCGGCGCCTACGACATCGCAGTCGCGGGCGGCGTCGAGATGATGAGCACGGTGGAGGCGAAATCCAACCGGCTCGGCCGCGACAGCCTGGGGCCGGGCTTTGCCGCCCGCTATCCGGCGGGCCTCGTCCACCAGGGCATTTCGGCCGAGCTGATCGCGGCACGCTATGGCCTGTCCCGGTCTGCGATGGACGCCTTTGCCGCCCGCTCCCACGATCTGGCCGCCCGGGCCGAGGACAACGCCGTCCTCACCTACGCCATCCTTCCTGTGGGGGACACATCCAGCGACGAGGGCCTGCGGCGCGGAACGACGGTCGAAACGCTGGCAGGGCTGAAGCCGGCGTTTTTCAACCCCGAGATGGCGGCACGTTTTCCCGAGATCGGCTGGAACATCACTGCCGGGAATTCCAGCCAGGTGAGCGACGGCGCCTCGGCCCTGCTGTTGATGGAAGAAAATACGGCCCGCATGCTGGGCCTGACCCCGCGAGCCGCGGTCACCCATTTCGCGGTCGCCGGCGACGACCCGCTGCTGATGCTCACGGGCGTCATCCCCGCCACCAAAAAGCTTCTTGCCAGGGCCGGCCTCCAACTTGCCGACATCGACAGTTTCGAAATCAACGAGGCGTTCGCCAGCGTGGTGCTCGCCTGGGCAGCAGCCACCGGGGCGGACCTCGAACGGGTCAACAGATTCGGGGGGGCAATCGCGCTCGGCCACCCGGTGGGGGCCTCGGGCGGGCGACTGATGCTGAACCTTCTGGCGGCCCTGGAACAGACCGGCGGCCGTTACGGCCTTCTCGGCATGTGCGAATCCGGCGGGATGGCGAATGCCACGCTCGTCGAAAGGCTGGGCTGATGGCCGGCGAAGGCGGCCTCCGGAAGGCGCTGCAGGCGCCGCGTCATTCGTTGCAGGTGCCGGCGCATCGCCGCCTCGGCGCGCTTCGGGTCCCCCGCCAGCACGGCGTCGGTGATGGCACCATATTCGGCCGTCCGGTCGGCAAGGTCGGCGGCGCTGAACCAGGGTTGCGCCTGAAGCCGAAGCAGATGGATGCGCATCAGCGGCATGATCGCAACCAGCTGCCCGTTGCCGCCGATGGAGATCAGCACATCGTAGAAGTGCCGGCGCTGGGCAATCGCCCCGCCGCCGCTGTCCCGGCCCTCCAGCTGCGCCTGCGCGTCACGCAGGGTGGCAGCCTTCGCGCCGGCGCCGACGGCCTCTGCGGCCAGCCGCGCCATCACTCCCGTCAGCGCTTCCAGGATGACCAGCAAGTCGCACATCTCCGCGCGCGTGAAGGCCCGGACATAGGCGCCCCGATGCCGGGACAGGCTCACCACGCCCTGCGCTTCCAGTCGCTTCAATCCCTCGCGAACCGGCCCGCGACTGATACCGAGCGCGGCCGAGATGTCCGCCTCGACCAGCTTCTGACCCGGCACCATCCGCCCCGCCAGGAGGGACGCGGCAATCCAGTCCACCACCCTGTCTGCCAGCGACAGGCCATGATCGGTGCCGAGGCGCGGTCGGGCGGAATGGCTGTTGATAACATGGTCCTGCAGCAGTCGATTGCCCGACAATATGGTCGACAACTGAAGGGCCGGCAAGGAGGCGCCCCATGGCGAGACTAGACGGAAAAGTGGCGCTGATCACCGGCGCCGGCACCGGGGTCGGGCGGGCCGCAACGATTTTGTTCGCAGCCGAAGGCGCGTGCGTGCTGGGGGTCGGCCGGACCGCTGCAACGCTCGCCGAAGCTGCCGCTGCGGCCGGTCCCTCGGCCGCCACCTTCACCGGTGACCTGGCGACAGACGGTGTTGCAGACGCCGCCGTCGCCGCAGCGGTCGAGCGGTTCGGTCGGCTCGACATCGTCGTCCACGCCGCCGGAGTCGGCTACAGCTGGGCGGAGAAAAGCCCCGGCTCGATGGACGCCATCGATACGACGACGCTTGCCAAATGGCGCGAAGTGACGGCGATCAACCTCGATGCAGGCTTCCTCGTCGCCCGCGCGGCCGTTGCTCATATGCGAACGCACGGCGGCGGCAGCATCGTCAATGTCGCCAGCATCTCGGGCTTTCTGGGGCTGCCGGCGGCGCATGCCTACACCGCGGCCAAGGCCGGGCTCATCAACCTCACCCGCTCGCTCTGCGTCAGCTATGCGAATGCCGGCATCCGGGCGAACTGCGTGGCGCCGGGCTTCATCGCGACGCCGATGGTGGCCTCTGTCCTCTCCCTGTTCGACGATCCCGCCGTCGCCGAGGCGATCACCCCGATGCGCCGCGCCGGCACCCCGCTGGAAATCGCCGAGGCCTGCCTGTTCCTGGCGTCCGACGCCGCCTCCTATTGCAACGGCAGCGTGCTGGTCGCCGATGGCGGCACCAGCGCGCGCCAGTAAGCCCCGGGCGGCTGCCCGCCATCGAAAGAAAGCCGAACCCATGTTCTTCGACCCTCCCGCCCATGTGCAGGCGCTGCGCACCCGGCTCCTCGATTTCATGGCCGAACATATCTACCCGAACGAGCGGCGCTATTACCGCGAGGCCGAGCAGATCGGCCCATGGGGCGTGTTCCCCGTCATCGAGGAACTGAAGCCCAGGGCCCGGGCCGCAGGGCTCTGGAACCTGTTCCTGCCGGACAGTGCCCATGGCGCCGGTCTCACCAACCTGGATTACGCGCCGCTCTGCGAGGTCATGGGCCGCTCGCTGATGGCGCCCGAAGTGTTCAACTGCGCCGCCCCCGACACGGGGAATATGGAAACCATCGAACGCTACGGCACACCCGCACAAAAGGCCGAATGGCTCGCCCCCCTGCTGGCCGGCGAAATCCGCTCCTCCTTCGCGATGACCGAGCCCGACACCGCCTCGTCGGACGCCACCAACATCCGCTGTTCCATCGTTCGCGACGGTGACGACTATGTGTTGAACGGGCGCAAATGGTACACCACGGGCGCCACCGACCCGCGCTGCAAGATCATCATCTTTATGGGAAAAACCGCGCCGGATCATCCCGAGCCGCACCGCCGGCAGTCGATGATCCTGGTGCCGAAGGACACGCCGGGCGTCACCGTGCTGCGGCCGCTGCCGGTGTTCGGCTTCTACGCCGTGCCGGATCGCGCTTCGGAGGTGCTGTTCGAAAATGTGCGCGTGCCCGCCACCAACATGCTGCTGGGCGAAGGCCGGGGTTTCGAGATCGCGCAGGGCCGGCTGGGGCCGGGGCGCATCCACCATTGCATGCGGCTGATCGGCCTGTCGGAGCGTATCCTGGAGCGCATGTGCCGCCGTGCCGATGCGCGCGATCCGTTCGGGAAGGCCCTCTCGGAGCAGACGGTCACACTGGAGCGGATCGCGGAGGCCCGGCTCGCCATCGAACAGGCAAGGTTGCTGACCCTGAAGGCCGCGCACAGGATGGACACTGTCGGCAACAAGGAAGCTCGCGGCGAAATCGCGATGATCAAGATCGCCGGACCCGCCATGGCCTGCCGGGTCATCGACATGGCGATGCAGGCGTTCGGTGGCGGCGGAACTTCCAACGACCATTTCCTGACGGCGGCCTATGCCACCGCCCGGCTGCTGCGGCTGGCCGATGGGCCCGACGAAGTCCACCGCAACCAGCTCGCGCGCTTCGAACTGAAACGCCACCGCAACACCGACCCGCGGCACACCGGCGGGTCGGCCGAGGTGCTGGATGTCGATACCCTCCGAGCCGACCATGCCCACCTCCGCCCCGGAGGCGCCGGCTATCTCTGGTAGCCGATCGGCGGTTGCAGTTCTATCGATGTCGATATAACTACAATCTCCGAGACGCATGAGGTGAACGAGGTCGTGCAGGCAGTGCTGATCAGGAACGGGCGGATCTTCGACGCGGTGTGCGGCGAAAGCCGGATCGCGCCGATCGCCTTCGACGAGCGGATTCGTGCCGTCGGCGACGACGCGCTGGCCTGGGCCGCAGCCAATCCCTGTATCGAAATAGACGCGACAGGCCACAGCGTCATGCCGGGCCTGATCGACGCCCATTGCCATATCAGCTTCGACGAACCGCACTCCAACGACGAGTTGTTCTTCCATCGCCGCGAAGGGCTGGCGGCGATCGTCGCCTGCCACAATGTGCGCAAATTGCTGCGGGCGGGCGTCACCGGCTGTCTCGATGCCGACACCATCTTCAGCGTCTCGCTGGATGTCCGCGATGCGATCGAGGGCGGGCTGGTGGAAGGCCCGCGCATGGCCTGCGGCGGCAATGCGCTTTTCACATCGGTCGGCGGAACAGCCGGCATCCTGGTGCCGGACGAAGGCGCCATCGGCTATCTGAAGGTGACACGCACCCGCGACGAGATCGTCACCGAAGTCCGCCGCCAGGCCAAGCGCGGGGTGGACTGGATCAAGGTCCATGTAACCGGCCTGATCCCGCGTCAGCGCGCCGAAGGCGAAATCCAGGTCTGGTCGCTCGATGAACTGAAGGCCGTGGTCGACACCGCCCACGCGCTCGGGCTTCCGGTCGTCGGCCACTGCCGCAATGCATCGAGCACGCGGGATGCCGCCCGCGCCGGCTTCGACATGATCCTGCATGCCACCTACATGGACGAGGAAGCGCTCGAGGCGGTGATCGAGCGCAAGGTACCGATCGTTCCGACCCTGACCTTTCAGGCCGTGCTGGCGGACCACGGCGCCAAGGTCGGCGCCAGCGCCTTCCTCCAGGAGCTTTTCCGTCGCGAGATCGCCGAGAGCAGCGTGCAACTGCGCCGCGCCTACGATGCCGGCGCTCCCCTGCTATGCGGCACCGAAAGCGGCTTTTCGATCACCCCCTATGGCGAATGGCACTGGCGCGAGCTGCAGGTCTTCGTGGAGGCGCTGGGCCTGACGCCCGAGCAGGCCCTGATCTGCGCCACGCGCGAAGGCGCCCGCGCCCTGGGCCTCGCGGGCGAGGTCGGCACGCTCGAGGCCGGTCGCCTCGCCGACATTCTGGTGGTGAAGGGCGACGTCACGAAAGACGTAACTTTGCTGGGCCGCGCCGACGGCATTGCGCATGTGTTCAAGGGTGGAGTTGCCGTCGATCTCACGACCCCCATGCCCGAACGGAAGCCGCTGCCGTCGTGGCGGGTATCCACCTACTCGACCCTGCCCGCGACCCGCGCCACAGTGGCCGAACGGTTCGATCAGGGCATGCCATGACGGTCCACATGGTCACCGACCATGAGGGCTGCATCCACGCGCTGCGCCAGCCGGACTTGCGGCAGTCGCTCTACGATGCCGCCGCGCTTATGATGGAGCATGTGCTGGTCAACCTGCACGGCGAAGCCCATCGCCAGCGCCGGACGGTGGAAGCCGCGATCTTCCGCAAGGACGTGTTCCTGCGCTACGAAAAATCGATCCTGCCGCGCACGCTCGACGAGACGCTGGCGCCTTACCAGGCCGCCGGCGGCGGGGACCTGGTCGACATCGGCTATCGCATCATGATGAACCTGACGGTCGATTTCGCCGGCATCGACCGGCCGCTGCGAACGGCGGAGGAAACCGGGGAACTGCTGTCGCTGCTGAAGGACTTCAGCCTAGCCCCGGCGCTCGGCCAGTCGCTGGAGGCCGATGTGGAGCCGCGAAAGCAGCGCATCCGCGATGCCATGGCCCGGTTCGACCAACGGTTCCTGCAGCCATCGCTCGCCCGCCGAAAGGCGCTGCTGGCCGACTGCGAGGCAGGACGGATCGAACGGGAGGTCCTTCCGGCCGATGTCCTGATGGCGCTGGTGGCCGGGCAGGACCGGCTGCAGATGACCGCCCCCCAGTTGGTGCAGGAAGGCATTTTCTACATGCTTGCGGGCGCCCACACGACCATCCACTCGCTGACCCACGCGGTGCACGAGATACTCGACTGGGTGGCGGCAAACCCGGCCGGCGCCGGTTTGCTGCGCGAAGACCCCTTTTTCGTGCAGCGCTGCGTCTATGAAAGCGTCCGGCTCCATCCGTCCAGCCCCGTCGCCAAGCGGCGGGCGCTCGACGACGTGACCCTCGCCAGCGGCGACGTGGCGGCGGCCGGCGAAGAAGTCGTGGTGGACCTGCGCAGCGCCAACCGGTCGCAGGCGCTGTTCGGCCCCGCGCCCGACCGGTTCGACCCGCACCGGCCGATCGCAAAGGGGGCGCTGCCCTATGGCCTTTCGATGGGGCACGGTATGCACGCCTGCCTCGGCCGCAACCTGGCAATCGGCGTAGAGCCGAAGGCCGGCTCCGACCCGGCGCTGCACCAATATGGCGTGGTGCCGCTGATCGTGACGGCGCTGCTGAAGCGCGGCATCACCCGCGATCCCGCCGGGACGCCCGCCAAAGACGAGACCATCACGCGCATCACCTGGTCGCGTTATCCTGTCCTGTTCCGCCCTGAAACCGCGATGCTGTGACGACCCATCGGATCACCGATTATCGCGCCGCCGAAGCTGCACTGCGCAGCCCGCACCTGAAACAGGCGCTCTACGATGCCGGTGCCGTGGTGATGGCCGACGTGCTGCTCACCCTGCACGGGGCCGATCATGCCGCCCGCCGCGCCGTGGAGGTGCGCGTCTTTCGCCGCAACTTCCTGCGCCACTATGCCCGCGCCGTGTTCCCGCAGACCCTGGAGGCGACGCTGGAGCCCTATCTCGCCACAGGAAGCGCGGACCTGATCGAGCTCGGCTACCGCGCAACGGCCAATCTGACGGCGGATTTCGCAGGGATCGACAGACCCGAGCGGACGGCCGACGAAACCGAAACGCTGATCCGGCTGGTGAAAACCTTCAGCGAAGGCGCGACCATGGTACACAGCACCCGGGACAAGGCGCAGCTCGAGCGCGAAGTGCTGGCGGCGCTGGCCGAATTCGACGCTCGTTTCTGCCGGCCCTCCGTCGCCCGCCGGCAGGCGTTGCTGGCCGAAGCCGACGCCGACAAGCTGCCTCGCGACGTGCTGTCGGTGATCCTGGAAGCCGGGGCCGAACTTCCGATCGGGCCTGCCCAACTCTGTCGCGAGATGGCCTTCTACATGCAGGCCGGCGCGCATTCGACAGCCAATGCCGTGGTGCACGGTTTTCACGAGCTCTCCAGCTGGGCAGCCGGAGACGCAAGCCGCGTGGCGCGCCTGGCCGATCCGGTGTTCGTGCAGCGCGCCGCGCACGAAAGCCTGCGGCTGCACCCCGCGAGCCCCGAAGCCTGGCGCACCGCAACTGCCGCAATCGAGATCGTTCGGGGCACAAGCGTCGCGATCGGGGACCGGGTCGAGCTCGACCTCTATCTCGCCAACCGCGATGTGGCCGTGTTCGGCAGCGATGCGGGCGCGTTCGATCCGGACCGCAGCGTCCCCGATGGCGTGATGCCGTCCGGCCTCAGTTTCGGAATCGGCCTGCACAGCTGCCTGGGCCGCGAGCTCGACGGCGGGACGCTGGTACGAGCCAGCACCGATCCCGACACGCACCAATATGGCATCGTCGCGCTTCTCATCTCCCGCCTGTTCGAGCTCGGCGCCCGAACCGATGCCGACGATCCCCCCACCGTCGACCCGAAGACCAGTCGCCCCAACTGGGGCCGCTACCCGGTGCGGTTCAGGGCATTGCAATGAAGGGCCGAACGGCGCTGGTCACCGGGGCAGCGGCCGGGATCGGCGCGGCGATTGCCGACCTGCTGGCGACGCGGGGCTACAGCGTCGCGCTTCTCGACCGGGATGGCGATGCCGTCGCCGCAACCGCCGCCAGGCTCCCGGGCGCGATGGCGCTGGCGGCAGACGTCACCAGCGAGAGCGAGGCAGCGCGCGCGTTCGACAGCCTCCCGTTCGTGCCGGACCTTCTGGTGAACAACGCCGGGATCGTCCGGTTCGGATTGCTCGCAGATCAGAGCGTGTCCGAGTTCCGCCAAGTGATCGAAGTCAACCTGGTCGGGGCCTATATCATGGCGCGTGCAGCCGTGCAGCGCATGCTGCCACGCGGAAGCGGGCATGTGGTGTCGTTGACCTCGATCAACGCCTACAGCCCGGGCCCCGGCGCCGGGGCCTATCCGGCCAGCAAAAGCGCGGTTCTGCAACTGATGCGCCAGTTCGCGCTGGAATATGGCGAACAGGGCCTGCGCTTCAACAGCATCGCGCCCGGCTTCATCGACGGGGGGATGTCGGCCCCGATCTATGCTGATCCTGCCGTGCGGGCGGCGCGGTCGGGCGGGGTGCCTCTGAAGCGGCTCGGCACGCTGGAGGACATCGCCGAGGCCGTGGCCTTTCTGGACAGCCCGGCAGGCGGTTATGTGAACGGACACGACCTGGTCGTGGACGGCGGCGTGACGCACGCGGTGCTGAAAAGCCTCCCCCGCGCGTGACGGGAACGCCTCGCGCGATCGTGCTGAGCGGGGGCTACGCCCATCCGTTCGCACAGACCAGCGCTGCCGTGGCAGAGCTCGTGGCAGCGTTCGGGCTCGACCCACAGGTCCACGAGACCGTTGCGGACGCACTGCGGGCGCTGCCGGGCGCGCGGCTGCTGGTGGTGAATGCACTCTGGTGGTCGATGCGGCAGGACCCGAAATACGCTCCCCATCGATCGGCCCATGCCCGCGACCTGGCCGATGCCGACCTCGCGGCCTTCGTCCGGCACGTCGAAGCCGGGGGCAGCCTGCTTGCGATGCACACGGCCACGATCTGCTGGGACACGCAGCCCGGCTGGCGCGCGCTGATCGGTGGCGGCTGGGCCTGGGGTCGCTCGCACCATCCCCCGCTCGGCCCCGTTTCGATCGGCTTGTCCCCGGCCGGCCGCGCACTGTCAGGGGGCCCGCCGGCGTTTGGCCTGGTCGACGAGGCCTATCACGCCCTCGATCCGGCGGTAGACTGCCGGATCCTGGCCTATGCCACGGTTGGCGGCCCGCCCCAGCCCGTCGCCTGGACCCGGCTGCAGGGCAGCGGCCGGGTCGCGGTCGACGCGCTCGGCCATGATGTGCGATCGCTGCGCGAGCCCGGGCATGAGGCCCTGCTGCGCGGAACCATCGAATGGCTTGTGAAAGACACCGCGAATGCAGCGCATTGACGGGCTGAGCGTTCTCATCACGGGAGGGGGCTCGGGCCTCGGCCTCGCGGCTGCCCGCCACTTTTCGGCGCTAGGCGCGCGTGTCACCATCTCCGGCCGGCGCGCCGGAATGCTGTCGGCGGCGGCAGCCGATGCCGGCTGCGCCCATGTGGTCGGCGATGTCACGGTCGCGGCAGACCGCGATGCCATGCTGGCCACGGCACTCGCCCATGGCGGGGGCCTCGACCTGCTGGTCAACAACGCCGGGAACATGCTGCGGGGCCCGATCGAAACCCTGGACGAGGCTGCCATCCTCGGCCTGTTCCACAGCAATGTGGTCGGCGCGATGATGCTGACAGGCCTCGCCGTTCCGCACCTTGCGGCGCGGCGCGGCTCGGTCCTGTTCGTCGGCTCGGCCCACACGCGCCGGGCCTTTCCCGGCGCCTCGCCCTATGCCGCCACCAAGGCTGCTGTGCAGACCCTCACCCAGGTGCTCGCAGCGGAACTGGGGGAAAAGGGCATCCGCGTGAACTGCGTGATCCCCGGCGGCGTGTTGACCGACATCAACGTGCGCGCCGGCCTGCTGAGCGCCGAGGCGGCGGCGGAACGATTTGCCGCCATGCTGCCGATGCAGGCGATCGAGCGGCCCGGGGAAGCGCAGGACATCGCCGAGGCCATGGCCTATCTCGCAACCGCCGATGCCGTCACCGGGGCGATTCTGGACGTGGACGGCGGCCTGGGCCTGGGCGTCACCCGGGCCTAACCACGCAGCAGCCGGCGCGCATTGTCGGCCAGCGGCGCTTCGAAACGCGGCGGTTCGAAGCTCTCCGGCGCGTCCCACCCGGCAAAATTGGTGCCCCAGACA
>JANPJJ010000003.1:0-13356 GCA_031425455.1 Sandaracinobacter sp. | reverse complement strand
GGGCGGGGCGGGGGGTGGCGCCCGCCCCCGCGCCCCCCCCCCCTCGACCGGGTCCGGGCGCGCCGTGTCCGGCCGACCTCGCCCGTGGAAGATGCCTATCCGCTGCCCGACCCCAACGCCCGTACCGACGCGTTGGCCCATGCGAACGAAGCCGCGCGCCAGGTGAAGGATGCGCTCGCCGGGCTCGATCCGCACCACGCCGCGATCATCCGGGGTGCCTATCTCGAGGGCCTTAGCTACGACGAACTTTCGACCCGCGAAGGCGTCGCCGTCGGCACCATCAAAACCTGGGTGTTCCGCGGTCTTCGGCGCATGCGAAGCGACCTCGGCGAGGAGGCCGCGCCGTGACCGGCCCCGACAACCTGCCCGAAGACATCGACATGTCGCCGGACGAGCTGCTGGCGATGGACTGGGCGCTGGGCGCGCTGGACGGGCCCGAGCGCGCGGCCGCAGACGTTCGCCGCCAGGGCGACCCGGCCTTCGCCCGGCTTTGCCAGGATTGGGCGGCCCGGCTGCTGCCGCTCGCCGACGAAGTGGCGCCGGTCGCCCCGTCCGCTGCGCTGTGGGACCGGATCGAAGCCGAGATCGCCCCCGCCTCGCCCGCTGCTCCTGTTCAAGCGCAGGGCTGGTGGCACAATCTGCTGCTGTGGCGCGGGGCGACGGCGGCCTTTGCCTCGGTGGCGCTCGCCCTGCTGCTTGCCCGGCCCGCGCCCGTTCCGGTGGTGGTGCCGGCGCCCGCCGCGCCCCCCGCACAGCTGCTGGCAGCCACGCTCGCCACCGAGGGCGGCACCCCGCTGGCGACCGCCGCGCTCGATCCCGGCCGCAGCTCGGTGGTGGTCGCTCCGGTCGATTCGGGCGATCTCCAGGGCCGCGTTCCCGAACTCTGGCTGATCCCGGCGGATGGCCGCCCGCGTTCGCTCGGCGTCATCTCGCTCGGCGGCGTGCAGCAGGTGCAGGTCTCCGAAACCCTGCTGAAGCTGGTCGCAGACGGCGCCGTCCTGGCCGTCAGCCTCGAGCCCATGGGGGGCTCCCCAACCGGCCTGCCAACCGGCCCGGTCGTTGCAACCGGCAAGCTCACCACGCTCTGAACCCGCCTGAAACCTGGCAGACCGCCGCTGCGTAACAGCAGCACCACGGCGTATTCCCGCCAGGAAAGGCTTCCAGATGAAGTTCCAGATCGTTGCAATCGCGGCCCTTTTGGCTGCTCCCGCGCTCGCCGGCATGAAGAACCCGATGGTCGGCGGCGCACCGATGTATGCGTCCAAAGACATCGTGGACAACGCCGTGAACTCGAAGGACCACACCACGCTGGTCGCCGCGGTGCAGGCTGCGGGCCTCGTCGATACCCTGAAGTCGCCCGGGCCGTTCACCGTGTTTGCGCCCACCAACGCTGCCTTCGCGATGCTGCCCGCCGGCACGGTCGACACGCTGCTGAAGCCCGAGAACAAGCAGGCGCTGGCGGGGGTGCTGACCTATCATGTCGTCCCCGGCCGGATTTCCGCCGCCCAGTTGATGTCGATGACGAAAGCGGGTCCGGCGACCCTGAAGACCGCGAACGGCGGCACGCTGACGGCAACGTCGAACGGCAAGTCCGTCCTGCTCACCGATGCCAAGGGCGGCACCGCGACCGTGACGATCGCCGACGTCGGCCAGTCGAACGGCGTGATCCACGTCGTCGATCACGTCCTGCTGCCTTGATCCCCGTCTGTTCGCGTACAGCCCCGCCGGCGCACCGGCGGGGCTATTTATTGGCAGGACCGCTGCAACTTTCCTCGCCGCACGGCGTTACAATCCTTGACTTTGTTTAAAGCCACGGGGGGTGCAGGTTCCGTTCGCGGCTGCTTCCTGGAGGGGCTGTGGCCGCACATAAGGGACCGGAAACATGGATCGTCGAATGACGCCGACACGAATATTGCTGCTGGCAATGACCCTTGGGTTCGCCACCGGCTACGCCTGGGTCGCGATAACAGGCGGCCCGGCGCAGATCGCTGCCTACGCTACCGCCGACTGACCCGTCTCGGGCTCGCCCGCCACAGCACTGCCACCGGCGGCCGCCTCCGCAACTCCGGCCGATACCGTCTCCTCGGCCGCTTGCAACGCCCACAGATCCGCATACAGCCCGTTCAGCGCCAGCAGTTCGGCATGGCGCCCCCGTTCCACGATCCGCCCCTCCGCCATCACCAGGATCTGGTCCGCATCCACGATCGTCGACAGACGGTGTGCGATCACGATCGTCGTTCGCCCGCGCTCGGCGATGTCCAGCGCCTCCTGGATGTCGGCCTCGGTCGCACTGTCCAGGGCGCTGGTCGCCTCATCCAGGATCAGCAGCGGCGGGTCCTTCAACAGCGTGCGCGCAATCGCCACCCGCTGCTTCTCCCCGCCCGAAAGCTTCAGCCCCCGCTCCCCCACGCGCGTCGCATAGCCATCGGGCAGGCCGGCGACAAAGCCGGCCACCTGCGCCGCCCGCGCGGCCGCCTCGATCTCGTCCTGACCGGCACCGGCCCGTCCATAGCCGATGTTGAACCCCACCGTGTCGTTGAACAGCACGGTATCCTGCGGCACGATCCCGATCACGCCGCGCAGGCTGGTCTGTTTCACGTCGCGGATGTCCTGCCCGTCGATCAGGATCCGCCCGCCGGTCACATCATAGAAGCGGAACAGCAGCCGCGCGATGGTGGATTTCCCCGCGCCCGATCCGCCGACGATGCCGGTGCGGGTGCCCGCCGGCACGGCAAAGCTCACCCCTTTCAGCACCAGCCGCTCGCGGTCATAGCCGAACACCACGTCTTCGAACCGCACTTCGCCGCCGTTCACGACCAGCGCCGGCGCGCCCGGCCGGTCCATGATCTCGGCCGGGGTATCGATCAGCGCGAACATCGCCGCCATGTCCACCAGCCCCTGCTTGATCGTGCGATAGACCATGCCCAGCAGGTCGAGCGGGCGGAACAGCTGCGCCAGCAGCGTGTTCACCAGCACCACGTCTCCCGTCGTGAAGCGGCCTTCGCTCCAGCCCCACACGCTGAACGCCATCGCCCCGCCCATCAGCAGGTTGGTCACCAGCGACTGCCCGATGTTCAGCAGGGCCAGCGAATTCTCCGACTTCACCGCCGCATCGGCATAGCGCCGGGCCACCTTGCCGTAATAGGCCGATTCCCGGTCCTCGGCGGTGAAATACTTCACCGTCTCATAGTTCAGCAGGCTGTCGATCGATCGAGCGACCGTCGCGGTGTCCAGCTCGTTCATCTCCTCGCGCAGCGCGTTGCGCCAGTCGGTCACGCGCTGGGTGAAGAGGATATAGACCACCACCATCACCGCGGTCGCGATCACCAGCTCGATGCCGAAGCGGTTCCAGAAGATCACGCCGACGGCCACCAGCTCCAGCGCGGTGGGGGCAATGTTGAACAGCAGGAAATACAGCATCACGTCGATCGACTTGGTGCCGCGTTCCACCACCTTCGCCAGCGCCCCGGTGCTGCGGTTCATGTGGAACCGCATGGAAAGCCGGTGCAGATGCGCGAACACATGCTCGGCCAGCCGGCGCGTGGCATCCTGGCCGACATGCTCGAACACCACGTTGCGCAGATTGTCGAACAGCACTGCGCCGAAGCGCGCGCCGGCATAGGCCACCACCAGCCCCACCGCCAGCAGCACCGCCGCCTCGTTGCCGCCCGCCTGGTTGCTCGGGGTCATCCGGTCGATTGCGCCGGCATAGAGAAACCCCATCGAGAGCTGGATCGCCTTCGACAGCAGCACCAGCAGCATCGCGATCACGATGCGCAGTTTCAGCGCCGGATCGTCGCTCGGCCACAGATAGGGCAGAAACCGCCGCAGCGTCTTCCAGTCGGCATTCTCGGTCGTGGCGGGGGCGTCGGGAGGCATCGGCCCCGATGTGGCACCGCCGCTGCCGAACCGCAACCGCGCCGGTTGCCCCACCCGGTTGCATGGACCACCGGCATCCCCCAGATAGGCGTGATGTCCAGCCCCCCCGCCACCCCCGCGCCGATGAAGGCCGTGATCGTCCCGGTCACCCCATTGCAGCAGAACTGCACGCTGATCTGGTGCACCGAAACGATGCAGGGCGCCTTCACCGACCCGGGCGGCGATCTGGATCACCTGATGCAGGTCGCCTCCGAGAACGGCGTCACGATCGAAAAGCTGCTCGTCACCCACGGCCATATCGATCATTGCGGCCTCACCGGCGTGCTCGCCGAACGGCTCGGCGTCGCCATCGAAGGCCCGCACCCGGACGACAAGTTCTGGATCGACATGGCGCCCGCCGTCGGCGCCCAATATGGCATCGCCGGCGCCACCGCCTTCACGCCTGATCGCTGGCTGTTCGATGGCGACCGGGTGACCGTCGGCAACCTCGTGCTGGACGTCTATCACTGCCCCGGCCACACCCCCGGGCATATCGTGTTCCACCACGCGCCCTCCAACCTCGCCATCGTCGGCGACGTGCTGTTCCAGGGCTCGGTCGGCCGGACCGACTTTCCCAAAGGCGATTTCCCGACGCTGGTGCAAAGCATCACAACCCGCCTCTGGCCGCTCGGCAACCAGACCGCCTTCGTCCCCGGCCATGGCCCGATCAGTACATTCGGCCGGGAACGCCAGACCAACCCGTTCGTCGGCGACGCCGTGCTCTGACGCCTCGCCGTTTCCCGCATCAGACCCGTGACGAGGCCGTGCCGTTTGGCTAGGAATCGCATGGGTGAAGCGGGGCGGGGAAAGCGGGGAGGCGACCGATGTTCGATTATCTGGAGCGGATGCTCAGCCTTCGCGGGCTGCCGCCGCACGGCTATTGCCTGCTGTGGGATCCGCAGCTGGTCTGGACCCATGTGGTGGCAGACCTCTTGATCGGCCTCGCCTATTTCTCCATTCCGGTCGCCCTCGGCGTGTTCCTCACCCGGCGCCGCGACGTGCAGTTCGGCTGGGTGGTGTGGATGTTCGCCGCCTTCATCATGGCGTGCGGTGCCACGCATTTCTTCTCCATCCTCACACTCTGGCAGCCCGCCTACGGGATCGAGGGCCTGCTGAAGCTGTTCACGGCGCTGGTCTCGGTGGGAACGGCGATCGCGCTCTGGCCGCTGCTGCCCCATGCGCTTGCCCTGCCGTCGCCGGCGCAGCTGCAGCTCGCCAACCAGCAGCTGGAAGCCCGTATCGCCGAGCGCGACGAGGCGCTTTCGGCGCTGCGCCTCGAAGCCGCCGAGCGATCGCGAGTGGAAGAAATGCTGCGCCAGGCCCAGAAGATGGAGGTGGTCGGCCAGCTGACTGGCGGCTTTGCGCATGACTACAACAACATGCTCACGATCGTGGTGGCCAATCTGGAACGCGCCAAGCGCCTGGCGCAAGCCGACGAAGGCCTGCAGAAGCCGCTGGACCATGCGATGCAGGGCGCCGACCGCGCCGCCCGGCTGACGCACCAGCTGCTTGCCTTCTCCCGCCGGCAGCCGCTGCAGCCCACGCAGGAGGATCTGAGCCGGCTGGTCGGCGGCATGACCGAGATGCTGGCGACCACCATGGGGCCCGACATCCGGATCGAGATGGACCTGGCAGACCCGCTCGACAGGGTGCTGGTAGACCGGTCGCAGGCCGAGAACGCGATCCTGAACCTCGCCATCAACGCAAGGGACGCCATGCCCGAAGGCGGCCTGTTCCGGCTGGCGACGCGCCAGTCCGACGGCACCGTGCTCCTCGCCGTGTCGGACACCGGCCACGGCATGGCACCGGAAGTCCTGGAGCATGTGTTCGAGCCCTTCTTCACCACCAAGGGCGTGGGGCAGGGCAGCGGGCTCGGTCTCAGCCAGGTCTATGGCTTTACAAAGCAGTCCGGTGGGGAAATTATCATCGAAAGCGAAAAGGGCGAGGGAACCAACGTGCTGATCTCCCTACCATCTGCCGGCGCTGCCGCGGCTGTCGCCGATGACTGAGAGGGACGCAACGGTCTCGGTTGTGCCCGGCCCTACCGTGCTGCTCGTGGAGGACGAGGCCCTGGTACTGGACATTGCCGAGCAGGAATTCACCGAAGCCGGCTATCGGGTGCTGAGCGCGCAGGATGCGTCCGAGGCGCTCGCCCATCTCAGCGGCGACGCGCCGATCGACCTCCTGTTCACCGACATCCGGATGCCGGGCGAGCTGGACGGATGGGCGCTCGCCCGCCAGGCCCGCGCGCTCCGCCCCCGGCTCCCGGTCGTCTATGCCACCGGCTACAGCACGCAGATGCCCCAAGCAGTAGAGGGGGCGCTGCTCTTCACGAAACCGTACCGCCTGGCGGACATCCTCTCGGCGGCGCGGCGCCTGTTGCAGTCCGGGCAGCCCTGACGCTGCCGACGCGAAAAAGTGCCCCCGGGGGTGCGGTCCCTGCTACCGGTGGTCGGAAAGCGCGTCGCCGTCCTCTTCCTCCTCCATCAGCGCCGCAGCGTCGGCGTTGGCCGAAAGCCGCACCCGGTCTCCCTCCACCGCCGCAACCAGCCCGCCGGCGATATAGTGATGATGGTCCGAATGGGAGCCGCTGTCCGCCTTCGTCAGCTTGATCCGGTTGCCCTCTACCTTGTCAACGGTTCCCAGATGCACGCCGTCGGCGCCGACAACGTCCATATGTTCGCGGATTTCGGAAAGGTCGGCCATGGTCTTTCTCCCGGCGGCGCCATGCCGCCACCCTTGAACGCTGCAACGCGCGGATGGATGCACGGCGCTACGCCGGAAACAGCACGCCCTGCCGGCGGTCGGCCGCCGGCTTCACGAACAGGTCGGTCCGAAGCACCGGGCGGGCACCGTCCAGCCCATGGCGCGCCTTCGCCGCCCTGAACCGCAAGTCCAGCAACCGGCCCCATTCCCCTCCCGCGCGAAAACGACTGCCGAACTCTGGCACGTTCAGCTTCCCGCCGCGCATCGCCTTGATCCCGTTCAGCACCTTGTCGCGCCGGTCGGGACGATGCGCCGCCAGCCAGGCGTCGAACAGGGCCGCCACTTCGTTCGGCAGGCGGACGGGGATCGTGAAGGCACCGACCGCCCCGGCCGCCGCCCCGGCTTCCAAAATCGCCTCCAGCTCATGGTCGTTGAGCCCGGGGATCATCGGCGAGGCCGAGACGAAACAGGGCATGCCGGCGCCGGACAGCGCGGCGATCGCCGCCAGCCGCCGGTGCGGGGCGGCAGCTCGGGGCTCCATCGCCCGCGCCAGCGCAGAGTCCAATGTCGTCACAGACAGCATCACGATAGCGAGCCCGAGTTCGGCAAGCGGCACCAGCAGGTCGAGATCGCGAAGCACCCGGTCCGACTTGGTGGTGATGCTGACCGGGTGGCGCGTTTCCAGGCACAGCTCCAGTACCTGCCGGGTGATCCGCCACTCGCGCTCGATCGGTTGATAGGGGTCGGTGTTGGTCCCCATCGCCAGCACTTCCGGCTTGTAGCCCGGTTTTGCGAACTCGGCTCGCAGCAGCGCCGGGCCGGTCGGCTTCGCAAACAGCCGGGTTTCGAAATCCAGGCCCGGCGACAGGTTGTGGTAGGCATGGGTGGGCCGGGCGAAACAGTAGATGCAGCCGTGCTCGCAGCCGCGATAGGCGTTGAAGCTGCGATCGAACGGAATGTCGGGGCTGCCGTTGCGGGTCAGAACAGATTTCGGCTGCTCGACCTGCACAGTGGTTCTCAGCGGCGGCTGGTCCTCGAAAGCCCCGGCCCAGTCGCGCCAGTCGCCATCAGCCTCGCGCGGCCGGTCGTCGAAGCGAGTCGACAGCTGATTGGTAGGGGCGCCCCGAGTCGGCATGGCCAGAACATAACAGGAACAGATGATCTACAGCCAGCCCCGTTTTTTAAAGTAAAGATAAGGCAGCACCGCCGACAGGATCATCAGCAGCAATGCCAGCGGATAGCCATAACGCCAGTCCAGCTCGGGCATCACGTTGAAGTTCATGCCATAGACCGACGCCACCAGCGTCGGCGGCAGGAAGATGACGGCGGCCACCGAGAAAATCTTCACGATCGCATTCTGCTCGATCGAAATCCGCCCCAGCGCCGCATCGAGCAGGAACCCCACATTCTGGGTCAGGTAGCCGCTGTTTTCGCTCAGGCTCATGATGTCGCGCGAGAGCGATTTCAGCGTCTCGCGCAACAGCTTGTCGTTGCGCAGCTTGCTGTCCTCGCCCCCCGGCCCGATCGACAGGAAGCTTGCCGCGCGAAGCAGCGTCACCAGCGAATCATGCACCTTGTTCAGCACGAACTGCACATTGCCGATGCGGCGCAGGATGGTCTGGAGGTCGGCGGTGGAAAGCCGCAGGGTCGCCGGGCGGTCGCGCCCGAAGATCAGCGACGACAGGCTGTCGATATCGTCCCCCGTTCGCTCCAGGATGTCGGCAGTGCGGTCCACCACATTCTCCAGCAGCCGCACCAACAGCAGGGTGGAGCTCGGCCCGGGCGCGGCCCTTGTGCAGCTGAGGTCGAGAGATCGGAACGCGCGCGGATCGGAATAGCGGACCGTCACCAGCTGGGTCGGCGTCAGGATCAGGCTGACGGGAATGGCCTCGGGCGATCCGCTGTCCATCCCCACCACCATCAGCACGTTCATCACCTGCGCGTCCCCGGCCCGATAGACCCGGCTCGATGCTTCGATCTCCACCATATCGTCCTTGGTCGGAAGCTCGATTCCGGTCGCGGCTTCCACCGCGGCCCGTTCGGCTTCCAGCGGAAAGGCAAGGTCGACCCAGACGGCGGCGCGGATGTCCTCGGCCGAGGGCAGCGGCCCCGGAAGCGCGCCACCTGCAACTACCTCGGGCAAGATCGGATCGGTCGGGCGGTCGGGGGCGTGCAGTCTCAACATCGGCTGGAAGGCTAGAGAGCGTGACGCGCCCGCGCAACTACATCGGCGGGGTTTCCAGCCCGATCAGCTGCATGACACTGGCCTGCACCAGCATCACCAGCAGCCAGTGCAGGCTGTCGGCCGCGGCCATCGGGCCCGGCAGGTTGCGAAAGCGCTGCGTCACCAGCAGCACCGGCACCACGAAGCCGATCCAGATGACCACCGCTGTCATGATGCCCATGATAATCGGCGTATTCTGCTGCGGCCCCAGGATCAGCGCACCGGCCAGGATCGCTGCAAGCCAGAACTCGGCAATGGCCGTAAGCGCGACGAAGTCCAGGCCGGGGCGCTCGCCCGGCTTCGACAACAGGAAGTACCCGAGCCCCACCAAAAGGCCGAACAGGGTTGCCAGCAGAATCTGCAGCAGGTTCGCATCGATGTAAGCCAGGTTACGCCCTCCCGGTCCGGCCCTATGCCTTTTGCCCCGCCGTCCGAATCAGTTTTGCTCTACGTTTCGGTTAGACGCGGCATTAGCTCAACAAAATTACACGGTTGGTGGCGATTGTCGAGTTGCGATGCGAGGATGCCGTCCCAGCCGTCCTTCACGGCCCCGGTGCTGCCCGGAAGCGCGAACACATATGTGCCCCGGGCGACGCCTGCGATCGCGCGCGACTGGATGGTGGAGGTGCCGATCGACTGGAAGCTCAGCCAGCGGAAAAGCTCGCCGAAACCAGGGATGATCTTGTCGCAAAGGGCCTCCACCGCCTCGGGCGTGACATCGCGCCCGGTGACGCCGGTGCCGCCTGTAGAGACGATGCAGTCGACGTCTGCATCCTCGACCCAGCCGGCCATCGCCTCGACGATCGCTTCCACTTCATCCTTCACGATGCGCCGGTCTGCAAGCTCGTGCCCGGCGGCCTGCAACCGTTCCACCAGCAGGTTGCCGCTGCGATCGTCGGCCAGGCTCCTTGTGTCGGAAACGGTGAGCACGGCGATCCGGACGGGGCGGAACGGCAGGCTCTCGTCCAGCGGCATGTCAGCGCTTCGTGGCGTCGGAGGCGGGCCGGGCCGCAGGGAAGCGCGGCCACTGGTTGGAGGCGACCTGCGTCAGGCTGGAGGTGCGGCCGGCGTAGCGCGCCGGCGCCTGCGCCCGGTCCTTCATTTCGTAGAGCCAGTAATTGCGCATCACAACTTCGACATAGTGGCGGGTTTCGCGGAACGGAATCGATTCCAAAAACAGCAGCATGTCGCCATTGTCCTTCACGCCGCCGGCGTTCCACTTCATCACCGATCCGGGCCCGGCATTATAGGCCGCGATCACCTTGGGCAGCAGCCCGCCGGTGTGCGGGCTGTCGCGAAGCATCTCCAGATAGCTCTGGCCATATTCCACATTGAAACTGGGGTCCGACAGCAGCTCGTCGGAATGCTCGATTTCCAGCGCCTTGGCCAGATCGCGGGCCGTGCCCGGCATGATCTGCATCAGGCCCTTCGCCCCCGCGCCCGACCGGGCAACGGTGATGAACTTCGATTCCTGCAGCGCGTGCGCGAACACCAGGCTGCGATCGACCCGCCACCCTTTCACCGGATTCCAGCCCGGAGTCGGAAGCCGGGCCGACATCGGCGCCATCAGCCCGGGCGGCGGGTTCTGCGCCAGCCAATATTGCGTCGCCGGCAGGTCCAGCCGGGCCGCCAGCCGCAACGTCGGCTGGTAGAAGTCGTTGGAGGTCGCGGCGGCCAGATGCCTGAGCTCCCGGTCGGCGAGGCCCAACTGGCCGATCTCCACCAGCGCCGCCGCCGTCACCGCCCCGGGGGTCGCCTTCAACGTGGTCCAGTCGGCCTGGATGAAATCGGGCTCTGCCCAGTCGAAATTCGGTCTTACCCCCAGCGTCTGACCGGCCAGCAGGCCATAGAAGCCGTCGCGATCGCGGGCGACGGCCGCCTGCAAACGCTCGGTCTGCATCCAGGGCCGACCGCAGCGCAGATGGCTGCGCGCCGCCCAATAGGCGCCGGCCGCACGCAAATCGTTGGCGGCGACATAGACCTGGCTGATCGCATCGAAGTGCCGGGCCGCCGCTTCGCAGTCGTTCTGGCGGAAGGCGCCGAGCCCGGCAACCCAGTGGCCCATCGCCGCCCATTCGCTGGAGCCGTTGGCGGCGCGGGCGCCAAGCCGTCGGGCAGTCGTGTCGTCCAGCGCCAGATAGGCATCCCAGGCGGCACGCTGCGCCCATTCGCTGCGGATTTCCGCGCTCAGCTCGGAGCCGTGTCGGTCGAGCAGGGCTTCCACGGCAAGCGGATCATCGGCGGCGATGCGGTCGCGGGCTTCGGTGGCGAAACCGGCGTCGGCCGGCGCCGAAAAGCGTGCGCTTCGCGGGCCGAGCGCCGGGGTCAGGCGAACCGGGGTGAGCTGCTTGGTGCGCACGAGGGGGGGCAGTTCGGTGGCGCCGGCCTTGCGGGCCAAGGCGGCGATTGCGATTGCCTGGGGCGCGGCCGGGTTGGCCTGCAGCCAGCCGACCAGCCGCGTGAGGCCCGCGCCGGACCCTTGCGCCAGCAGGATCTGCGCTTCGGCTGTCGCGTGCAGCGGCCCGCGCGGCATGGCGGCAAGCAGGTCGGAGGCGGCGCCGGCGCGGCCGTTGTCCAGCGCGCGGAACACCTGCCGATAGAGATCGCGCTGGCCGGGCGACAGCTGCGCCGGCACCGAGCGTTCGGCAACCGTGAACGGCGACCGGTCGCGCGTGGCGGTAACCTCTATCGTGTCCGGCGCGAGCGCCGGGGCAGGGGTCTCCTGCGCGAGGGCAGGGGTCGCGATGAGGGCGGCTAGGGCGAGTGTCCGGATCATGAGGGCAGGCGTTTCCTGAAGGCGAGAAGGTCGGCCCAGGCGAGCGCCTTGTCCTCGGGCCGGCGCAGCAGATAGGCCGGGTTGAAGGTGGCGAGTGCGGGCACGCCGCGGACGTCCAGCCAGGTGCCGCGCAGCTTCCCGATCGGCAGGGTGGCGCCGGTCAGGCTCTGGCTTGCAGTGCCGCCCAGCAGCAGCAGCAGGCGCGGCGCGGCAAGCCGGATATGGGCATGGGCCAGCGGCAAATCGGCGGCGATGGCGTCCGGCGGCGGCGGGCCCGGCACCCGGCGCCGGGGTGCGACCAGCGCGATGTAGCATGATGTCCGGTCGAGCCCGATGGCAGCGAGCATCCGATCCAGCAGCAGCCCGGCAGGGCCGGTGAACGGGCGGCCGGTGCGAAGATCTTCGGCCGACGGTGCCTCGCCGACGACCATGATGCCCGACGCCGGGTTGCCGTCTGCGAACGGCGCGTCGGGCAGCTCGGCGCGGACCAGTGCCTGGAGGTCGGCGAGCGACTTCAGCTGCGCATAGGGATCGACCGCGATGCTGGCGCCGAGCGCCGGGGCGGGCAGCGGGCGCGCGGGAACGGCGGCACGCGCCAGCACGGCCGGGGCGAACCAGGGCTGTGGCGTCTCGTGGACGGCCACGTCCACGCCGGCGAGCTTCCACCATTCGATCAGGGCTTCGATTTCCCCCCGGGTGCCGGCGTTGCCGCCGGCGCCGCTTTGGCCTTTGCGCATAGGGCGCGACAATTGGCAGGCTGGCCCGGCGGGTCAAGCCCGGCGAACGGGGATGACGGGCTTTACGGGTTGAAAACCCGTGACACTGCGATGAATAGAGCAAAACAACTGCATGACAGCCAGAAGAGAGCCGAGGCGATGAGCGACAGAGAAGCAATGCCCTATGATCTGGTGATCGTGGGCGCCGGCCCGGCGGGGCTCGCCGCCGCGATCCGCGCCAAGCAGGCGGCGGCGGAAAAGGGGCTGGAGCTGAGTGTCTGCGTGCTGGAGAAAGGCTCGGAAGTGGGCGCGCACATCCTGTCGGGCGCGGTGGTCGATCCGCGCGCGCTGGACGAGCTGATCCCGGACTGGCGCGACAAGGACTGCCCGATGGCGGGCGTGCCGGTGACGGACAACCGGCACTGGATCCTGACCAAAGGCGGCAAGCGGGAGCTGCCGCACTTCCTGTTGCCGAGTTTCCTGAACAACAAGGGCACCTATACCGGCAGCCTGGGCAATCTGTGCCGCTGGCTGGCCGGGCAGGCGGAAGCGCTGGGGGTGGAAATCTTCCCGGGATTTGCGGCGGCCGAAATCCTGTTCCACGAGGATGGATCGGTGAAGGGCGTGGCGACCGGCAACATGGGCGTGCACCGCGACGGGACGCCGGGGCCGAACTACCAGCCGGGGCTGGAGCTCCACGCCAAATACACCTTCTTCGCCGAGGGCGCGCGCGGCCATCTGACCAAGCATCTGGTCCAGCAATTCGACCTGAGGAAGGATTGCGAGCCGCAGGTCTACGGGATCGGGATCAAGGAACTGTGGGACATCGAGCCGGCAAAGCATGTACCGGGTCGGGTGATCCACAGCCAGGGCTGGCCGCTGACCGATGCCAATGGTGGCGGGTTCCTCTATCATCAGGCCAACAACCAGGTCGCGCTGGGGTTCGTGGTGTGGCTGGGCTACAAGAACCCGCACCTGTCGCCGTTCGACGAGATGCAACGCTGGAAGACGCACCC
>JANPJJ010000002.1:0-2618 GCA_031425455.1 Sandaracinobacter sp. | reverse complement strand
TATTGGCCCGGGAGGCTACCTGCGATCAGCACGCGGGTGCCCCTGTCGCCGATCAGCGGCAGGGGATTTTCCTTCATGTCTCCACTGGCCGTCGATTTCTCGGGATTGGGGAACCTGTCAGCCACGACGTTCATTACGCCCCGCAGAAGGAGAGCGCGATGGAAGCCGTGGATATTGTGGGAACGATCGGGGCGATGGCGTCGGTTGCCAGTTTCACCCCGCAGGCCTGGAAGATCATCCGGGCTCGCAGCACGGAAGGCTTGTCGCTCGGCATGTATTCGCTCACGGTCCTTGCGTTTGCCGCCTGGACGACATTCGGCGTGCTCCAGGGCGAGCTCGCCCTCATCATCCCCAACGCTATCTGCCTGGCGTTTGCCGGGTTTATCCTGTGCATGATCGCGCTGCCGCATCGGAAAACCCAAGAAGTCGCGGAAAAGCTGGACCCGACCAGTTGAAGCTCATCCGCGAAGCAGCGCCATCAACCGGCGCTCGGGAACGGAGAGGCCGCGCGGGCCGGCGAGCCCGGCCGGCCGGGGCCGGATGCCGCGCGCCACATCGATCACGGCGGGGTGGATATAGCTTTTGCGGGCAATCGCCGGCGTGTTGCCCAGCCGGGCGGATACATGCTGCAGCACTTCGGTCAGCCTGGGCGGCGGCTCTGCGATGCAGGCCTCCAGCGCCAGCACGCTGGCCCACCAGGTGCGGAACTGGCGTGCCGTGATAGACTTTCCGGTAACTTCGCGAAGCCAGCCGTTCACATCTTCGGAGCTGACCGGATGCGCCGCGCCGCTCTCGTCGGCCCAGGCGAACAGATGCTGGCCGCGCAGCTCCTGGCACTGCCGGACCGTTCGGGCGAGCGACCGGTCGGACAAGGTGAGCGTGCGCTCGATGCCGCTCTTGCCGCGGAATTTCAGCTTGATCCGCGTGCCTTCGATCCGGGCATGCCGGGCCCGGAGCGTGGTGGCGCCATAGCTGCGGTTCGCCTTCGCGTAGTTTTCGTTCCCGACCCTCAGCTGCTCCATGTCGAGCAGCCGGACAATGGCGGCGATCACGCGCTGCCGCGACAGGCCGGGCTGGCGCAGCGACGCTGTCACCGCACGACGCAGCCCCGGCAGGCTCTTGCCGAACGCGGCGAGCCGATCGAACTTGTCGGTTTCCCGGGCAGACCTGAACGCCGGGTGATAGCGATATTGCCGACGGCCGCGCGCATCGATCCCGACCGCCTGAATATGCCCGCGAGGATTGGGATTGTACCAGGCGTCGACATAGGCAGGCGGCAGCGCCACGGATGCGAGCCGGGCTCGCGTCTCGGCGCAGGTGATGCGTGCCCCGTCCGGGCCGATATACTGCCAGCCCTTGCCGGCGCGCCGCCGGGCTATCCCCGGCGCCGACGTGTCGGCCCAGGTCAGATCTTCCATATGGGACTCCGGCGGCACTGCACTTTCAAGGGCACAGCTCCCCGATACTCATCGGCTCATGCCCTGGTTGGAACACATCCGGTGAATGACGACCGGCGGGTAAGGTTCCGGCCCGTTACCGACAGACCCGGTGCTGCCCGATCCGGCCCTGTGGCTGCTGCCAAACGTCGCAGCGGAACCCGGCCCCGGTGCACCTGTTATCCCCCACCATGAAGGCTCAGCACCCCTCTGCGCGGCTGCCGCTCGAGCGGCAGCTGCACCATTTCATCGCTCGCCCGAACTTCCCCTGCGTCGGGGCGAAATCGGCGTTGGGCAAGAACCAGCTGACGACGATGGTCGCCCGCTCGATCACGTCCGCCTGGGACGATCTGGCAATCGCCGAACGGCTGGTCGACTTTGCCCATCGCTGGAAGCGGGCACCGCATCTGTTCACGACGTTCGCCGTTATTTTCGAGGGGCCGCGACATCTGGACGAGCTTCACTTCGAACGGGCGCTGTGGGAGCGGGCCCAGTCGCTTTCCGACAAGGACCGCTGGATGGGACAGCATTGGGACCGGCGCGTTGCCGCGGACCCGTTGAACCCGCATTTCTCGCTGAGCTTCGGTGGCGAGGCCTTTTTCATCGTGGGCCTGCACCCGCATGCGAGCCGGAGGGCGCGCCGCTTCGCGGCGCCGACGCTGGTGTTCAATCTGCATGCGCAGTTTGAGCGCCTGCGCGCCGAGGGTCGCTATGAGCGGCTGCGACGAACCATTCTGGACCGCGACGAGCAGCTGCAGGGCAGCATCAACCCGATGCTGTCGCGGCATGGCGAGCGGTCCGAGGCGCGGCAATATAGCGGCCGGGTGGTTCCAGAGGGTTGGGACTGCCCGTTCCGCTATAGGGGAGCGGCCGGAAATGCGGCTGCGGATCGACAGGGAGAGCGGCCATCCAACGCATAGAACCCAGGCACGGCACGGCCTTCGAGCTTCGGCGCGGCCAGCGGCTGACGGTATCCGATCCGACGGGGGAGCAGGTTGCGGACCTTGTGGCGGCCAATCTTCAGGACGTCCGCGAGATTCTGTCGTCGGGCCGGACGCTGGATTACGAGAGCCGCATCTATCTGACCACCGGAAACCGGCTCTGGTCGAACCGAAGCCGGCCGATGCTGACGATCGTCGAGGACAGTGTCGGGCGGCACGACTTTCTGCTGACGCCTTGTTC
>JANPJJ010000001.1:0-2116 GCA_031425455.1 Sandaracinobacter sp. | reverse complement strand
TCACCTCGGGCCGAATCTACAGCCAAATCATCACGCGCGAGCGGCGCGGCGATTATCTGGGCGCCACCGTGCAGGTGATCCCGCACGTGACCGACGCGATCAAGGCGTTCGCGATCGCCGAGACGGACGGGATCGACTTCGTGCTCTGCGAAATCGGCGGAACGGTGGGCGACATCGAATCGCTGCCCTTCATCGAGGCGATCCGCCAGCTCCGGAACGAGCTGGGGCGGGGCAACAGTATTTCGGTGCATGTCACGCTGGTGCCGTTCATCGCGGCCGCGGGCGAGCTGAAGACCAAGCCGACCCAGCACAGCGTGCGCGAGCTGGCGTCGCTGGGTGTCCAGCCCGACGTGCTGGTGTGTCGCTGCGAACGGCCGCTGCCCGACAGCGAGCGCGCCAAGATCGCGCTGTTCTGCAACGTGCCGAAGGAAGCGGTCATCCCGGCGCTGGACGCCCACTCCATTTATGCGGTGCCGCTGCGCTATCATGCCGAAGGGCTGGATGAAAGCGTGCTCAGGGCGTTTTCGATCGAGCCCGGGCCCGAACCCGACCTCGGACGCTGGGAGGATATCGTCGAGCGGCTGACCAGCCCTGAGGGCGAGGTCACGGTGGGCGTCGTCGGCAAATATGTCGGGCTGCCCGATGCCTACAAGAGCCTGAACGAGGCGCTGGTACATGGCGGGATCGCCAACCGGGTGAAGGTGAACATCCAGTGGATCGACGCCGAGCTGTTCGAGGGGCCGGACCACGACATTGCCGCCCGGCTGGAGCCGCTCCACGCGATCCTGGTGCCCGGGGCCTTCGGGGAACGGGGCGCCGAGGGCAAGATCGCCTCGATCCGCTTCGCGCGGGAGCGGCGGGTACCCTATTTCGGCATCTGCTTCGGGATGCAGATGGCCTGCGTGGAGGCGGCGCGAAATCTGGTCGGCATTACCGCGGCCTCGTCGACCGAGTTCGGCGCGACGCCCGAGCCCGTGGTGGGCCTGATCAGCGAGTGGATGTCACCCGAGGGCCTTCAGAAACGGGCGGAAGGTGGCGATCTGGGGGGAACCATGCGGCTGGGGGCCTATGAGGCGCGGCTGGCCGGGAACAGCCATGCCTCGGCGATCTACGGCGAGACCGTCATTTTCGAGCGGCATCGCCACAGGTTCGAAGTGAACACCGCCTATCGCGACCGGCTGGAAGCCGAGGGCCTTGCGTTTACCGGAATGTCGCCAGACGGCGCGCTGCCGGAGATTGTGGAGCGGCCGGACCATCCCTGGTTCGTCGGCGTGCAATTCCACCCCGAACTGAAATCGAAGCCGTTTGCGCCGCACCCGCTGTTCGCGAGCTTCATCGAAGCCGCAGTGAAGCAGAGCCGCCTGGTCTGAACCGTCAGGGCGTCGGGGAGGCCGGCGCCGGCGAGGCCGCGGGAGTTGCAGCGGGCTCCGGGGTCGAAGTAGCGCCGGCCGGTGTTTCGGCTGCGGCCGTCTGGGTCGGTGCCGGCGGAGCCGAGGCTGCGGCCGGCGCGGCGGTATCGACCGGCAGCGCGTCGAACGGGCTCACCACGATCACCGAGGCGCGGGACTGGCGGGGGCACATTTCCTCCACGCCGTTCGGCCTGGCGTTGAGGAGGGTCACGACCTTCACCAGGATGCCGTTCTGGGCTTCGTCGGCGTCGAACAGCGCCTTGGCCCGGGTGCAGAAGCTGGGGTGGTCTGCCAGTTCGGAATATTTGTTGGCGAGCGCGGTGGTGAACTTGTCATATTTCAGCTTGTCGCCTTCGCGGACGAAATGGGCGAGCAGCTTCTTCTCGCCCTCGATCAGGTCGGTCCGGGCGCGGCCCACCCAGCGATTATAGGCGGGCGCCATTTCGGGCATGGCACGGCCGCATTTCAGCGCGCTCACCATCAGCACGGTCTGGACATCGCGCATACGGGCGGCCTCATACTCCTCGGGTTCCCAGCAGGCGGCCTGCACCGGTGCTGCCAGCATCGAGATTCCGACCAACCCAGCCACGACGCTTCGCATATCCTGATGCCCCCCGGCGAACGCCGCCGCAGCCTGAGAACGGCGCGACTGCAAAAACGTTACGATGATATCGTGCCATTGCCGAGGGACCCCCGCAAGCGCCAAA